>VGSQ01000001.1 GCA_016874975.1 Deltaproteobacteria bacterium
GCCAGGGGGCGCAACCCCCTGCCCTCTCCCCCACACCCCCTCTCCCAACCCCTGAAGTTGGTGGCCCAGGCTTCCAGCCTGTGCAGGGCCAGGTGGAACAGCCGCCCCCGGCTGTTCAGTTGTCACAAAAACCCGGCAAAGACCCCATCCGCATCGTCCTGGACAGCCGCCTGCGTATTCCTTTAGAAGCCCGGCTGCTCCACCTGGACTCCCCCGCGCCCACCTGGGTCGCCGCCACCGCGGCCGCGCCAGGGGAAAAAATCAAGGCCGTGCAGAGGCTGGGGCATGAGGTGCTGGTGCTGCCCGAGGAGGACGGCCGGGTGGCCCTCAAACCCCTCCTGGAACTTCTGGGCCGCCGCCGGGTCCAAAGCCTGCTGGTGGAAGGCGGCGCCGCCGTGCTGGGCAGCTTCTTCGACCAGCGCCTGGTAAACCGCTTCTTCTTCTTTTTCGCCCCCAAAATCCTGGGCGGCCGGGACGCCTACCCCGCCATCGCCGGCCTGGGCGTAGACCGCCTGGCCGAGGCCCACATCGCCGCCAACCTCACCATCCGCCGCCTGGGGCCGGATGTGCTGATCTCCGGAGATTTGTAACCACCATGCCTCGCGGTCGGGGCGGGTTTCAAACCCGCCCCGACGTTACTAACCCGCGATCAATCCAAGAACATGTAGGGTGGGCACTGCGCACCGGTCACGGCAGGTCTATCTATCCGTTGGTGTTCACCTCCTACCCTGCATCAATCCAGCAACAGTAGCGTCGGCGGGGGCGCCGGGGCCCGGATGACCCGCACCTTATCCAGGAGCGGACCGTAGGGGCCGCTGGTTAAAGACCGAAATTCCAGGGTCGTCGAGGCGGCGGAAGCCAAAAAGGTCCAGGATTTGACGGTCCAGCCCATGTTGGCCTTGGACTTGCCGGTGATGTCGAAGGTGAAGTCCTGAAACTGGCTCCCTGCATACACCCTGAGCGACTTCACCGCAGGACCGCCGTCGGGGTTGCCCGCCAGGGAAAAGGTGACCAGGTACCTCGGCCACCTGGAGGTGTCCATGACTTGCCGGATGCTGCCCGAACCCGGCCCATTCAGGTCCAGGCTGCGGCGCCCCTCGGCAGGCGGCCAAGCCCCTCCCAAATAATCGATGCCTGCGCCCCCCACGGTCCAGTGGGTGATGGCGGTGCTGTCGCCCGGCAAGAAACTGTGGCCCTCGCCCGGATCCACGCCGGCCGATTCAAAACTGGCGTTCCTGATTACATTGAGCGGGTCATAGATTTGGGCATTCTTAAGCACGTCGAGACTATGTCCCCCCGTCAACAGAACCCGGCCGTCGGCCAACAGGGTGGCGCTATGCGAACTGAGTCCGATGGCCAGCGAGTCGGCGGCAGTCCAGGCCCCCGTAGCCGGATCATAGAGCTCGGCGCTGGCCAGATAAACTCCATCATATCCTCCCACCACCAGGACCCGGCCGTCGGCCAGCAAACTTGCCGAGTGGTTGTAACGGCGGGCGTTGGGCTGGGCAGGTGGAGCACTCCAGCTATTCGTACCCGGGTGTTAAATTTCGGCGCTGCTCAGGTATTCGCCTTTCCCCACTCCCCCCACCACCAGGACCCGGCCGTCGCGCAGGAGGGTGGCCGTGTGGCCGGCGCGTTTGTTGAGCATAGTGCCGGCGCCGCTCCAGGCATTGTCCTGCGGATTATAGATTTCCGCGCTGTCCAGCGGACCGCTGGCATTGTCCCCCCCCGCCACCAGGACCCGGCCGTCAGGCAGCCGCGTGGCGGTGCCCTCCGAACGCTTGTGGGTCATGCTCCCGGCGGTGCTCCAGGTCTCCCTGTCCGGGTCAAAAATTTCGGCAGTGTCCAGGAAGCCTTCGGCGCGATTATATCCCCCCGCCACCAGCACCCGGCCGTCGGCCAGCCGCGTGGAGACGTGCGTTACACGCTTATGGATCATGGCCGCGGGAGTGCTCCAGGTCTCGCGGACCGGGTCAAAAATTTCAACAGTGTTCAGATGGACATCGGTGGGATTAAATCCCCCCGCCACCAGCACCCGGCCGTCGGCCAGCAGGGTAGCCGTATGAAGACGGCGGGCCGTGGCCAGGGAGTTGGCGGCGGTCCAGGAGCCCGTGCCCGGGTTAAAGAACTCGGCGCTGGCCAGGATTTTATCAGAACCATGTCCCCCTGCCACCAGGACCCTGCCGTCAGTCAAGAGGGTGGCAGTATGTAGGGAACGGGCGGCGGCCATGGAGCCGGTTTCGCTCCAGGCGCCCTGGGCCGGGGCGGCCCGGGGCCAGGTGAGGGTGAGGATGAAAGCGATGATGTTGAGAGCCAGGACGGTCCGGCCTACAGCGCGGGGGCTGCCCCGGCGGTTCAAACCGCGTTGTCGGCAAGGTTTCATGGTCCTCCTCCTCCATCCCCCGGCAATCCTCCCCCGCCGCCGGCCTGGTGGTGGGCAATCCTCAGGGAACGAGAACTGAGCATCCAAGCTCTCGAAACCAAAGGACTTCTCAGAGAGTGGCAATTATGTCAATTATATAAACACTTCTCCTTATTTTTCATGATACGTCGATAACCGGGAAAATATCAAGATTTTTCTGAAGCGAGGGCGGTCTTGCCTTAACGTCAAGGTTTTCAGGCGATTAGCAGGGTTAGGGCAAATGCTGTTCAC
Source organism: Deltaproteobacteria bacterium (assembly GCA_016874975.1). Classification (GTDB taxonomy): domain Bacteria; phylum Desulfobacterota; class Desulfobaccia; order Desulfobaccales; family 0-14-0-80-60-11; genus VGSQ01. Next base: position 2,654 of record VGSQ01000001.1, read on the forward strand.
TTTAGCCACAATCCTTGTTTCATGTGGAGCAGGCGCCCCCGCCTGCTCTTTTAAAATGAACAGCCGGGGGCGGCTGTTCTACATTCTCTTCTGTTTAAGGGGATTTTCCTGTCGAGTTGGAGAGCCTTAAGTGAACAGCATTGTGCTTGGGCGCCCTTGGCGAAAGGAGCGACGCTGCGCGCCTCGTCGTCGAAGATGGCTGTCAGGTTCCGAAGCAGGAGCTTCGGGTGCAATGGCGTTCCCAAGCGGGAGCTTGGGAACGAGGGTTGATGTGGGGGGACAACTAATCGTACTACATGAATTAATTGGCCAACCATCAGGATAGACAGAGAAATCCCCCCTGACCCCCCTTTAGAAAAGGGGGGAAAATTATAGGGTTTTTGTGCTACTTAACCTTGCTAATACTAATCGGCGGAAGGGCAAGCCAGGTGCGCCAGGGCGTCAGGCCCCTGCCCTCTCCCTGGAGCCTTTGGCAAAATTGCCGATTTTGTCATCCTGAAAGAAGTGAAGGATCCAAAGGCCTTGTAATTACAAGATCATTCGCTGCGCTCAGAATGACCCGCGAAAGCTTCAGGGAGTTTTGCAAGAGGCTCCCTGGCTATACGGGATTCAGCTCAACCTGAGGCGGAATTTTTCAACCAGGCGGTGGGGGTGGTAGGAGAGTTTGGCGGTGCGCAGGGTTCCCCCAGGTCCTGCTCCCGGTTGATGAAGGGCGCGGCGGACCAGGCCTGTTCGCAGAACTGCTGGTTGATGAGGGCGTAGAGGCCCCGGATTTCCGGGTTGGCCTTTTCGATGTGCACCACCGCGGTGTCCCGGTTCAGGAGCTCGCCCAGGGCGAAGGCCTCCACCCGGCCGTCCACCAGGACGACGCCGCCGGTGAGGGCCAGGTCCTCAACATGCCGCAGGGCCAGGCGCACCGCGGCCCATTCGCCCATGAGGCTCAAATCTTCCTCGCAGCGTTTGAGACGGCACCAGGACTCGGTGAGGGCCAGGCAGGCGGGCAGGTGCGCTGCGCCCATCGGGACATAGCTGAACGCATGGGCCTGCCGGAAGCTGTTCAGGTGGTTGCGTTTGGCGTGATATTTGTTGCCGGCCAGATGGATGAGGTCCGCGGTCAGGTAGACATAGTCGAAATGGTCCCGCACCGGCTCCACGGTGAGACCCGCCTGTCCCGACAGTTCGGCGGCCAGGCGGGCGTCGGCCCGTTCCAGGCGCGGTGCGGGCTCGCCCTTTTCTTCCCTTAACCAGGTCAGCAGACGGCGGGCCGCGTCCGCCCGGGGTCCCGGCCCCACGGGCGGGTAGCCCCAGGCGCCGGACGGGCCGGCCCCCGCCACCAGGAGGCAATCCCCGTCCAGGCACCAGACAAAATGATAATGGTCCTTCCAGATGAAGAGGTTGGTGAAGGTGAGTTCGGAGGTATCCGGCTGATAGTCCCACAGTAGAGGCTGGATGACCTGCCGGTCCTCCAGGGCCAGGGGCTTAAAGTCCGGGAACCGGGGCAGGCCGCGGCTCATGCCTTGGGCCTTAAGGGAGCCTTCAGGGCCGCCACAAAATCGCCCACCTCTCTGACGAGCTCCTCCCCCGCCGACCGGGCGATGCGCTGGACAATGGCGCTGCCCACCACCACGCCGTCCACGTAGGGGGCCAGTTGGGCCACCTGCTCGGGCTCGCTGATGCCGAAGCCCACGGCCACGGGGCAGGTGACCAGGGAGCGCAGGTCGCGCAGCTCCTGGAGCAACTCCGGGGGCAGCTCCCGCCGGGCGCCGGTGATGCCCGTCACCGAGACGTAATAGAGGAAGCCCCGGGTAAGGCGCCCCAGCATCTTGAGACGGGCCGGACCGCTGGTGGGCGCGGCCAGAAACACGGGCGCCAGACCCGCGGCCTGGGCTTCCCGGCGCCAGTCCGCGGCCTCTTCGGGGGGCAGGTCCGGGATGATGAAGCCGTCCACCCCTTGCGCCGCCGCGTCCCGGGCCGCGGCGGGCAGCCCGTACTTAAGGATGGGGTTGTAATAGCCCATGAGGATGAGGGGGATGTCGGTTTCGGTGCGAATCTTGCCGGCCAGCTCCAGCACCTCCGGGAAGTGAGTCCCGCCGGCGATGGCCCGGTTGCTGGCCGCCTGGATGGTGGGGCCGTCGGCCAGGGGGTCCGAAAAGGGAATCCCCAGCTCCAGCAGGTCCGCGCCCCGGGCGGCCATGGCCAGGGCCAGCCGCCGGGTGGTCTCGCGGTCGGGGTCGCCGGCCGTGATGAAGGGGATGAGGGCCCGCTCCCCCCGCTGCCGCAACCGGCGAAAGACTGTGTCAATACGCGTCAAGGTGTGCCTCCTTGAGGTTGTGGGAGAGGGGGCCAAGGGTCACAGACCCTTGCCCCCTCCCCCACACCCCCTCCCCCAATCCCTTAAGGGGTTAAGGTTTGGGGAGGCGGGGCGCCTGCCCTGCCTTCCCTGCCCCCTCATAAAGGGGGTTGGGAGGGGGGTGTGGGGGGAGGGCGGGGGAGCCACTGCTCCCCCGGCCCTCTCCTCCACAAATCTATTCCTTCCCTTCCAACACCTCCGCCACCGCCTCCACGTCCTTGTCGCCCCGGCCCGAGAGGTTGACGATGATGACGTCGTCTTGGCCGTATTGGGGGGCCAAGGTTTTCAGGTGGGCGATGGCGTGGGCGCTTTCCAGGGCGGGCAGGATGCCTTCGGTGCGGGCCAGGAGTTTGAAGCCTTCAAGAGCCTCCTCATCCGTTACGGCCACATACTCCGCCCGGCCCGTCTCCTTGAAGTGGGCGTGCTCCGGCCCCACGCCGGGGTAGTCCAGGCCCGGGGCCAGGGAGTGGGCCTCGCAGATGTTGCCCCAGGCGTCCTGCAGGAGATAGCTGTAAGAGCCGTGCAACACGCCTTCGGCACCGGCCACCAGGGTGGCGGAGTGACAGCCGCCCTCCAGGCCGTGGCCCGCGGCCTCCACGCCCACGAAGCGCACCGGGTCGTTGAGAAACGGATAGAACAGGCCCATGGCGTTGCTGCCGCCGCCCACGCAGGCCACCAGGCAGCGGGGCAGCTTGCCGGTGAGGCGCCGCACCTGGGCCCGGGCCTCCCGGCCCAAAACCGCCTGGAAATCCCGCACCAGCATGGGGTAGGGGTGCGGGCCGGCCACCGAGCCGATGATGTAATGGGTGTGGCGCACGTTGGTGACCCAGTCCCGGATGGCCTCGTTCATGGCGTCCTTGAGGGTGCAGCTCCCCGACTCCACCGGCGCCACCCGGGAGCCCAGCAGCTTCATGCGCATGACGTTGAGGCGCTGGCGGCGGATGTCCTCGGTGCCCATGTAGATGTCGCACTCCAGGCCCAGCAGCGCCGCCACCGTGGCGGTGGCCACCCCGTGCTGGCCCGCGCCGGTCTCGGCGATGAGGCGGCGCTTGCCCATGCGCCGGGCCAAGAGCCCCTGCCCTATGGTGTTGTTGATCTTGTGCGCGCCGGTGTGGGCCAGGTCCTCCCGCTTGAGGAAAATGCGGGGGCCGCCCAGTTCATGGGTGAGGCGGTGGGCTAGGTAGAGCGGCGTGGGCCGGCCCACGTAATGCCTGAGATGCCAGGCCAACTCCCGGCGGAACCCCGGGTCGCGACGGATGCGCCGATAAGCCTCCTCCAGCTCCAACAACGCCGGCATCAACGTTTCGGGCACGAACCGCCCGCCGAACTTGCCGAAATGCCCCCGCCTGTCCGGTAGCATGGGACCTCCTGGGGATGAATTTGATGGAGGACCGGGGGAGAACCTGCTCCCCCGCTCTCTTCCCCCTTCCCGGCCCGCTGTACTGGTTGCAGATGGGAGGGGAGGTAAGAATGTAGGGTTTGGGTTCAGGCTTTCCAGCCTGAGCCATTTTAAAACGCGTCCTGGAAGCCTGCGGTGATCCCGCCGGATGACCGGCTCCCGGCTCCAGGCCTATTTCACTTTTTGGGTCACCACATCGCCGAAGAGTTCCTCGGCAAAGACCTGGCTGTCCAGCATACCCCGAAGGCCCCTCAGGTCTTTCTCCGCCAACGAAAGCATTGTGCGGGCGTGGTCAAGCTCGTTCATAGACCACCTTTCCTTCCCGCAAGGCCCGGGCGATGACGTGGTTGATGGTGTCGCGCCACTGGTCCACTTCTTCGGGGGTGACCATCAGGATATCCTGAGACACGGGAAAATGGGCCAACAGCCGCCAGAGCCTGGCCATCTGCTTCCTCCGGGAGGCCTGGGGCGTGAAAGGGTGGTCCTGGACTATGAGGAAATCCAGGTCCGAGGCGGGACCGGCCTCACCTTTGGCGTAAGAGCCGAAGAGGATGACCCGTTGGGGGTCCACCGCCGCCACCATGATGGCGGTCATTTCCTGGACCAGATCCTCAATGGTTGGGTCCATAACGATTCCAGTCGACTCAACCTGTCTAAATATCTTTCAATTCTCTACACGCCTGGAAAAACCTTCTGAGTTTTTCATGGTCCTTTTTCCCCGGCGCGGCCTCCACCCCGCTGGCCACGTCCACGGCTGCGGGCCGGACGGTCTCGATAGCCCGGGCCACGTTGTTAGGAGTGAGGCCGCCGGCCAGGATGATGGGTCCATAGTCTCGCGCCTGGCGGGCCAGGTCCCAGTCAAAGGTTTCGCCGGTGCCGCCCGGGGTGTCGGCTTTGTACGAGTCCAGGAGCACGGCCTGGACCGCGTCCCGGTAATCGGGCAAGGTGAGCAGAGTTTTCGGGCCCCGGATGCGCAGGCCTTTGATGACCCGGCGTTCCAAGGCGCGGCAATAGTCCGGGGATTCGGCGCCGTGGAGTTGCAGCCAGTCCAGGCCGGCAATAGCCGCAACTTCCCGCACCGCGCCCGGGTCCTCGTCCACGAACACTCCCACGGTGAGCACCAGGGGCGGCAGCTGGCGGATGATGTTCCTGGCCTCGGTGGGCTTTATGTACCGGCGGCTTTTGGGATAAAAGATGAACCCCAGGGCATGGGCCCCCAGCTCCGCGGCCAGCAGGGCGTCGTTAAGGTTGGTGATGCCGCAGATTTTGACCCGGACCATGGGGGCACCTGAATGGGGGTTTTAGGTTTTAGGTTTTAGGTCAGAACTGTCCGGCGCGATTTTTCCTCACAAGACATCTCTTATAAGGATATTGCCTTCCAGCCTTGATGTTTCAGCCCTGAGAGAAAAGGAGGCGAATATCAAAAAGGCCTCCGGACATGGAAGAGCCTGCATTTCAGGCTCCCTCCCCCTTGATGGGCATTGGCGCTAACTTAAGAAAAAACCAGTTTACATCATAACATACCGATTTTACTTAAAATCCCCCTAAATCACCCTTTTCCAAAGGGGGACTTCGGGTCACCGACTGCTCATTCCCCCCTTTGGCAAAGGGGGGGTAAGGGGGGATTTATCTTGACTGTTCAACAGGTTACCCTTGGGATGCCCACTGCTTGCTTAAGTTAGCGCCAATGCCCTTGATGGGGGAGGGCTGGGGTGGGGGTGGCGATATTGGTAATGACGAGGACATGCCTCATTCGCCCCCCTCCCCCCAACCCCCTCCCACCGTGGGGAGGGGGCTTAAACACCGCGTTGATGCAAGATCCTTACCGGACAGCACTGGACCCGGACAGGAATTATGGTCCGCAGTGCACCTCCTGCAACTGGTCCGAGGCATGAACTTCGGAACGAGAAAAACGGGGGCCACACCGGTTTTCAGGAGGTTTGCGGAGCAATTATCCCAGAACCCAGAACCCAGAACCCAGAACCCTGGCACCTGACACTATACCAGAGGCGGGCTTTGCGTGGTATACTGTTTATGCCGGCGGGGTGGATTAGACCAGGGAGGACCCCGCCTGATTGTCAGCTCCCGCCGGTTGATGCCCCTTTTTTGCAGATTTTTTTTGACTGAACGGAGAAGAACATATGCAGATCACTTCCGGCGCCTTCGCCGACGGGGGCACCATCCCCCAGGCCCACGCCATGCCCGGAGCCGGAGGCGCCAATGTCTCCGTGCCCCTGAGCTGGACCGCCCCGCCGCCGGGGACCCGGTCCCTGGCCCTGTCCATGGTGGACCCCCACCCGGTGGCCCGGAACTGGGTCCACTGGCTGGTCATCAACCTGCCGCCGGAGGCCGCCGCCCTGGCCGAGGGGGCTTCGGGCAAGCAGATGCCCGCCGGCGCCCGGGAGCTGAAGAATTCCTGGGGCAAACCGGGCTACGGCGGACCCCAACCGCCCCCGGGCACGGGCATCCACCCATATGTCATCACGGTGTACGCCCTGAACGTGGAGCATCTCGACCTGAAGGGGGACGCGGGCCTGGCGGGCTTCGAGCAGGCCCTGCAGAACAAGATCCTGGCGTCGGCCACCATTACGGGGTATTACGGCGCCTAAGGGGCCCCCTGCCCTTTCCGTCGCGGTCCAGAGGCCGGCCCCTCCGGCCACAGGGAGTCATGCATGGCGCTCATACGCTCAGTCCGTCCAGGCAAAGCAGCCCTGTGCCTGGCCCTGCTCCTCGTCTTTCCCGGCCTTTTGTTCGGGCAGGTCACCCCTTCCCCGGGCAAGGCCGTGCTCCTGGAGTTCAGCCGGCCGGGCTGTCCCATCTGCGCCCGTATGGAAAAGGTGCTTCAGGATGTGGCGGCCCGTTATCCGGACCGCCTGGAAGTGCGCCTGGTGGTCCGTGAGCACCATGAGCACCTCTTCAAAGAATATCGTGTGGTCTTCGTTCCCACCCTCATCGTGCTGGACGCCGCCGGCAAAGAGCTGTTCCGCCGGGAGACCCCCATCAGCCGCGTCGAATTGTTGCAAAAGCTCAGGGTTCTAGGCCTGATTCCCCGGGAATAGGCGATGGCTCGCCCAAGGCGGCAGTGCCAGTGCCGGCGCCGCCGCGGACCCTCTTGGGAGAAATAGGAACAGGTTATGCGGGCATTACTGATAAGTCCTGAATATCCACTATCTTTTTGGAGTTTCCGTAAAGCCCTCCGCCTCGGCGGCTATAAAGTGGTCAACCCTCCCCTGGGGCTGCTGACCATCGCCGCCTTGCTGCCGGCAGCCTGGGAACTGCGTCTGGCCGACCTCAGCGCCAGACCGTTGCAGGAAGATGACTGGCAATGGGCCGACCTGGTCATGATTTCGGCCTTTCACATTCAAAAGGCCGGCTTCCTGGACCTGGTCAAGGAGGCCAAGTCCCGGGGGAAAACCGTGGTCGCCGGCGGACCCTTCCCCACCCTGTTTCCGGAGCAAGCCCTGGAGGCGGGGGTGGATTTCGTGGTGCGGGGCGAAGGAGAGAACACCGTCCCCTTGTTCCTGGAGGCTTTGCGGGAAGGAAGGGCGGGGGTGATCGAAATAGAGGAAAGGCCGGACCTGACCGCCTCGCCCATCCCGCGGTTCGATCTGCTGCGCATGGAGGATTACCGCACCATTACGATCCAGACTTGCCGGGGGTGTCCCTTTAACTGTGAGTTCTGTGATGTGGAGCGCCTCTTCGGACGCAAGCCCCGCTATAAAACGCCGCAGCAGGTCGTCGGGGAACTCGACGCCCTCTACCGGCTGGGTCGGCGGGGGTCCATCTTCATCTGCGACGACAACTTCATCGCCAACCGGCAGCGCGCCCGGGCCATCCTCCAGGAACTCACCCCCTGGTTGCGGGACCGGGGCCACCCCTTTAGTTTCTTGACCCAGTCGTCCATAAATCTCGGGCAGGATAAGGAATTGATGGACCTCATGGTGAGGGCCCGGTTTGAAAGGGTCTTCGCGGGGATCGAGTCTCCGGATGAGAAGATATTGGAATCACAACGCAAATATCACAACATCCGACACCCCCTGGTGGAATCCATCCATAATCTCAGACGGAACGGCATCGAGGTGATCGGCAGTTTCATCCTGGGTTTTGACGGGGAAAGGAAGGGCGCGGGGCGGCGGATCTGCGCCTTCACCGAGGAGAACGCCCTGCCCATGGTGATGGTCAACGCCCTCCAGGCCCCGCCGCACACCGCCCTGTGGGATCGGTTGGCCGGGGAAGGGAGGCTGCGGGAAGGGGTGGAGTTTATCGCCGAGGCGTTCATCTCAGCCTTCAACTTTGAGCCGGACCGCCCGGAGGCGGAGATCCTGGAGGAATATGCCCAGGCCTGGGACTATCTCTACCAACCCTCCCGCTATCTGGCCCGGGTTTACCGCTACTATCTGGACATGCCGCCCGTCCTCCCGGAGGTGCGGCAGGCCGCACTGTCTTCTCCGCCTCCGCCGGGCGCTGCCGCGCCGGAAAGCGCCGGGCGGGGGAAACTCGCAGACCTCAAGGCTCTGGGCAAAATCCTCTGGTGGCTGGGGGTCCGGGGGCCGGCCCGGCGTCAGTTCTGGATTCAGCTCCTGGGCCTGTGGCGGCGGAATCCCACCCGACTCCGCATGTATCTCAGGTCCTGCCTCCGGGTGTGGGACCTGTCCGACATGAGACTGCTGGTCCGGGACAAGGTGGCGGCCCTCCTCCAGGATCAGCAGACCCCACAGCAGCGCCCTGCGCCTGCGGCCTCCTGCCGGACCGAAGGGGCCCCCCTTTGAAGGATGTCCCCGGCAGCGTGAGGCGGGAACAGGGAGGCGCGGGGTTTGCGCCCCCGGCCCGCCCGGGTAACCGGGCAAACTCGGAGGAGCAAAGGGAACCATCAGCGTGGAGTCCATGAACCACCCTCCTCCCCGAAGTTACTTTTTATGGTGCGCCGCCTTTTTCTCCACCCTTCTCCTGGGTCTTTACCTTTTCTATATCCTGATCATGTGGGGGCCGGCCCTGATGGGCGGCTCGGCTTATCCCGTTGATCCCCGGGGTGAACCGGTGGGAGTGGACTTCGCCAATTTTTACCTGGCTTCCCGCCTGGCCCTTTCCGGAGAACCGGCGGCCGTCTATGATCGGGCCCGCTTTGATTCGTACCGCACCTCGTTTTTCCCTCTCCAGGACCGCGAGGTTTTTCCCTGGGTTTACCCCCCGTTGTTCCTCCTGCTGATGCTGCCTCTCGCCCTGCTGCCGTATCTGGCGGCACTGGGGGTTTGGCAGGCGGTTTCCCTGGGGCTGTTTCTCGGGACGCTGCGGCGCCTGGCCCCCCACCCTTTCACCCTGCTGCTGGCCTTGGGGTTTCCGGCCACCTTTATCAATTTCTTCACGGCCCAGAACGGTTTTATCACGGTCTTCCTGATGGGAGGAGGGTTGCTCCTGCTGGGAAGTCGCCCCTTCCTGGGCGGGTTGCTCCTGGGGATGCTCGTCTATAAGCCGCATCTGGGAGTCCTGGTGCCCGTCGCTCTTCTGGCGGGGCGTGGGTGGCGGGCCCTACTGGGGGCCGGAGCCTCGGCCGCGGCTCTTGCGCTGGCCAGCCTGGTGGTTCTGGGGGCAGAAACCTGGCAAGCCTACCTGTCCAGTATTCCCTCTTCCGTCAACCTCCTGGACAGCAGTTCCTTGCCCTGGAAGCTCATGCCTTCAGTGTTCGCGGCCGCCCGGGTCGCGGGCGCCGACCCTGCCCTGGCTCGGCTCCTGCACGGCGCGGTCATGGCGGGGGTGGCCGCGGCGGTAGTCTGGACCTGGAGCAGGCGCAGCTCTCCTTACCTCCGCCACAGCGCCTTCGTGCTGGCGAGCCTCCTGTTCACCCCCTACCTGTTCTTCTACGATTATGTGTGCCTGGCGTTACCCCTGGCCTGGCTGGGCTGGGAGGGATGTCAACGCGGATTTGGCCGGGGGGAAAAGGCGCTGCTGGCGATCGCCTGGCTGTCTCCCCTCTCTATGATGCCCTTCCAGGGGGTGAAACTTCCAGGTCTTATCTGTCCCCTGGTCCTGTCGGCGCTGCTGGTGTTGACGCTCCTAAAGTCGCGCCGGGAAGCGCCGGACCCGGGATGATTTGCATGGCCCCCAGCCTTATGCAGCAGCTTTCTGCGGGCAGCTTTCCGCTTCCAGATAAAGAAGAGATGGGGCGGGCGCTGACCGCCTGCGCCGGCACAGGCTGGAAAGCCTGCGCCGGCGTTTGACTGCCGCCACCCTTTGGCAATGGTGCGCGCTGCGCACCCTGCGGAACTTGGGTCCTCCATAGGTCATAGGGCGTGCCGTGCACGCCGAGGTCGGCGGCCGCGGCCCGCCCTATGAGCTGTGCCTGCACACCCGGGGGCGGGTGTCCTACATAAACGTTCAAGACAGTCCCCCAGGGGCCGCCGGCCCACCCGTAACACATGAAAATCCTTGCCGATCATGCCGGCTTTGCGTGAATCTAGTTTCTCGCAAAGGCGCAAAGGGCGCAAAGAGAAGCTGACTGACTTTTCAAGAACAGGGGCTTGGGAACGAGGGTGGGGTGCGCCCCTAAAGTTTTTCAGGTGTTTCAGGCCGCGTTCATGATCCAGGCCACGGTCTTGTCCTCCAGGGCCTTGAGTCCGAAGCTGATGCACGCGGTCTTGCAGCAGCCGCAGCCGATGCAGAGCCCGGTGTCCACGTAAATGGCGCCCTCCCGTTCGGAAATGGCCCGCACGGCGCAGACATGCAGGGCGTAGCAGTCCTTGCAGTTGTGGGGACAGATGACATTGAGCATGCTTTTACTCCCTTGGGCGGAAAAATTCTTGCCAACACTTCTGAGATTCCGACAGAAAAGGCCGACGGGCTTCAGCCCGTTTGCCGGGCCGGGAGAAGCTCACCCCAGAATGCGGTCGATTTCCTCTCTGTCCGCGTCCATGACATAGGTGATGCCGGAGACCTCCGCGGCTTCCCGGGTGAGGGCCACCAGGTCGTTGCGGTCGATATATTTCAGGGCGAACTTGCGGGCCCCGGCCATGAGCTGCTGCAGGCCCTGGCGCAGCCGGTCGACGTAGGAGTAAAAGCCGATGGCGCCGGCGGGCAGTTTGGTGAAGTCTTTGCCGAACCGGGCCTTGAGCTGGGAGCCCACCGCGAAGAGGCGTTCGTAGCCCTGGGCCAGGTCGCCGCCGTCCCGCTCCAGCTTCCGGGCCAGGAGCCGGCCGTGGGTCTTGCCCACCATGGCCGCGGTCATGACCGAGCGCCCCATGCAGACCGCCTTGACGTAAGGGGCGGCCAGGGCGATGGCCTTGAAGATATGGTCTTCCAGGGACAGGCCCCCGGCCATGGCGATGGGCGGCACATAGGCCCCCTGGGCCCTGAGGCGCTTACACATCTGGTAGGTGAGGCACTCCAGGTGAACCGTGGGGATGCCCCATTCGTTCATCATGCGCCAGGGGCTCATGCCGGTGCCGCCGCCGGCCCCGTCGATGGTGAGGAGGTCGATCCCGGCCTGGGAGGAAAATTTCAGGGCCCGGGCCAGGTCCGCGGGCCGGTAAGCCCCGGTCTTGAGGGTGACGTATTTGGCCCCCACCCGGCGCAGGCGCTCCACCTCCCGATAAAAACCATCTTCCTCCACCATGCCCAGGCGGGAGTGGCGCTCGAATTCGCTGATGCCTCCCATCCTGAAGGCGTCCTGGGATTCGGGCAGGCTAGGGTCGGGCAGCACGATGTAATCCCGCTCCTTGAGCTGCAGGGCCCGCTCGATGCTTTTGAGCTTGACCTCGCCGCCGATGTCCTTGGCGCCCTGGCCCCATTTGAGCTCAAAGATCTCGATGCCCAGTTTTTCGATGACGTATTCGGGCACGCCCAGGCGGGTGTCTTCCACATTGGCCTGGATGATGATGCCGCCTCTGCCGTCATACCACCGTTTAAAGCTGTTGACCCGGCGCTCCATTTCCGGGGAGCGCACCACCCGGCCGTTTCTGATTTCGGCCTGGGCGTCCATGCCGCAGATGTTTTCCCCGGCCACCACGATGACGCCGGAGATGGCCGCACCCACCGCCATCTCCTCCCAGTTGATGCGGGCGATGTCCGTGGAACCCACGGCCCCGGTGAAGATGGGGAAGTCCATCTTGACGCCGCCGTCGGCGCCCAGTTCGGTAGAGCAGTCCACCGCGGGGAAGACGGCTTTGTCCGAGTCCGCCTCCACCCCCACGGCGCCCACGCAGGTGCCCTGGATGTTGAAGTGGGAGAAATCCGCCGGATAATTCTTGTCGGCGCCGGCGGTCACCTTGCCGAAAGGCTGGGGATAGATCACCTCCCGGCCTTTCAGGGCGGACCGGCCGATTTCGCAGGGTCCTTCGCACCCGTCCAGGCAGGTGACGCAAATGCCCGAGATGGGGGCGGGCTCCACCCGGGTGGTGGTGAGAGTGGCGGCGCTGCGGTTGGGTTTGCTGAACGACATCCGACCTCCTCCTTGCTGGGACGCGAGCCTGGGGGGCGACAGGGCCGCGACCTCCAGGTGCTGACTCATCCTCACGGTGAGAATGGTAAGTAGAAGTAAATACGCCCGGCGCGGCCTCTTGTCAAGTTTCTTTTCAGGTGCAGCACCGGATTCAGCAAAATTTTCCTGAGCCGGGCGGGTGCGGCGGGCGCCCGAAAGGCATCCCGGACGGCCGTCGGCGCAGGCTGTCGCCCTGACCTGGCGCAATCGGGAAAGGCTCCCTCCTGCCCCCACCGCCGCCGGGGAACAGGCAGAGAGAAAGGCAGAGGTCGCCGGACTAGGGATTTCCGCATTGGCAAATCAGGGAATCCCTGATTGCAGCGACGTTTATTTCGGCGATGCTATTACATAGGTTTTTTAATAATGATTTCCACGGTGCATTTCTTTAACATGAGCAATTAAGCGTTCCCATTCGGTTTTCCCGATGGAGGCGGATATCGTTCCGAGGGCTGAACACGGGAGGCCGGAGGGCAGGGCAACGAATCGGACAAGCGCTTGAACTTTTTATGTTTATGGAAATGGTACGGCCTTTGCAAAATCACCCCGAGGAGGGTGATCATCCCGGCAAAACCTGAGGCGCTGCCGTTTCAACCTCTCCTGAACTTAACAATGAACATTCAAAATATCTCCAAGGAGATTACAAAAATCTTTAATTCGGACCTCCCCTTGACAATGAAGCTTTGCTTTTTATTATAAAAAGAACTACCCGGAAATTGCCGGGCCCGAGTGGGCGTTGAACCAGCATTCCGGGCCGAGGAGGTGAGCAGCGGGCAGCAGGTCGCAAAGCAAGGGCTGAACTTGAGGGATATATCTGAGCAACCCAAATGGACCACATCAATGTGAGGAGGAAAAACACCATGGAACGGATTAAACGGTTTATCCACGCAGACTCCGGCGTCACCGCCATGGAGTACGCCATGATCCTGGGCCTGTTGGCCGCGGCCATTCTGGCTGGCATTGGTCTCTTTTATGGCAACATGGCCACGCTGTTCAACGCCTGGGCCACGTGGTTCACGAGCCCCAGCACCAAGGCGCCGGTGGGAAGCTGACGTCAGCCCCTGAAGCTGCGTCCTGTTAACCGCGAGGACCAACGGCCATGCAACGGGCGATAAAGTTTCTGAGGGACGACGCGGCCGCCACCGCCATGGAATATGGGATGATCCTGGGTCTGGTGGGGGCGGCCATCCTGGTGGCCATTAACCTCTTTTACACCAATCTGGCCACCATCTTTTTCGCTTGGGCCGGTTGGTTCACCAGCCCCTCCACCACCAATCCGGTGGGAGGAAGTTGACCGGGGCGTCCCGGGAATTCCCGGGACACCTCCCTTTATCGAGGTGGTTTTTAGGGCGGCTCGCGGCGGATGCGGCCGCCCTGAAAACTCCCGGGGCTTGGCGGCGGTTCAGCCATGATGGGCCACAAGCCTGCGGGGCCGGCCCGGCCCCTGCAGCAGTGAAGGGGGGCGGGACGCACCCTGAGCGGCTGCATGAATGAGTGGCGAGGCCGGGCATGTTGCGGTAAAATAAAAAGAAACACTGAAGGAGACGGGGGGCGATGGTGAGCGACTGGTGGCAGCAGGTTTACCCCTGGCTGGCGGCCCGGGGTCCCCTCCTCGCTCCCCTGTTATTGACGCTCTGGATGGCCTGGGGCGACATCCGCACCCATCGCATCCCCAACTACCTGACCTTCGGCACGGCCCTCACCGGATTGGGTTACCAACTGTGGGCCGGGGGCTGGGGCGGTTTGTGGGACGGCTTCCTGGGGCTCCTGCTGGGCTTTTTCCTGCTCATCCTGCCCTACGCTTTGGGGGGCATGGGGGCGGGCGACGTCAAGGCCCTGGCGGGCCTGGGCGCCTGGCTGGGAGTGAAGCAGACCTTCATCCTGTTTATCCTGATGGGAGTGGCCGGCGGCGTGCTGGCCATCCTGGTGGTCTGTTGGCGGGGGCAGGTGCGCGAGAAGCTGAAGGCCTGGAAGGTGATGGTGATGAATTTCATGCTCATCCACGCCGGGGGCGGCAAGCGCACGGCGCCTGCCGCGGCGGAGACTCCCCGGCCCCAGGAGAAAGGCTTCGCCTACGGCGTGGCCCTGGCCCTGGGAATGGTAGCCCTGTTTGTGCGAGGTTAAGAAACCATGAGTGTCCGACGGCGTGTGCGCAGGTTTTCCCGGGGCCAGCGGGGAGTGGCGGCGGTGGAGCTGGCCATCATCATCCCCGTGTTCCTGCTGATGCTCTTCGGGGTGCTGGAGTTCGGGCACACCTGGTACATCCAGCACGCCCTGACCAACGCCAGCCGGGAGGGGGCAAGGTACGGCATTGTTTACAAGAATTTTACGACTCCCCCTTACACCCGCATGCCCCCGCAAGCCTTCACCCCCTCCATCCAGGAGGTCGTCGACGGCTATCTCCTGCAATTTTTCGCGGCCAAATTCTGGGAAGTGAAAATATTAAAAGGAGGGTCTGCCACTACGGCAGGTAGCGACCTTGAGGTAGAAGTCTCTGCGGACAAGGCATGGTTCGCGCTGGGGGGGCTGGTGCCCGGCCTGACCACCATCAAACTGAAGGCGACCACCACCATGAAACTGGAGTGAGGACAAAAGTATGAAGCTTCCCGCGGGCGTAAAGTATTTGATTCTGGCAGGGGTGGTGGGCCTGGTGGCCACCGTCCTGATTCACCGCTACATCACCACCAAGACGGTGACCATCGTCAGACCCACGGACCAGGTGGTGGTGGCCACGGTGGAGATTGAGCCCGGCACGGCCCTGAGCGGCCGCATGGTTTCCGTGGCCACCTGGCCCAAGGAGATCATCCCGGCCAACGCCATCCGCAGCCTGGAGCAGCTTGAGGGCCGGGTGGTGCAGACTTACATCAGCAAGGGCGAGCCGGTGCTCACCACCAAGCTGGCCCCGGTGGGCACCGCCGCCGGGCTGGGCGGCTTGCTGAAGCCGGGCCTGCTGGCGCTGACCATTCGCACCGACGAAGTCTCCGGGGTGGCGGGCTTCATCCACCCGGGCGACCTGGTGGACGTGCTGGCGGAACTGCCCTCGCCCTCCGGCGGCGGGGAGCACTTCTCCAAGGTGATCCTGCAGGGTCTCAGGGTCCTGAGCAAAGGGCAGATCACTGACCAGACCGGCGAGAAGAAGCCCCAGGTGGTGACCACGGTGACCCTGGAGGTCACCCCGGAGCAGGCCGAAATCCTCAACCTGGCCAGCTTCCAGGGCAAGATCCGCCTGGCCCTGCGGAACCAGTTGCATAAGGAAACGTACGTCACGGCGGGCGTGGTGACCTCCCAGCTCATCACCAAGTCGCCTCCGCCCGTGGCCGCCGCGGAGGAGACCCCCAAGCCGCAGCCGGAGGTGAAGCGCAAGGCGGAGCGGGAAGTGGAAGTGATCAAAGGGATGAAGCGGAGCTCCTCCAACCTGTAAGCATGAAGCTTCAAGCCATCCGTCAGGCGCTTACCAGGGAGGGATGGGGCGGAGGGCCGGCAGGGAGGCTCGGTGGCGCCGGCCCTGAAGTTGCCGCCCCAGTATGCCGATCAAGGAGAGAGGGCAAGGCGCTGGATGAAACCTGAAATACTCACCATTGCCATCCTGTTCGGGGCAGGCGCGCAGAAGCCCGAGGTGCTGGAATTGGTGCAGGGCCTGCCCCACACCAAGCTCCTTTTCAGCGCCCTGGACGCGGAAAGTTTTCTCGCCCGGATCGGAGACCGCCCCCCGAAGGTGGCCCTGCTGGACCTGGACAACGCCACCACGGTGCCAACCTGGCTGGACAGCCTGGTGAAACGCCTGCCGCGCTGCGCCATCCTGGTCACCTGCCATAACCTGGACCCGCTGTTCATCATCAAGATCATGCAGCGCAAGGTGCGGGACTACCTGACGTCGCCGCTCCAACGGGAGGAGTTGCTGGCGGCCCTGGACCGGGTGCGCACCGACCCCCACCGCGAGAGCGGCGAGGGCGCCTCGCACTGCCAGACCGTGGTGGTGGCGGGGGCCAAAGGGGGCGTGGGCACCACCTGCATCGCCACCAATCTGGCGGTGGCCATGGCGGAGCGCCAGCCGGGACGGGTGGTGCTGGTGGACCTGGCCCGGCCCTTCCCCAATGTCGGGCAATTTCTGGACCTGAAGTCGCCCCACAGCATCATGGACCTGGTGGACAAGGTGGACCGGCTGGACTCCGTGTTTCTGGGCAAGATTCTGCAAAACCACCCCCGCAACCTGACGGTGTTGCTGGGGTACGGGGGGTTGAGCCTCAACGCCCATCCGCTCTTGGAGCCCGACATCCTGGACAAGATTTTTCACAGTCTGAAAGCCTCCTTTGATTGGATCGTGGTGGACCTGGGGCACTGGCTGGACTCCCTCTACCTCAAGGTGGTGGAGGAGGCGGATCAGATTTTGCTGGTCACGGAGTTGTCCGTCCCCGATTTACAGAACCTGAAGAAGATTCACGGCTATTTTCAGCACTGGCAGATTGACCCCGCCAAGATCCGCCTGGTGGTCAACCGCTACAGCAAGAGCTTCACCCTGGGATTGCGCGACCTGGAGGGGGTGTTTCAAAAGCCGGCGGACTTTGCGCTTCCCAGCGATTACGCCAACCTTATCGAAGCCATCAACCAGGGGGCGCCTCTGGCCGAGGTGGCCCCCCGGTCCAAGCTCTGGCGGGAGCTGCAGGGGGTGGCCGAGTCCGTTATCCGGTCCCGCCAGGTCGGTCCGGCAGCGGCGGCCCCGCCTCGGAAAAGCTGGTGGCGCCGTCTCTTTTCTTCCAAGGAGTAATGCATCATGGCTTGGTTGTACGATCCCAGGAAAGGACCGGGGGGGTCCCAGGAAGGCAACGGCCCCGGCGAGGCTTCCGGCGAAGCCAAAAGCGGTCCCCAGGAAAGTCGCAGCACCCGCCTCCACGAAATCAAGACCCGCCTGCACCGCAACCTGGTGGAGCGTCTGGACATCGACCAGTTGCAGCAGATGGATGAGGCGGTGGTGGCCAGTGAGATCCACCGGGCCGTGGCCATTCTGTTGGCGGACGACCCCTTCCCCCTGACTTTGGAGGAGCGGGCCAAGATCGCCCAGGAACTGGAATTCGAGATCCTGGGATTGGGGCCCCTGGAGCCCCTGATGCGGGACCCCACCATCTCCGACATCATGGTCAACCGCCACAATGAGGTCTATATCGAACGCCACGGGCGCATGGAGCTGACGCCCATTAAGTTCCGGGACAACACCCACCTGATGCGCATCATCAACAAGATCGTCAGCAACGTGGGCCGGCGCATCGACGAGTCCTCGCCCATGGTGGACGCCCGGCTGCCCGACGGCTCCCGGGTGAACGCCATCATTCCGCCCCTGGCCCTGGACGGCCCCCTGCTGTCCATCCGGCGGTTCATGGTGATGCGGCCCACCATGGACGAGATTCTCAAGCGCCAGACCCTCACCCCGGAGATGGCCGAAGTGATGGAGGCCATCGTCAAGTCCAAGCTGAATATCCTCATCTCCGGCGGCACGGGCACGGGCAAGACCACGCTGCTCAATATTCTGTCCGTTTACATCGGCGCCGAAGAGCGCATCGTCACGGTGGAGGACGCGGCGGAACTGCAGCTCCAGAAGCGCAACGTCTGCCGCCTGGAGACCCGGCCGCCCAACATCGAAGGCAAAGGCGAGATCAGCCAGCGAGAACTGGTGCGCAACTCCCTGCGCATGCGCCCCGACCGCATCATCGTGGGCGAGGTGCGGGGCGTGGAGGTCATGGACATGTTCCAGGCCATGAACACGGGTCATGAGGGCTCCATGAGCACCATCCACGCCAACAGTCCCCGGGACGCCCTGCTGCGCCTGGAAACCATGGTCAATCTGGCGGGCTACCAGATCCCCCAGAAGGCCCTGCGCAACCTCATCAGTTCGTCCCTGGACGTCATCATCCACCTGGCCCGGCACACCGACGGCGTGCGCCGCATCGTCTCGTTCTCGGAGATCACCGGCATGCAGGAGGACATCATCAGCCTGCAGGACATCTTCGTGTTCGACCGGCGGGGAATAGACGAGGAGGGCCATATCCTGGGGCAGTACATGTCCACCGGGGTGCGGCCCCGCTTCGCGGACCGTTGCCGGGTTTTCGGCCACCCCGTCCCGGACGAATATTTCCTTCCGGCCCGGCTGGCCCGGTCCGGGTGGCTGGGCGGGGCCTCCGTCTGAGCTGCTGAGGAGTCATATCTTGGGACCCTTTGCTACACGCGATCTCTGGTACGCCCTGGGCCTCTCGGGCATCCTGGTGGGGGTCATCCTGCTGGTGATGGCCTTGTATTACCTGTTGGTAGACCCGGTCAAACGGCGCCAGAAGATCATGGAACGGCTGGAGGCGGCCAGCGAAGAACACCTGAAAAAGGTGCAGGTGTTGAAGGCCGGGCTGGAGTCCCAGGGAAACCGGGCCATGGCCTTCATGAAGCGCTTTCTGGGGACCGGACGGCTCAGCCGGGTGCAAAGGATGCTCCTACAGGCGGACATTTTCTGGCTGCCCAGCTCCTTCCTGCTCCTGGTGGGGGGGCTGGGGGCGGCCGGATTTTTCGGCGGCTTTGTGCTCCTGGGCAGCCTCCTGTGGGGCCTCGCGCTCATGGTGGGGCTGGCCTCCCTGCCCTTCCTTTACGTGCGACGGAGGAAGAAGGTCAAGACCCTGCTCTTCGAGGAACAGATGCCCGACGCCATGGAGCTCATGGTGCGATCGCTCCGGGCCGGCCACACCATGCCTGCGGCCATCGAACTGCTGAGCAAGGAGATGAACCACCCCATGGGCTCCGAGATGCGGGTCACATATGAAGAACAGCGCTTCGGCATCAGCATTCCCGAATCGCTGCTGCACCTGCTGGAACGGGTGGAGTCGGACGACCTGCGCTATTTCGTCACC
The DNA here is from genome assembly GCA_016874975.1 of Deltaproteobacteria bacterium. GTDB lineage: Bacteria > Desulfobacterota > Desulfobaccia > Desulfobaccales > 0-14-0-80-60-11 > VGSQ01. The sequence continues at coordinate 21,754 of VGSQ01000001.1, forward strand.
GCGGTGGTCATTCAGCACGAAGCCGGCGGCAATATCGTGGAAATCATCGAAAAGATCGGCATGGTGATCCGCAGCCGCCTCAACTTCAAGGCCAAAATCCGGGCCTTCACCGCCGAAGGTCGGCTCTCCGCCCTGGTGCTCATCATTCTGCCGGTGGCGCTGTTCTTCCTGCTCCTGGTCATTAAGAACGAGTACGAAGGGGTGCTGCTGCGCGATGAGTTGGGCCGCCGCTTCCTTATCGTGGGCGTCTTTATGCTCCTGGCCGGCGCATACGTCATGCGGCGCATCATCCGGTCGGTGGAGCTTTAGGGGATGCAGGAGAACCCGTCATGCTGTGGCTGATTCTCATCACCTCCTTTCTGGCCGTCTTCCTGTTGATCTACGCCCTGGAGTTGGTCTGGGACCGGCGGCGCCGCATCCGGGATCAGTTGACCAACCCCGATCCCTGGCAGAGCTCAGCCCTGCTGAAGCCCGACCCTGAGCGCTCCGCGGTCAAGGAAATGGCCCTGAAGTGGCTCTCGGCCTCGGGCTACTGGACCCTCAAGGACCCCAAGAATCTCTCCCGGATGCGGGAGACCCTGATCCAGGCCGGGTTCCGCCATCCCCAGGCGCCCTTCATTTACATGAGCCTGCGGGCCCTCACCGCCCTGTGGTTGCCGGTGCCCTATCTGCTGCTGCTGGTCATCAAAGGCGGCGTCACGCCCCTGACCCTGCTGCCGGCTGTGGGCCTCTCCCTGGTGGGCTTCCTTTTGCCCACGCTGGTCCTCCGTTTTTACAAAGAGGGCCGGCAAAACCGCCTGGACCGGGCCCTGCCGGACATCCTGGACCTGCTGGTCATCTGCATGGAGGCGGGGCTGTCCCTCAACGCCTCCCTGAACCGGGTGGCCGAGGAGATCAAGCTGGTTTACCGGGATTTCTACGTGGAGTTGCAGATCACCAGCGCCGAACTGCGGGCCGGCCTCCCCTGGGACGAGGCCCTGGACAACCTGGGCCGGCGCACCGGCGTGCAGAGCATCAAGTCGCTGGTGGCCCTGATGATCCAGTCGGAGAAGCTGGGGGCCAGCATCGGCCAGGCCCTGCGCAACCACGGCGAGTTCACCCGCACCCAGCGGGCCCTCCGGGCCGAAGAGCGGGCGGCCAAACTGGCGGTGAAGATCGTCTTCCCCCTGGTCTTCTTCATCCTGCCCGTCATGTTCATCATCACCGTGGGGCCGGCCATCATTCATATTATCAGGACCATGTTCCCGGCTATCCTGGGAAAATAGGATGTTCCCCCCTCGCTCCGCCGTCGCGGCCGAGGGGTCGGTTGCATTACCGCTTTCTGATGATTATTTTAAACTGAAAATCTCCAACCCCTGTGCCCCCGTCACAGGAAACAGGCCCGCATTTCGGGAAGCCATCAAGCAAATGGAGAAGTGAGATGAACACCCGATGCAAAAAATTTCTGACGAACAGGTCCGGGATGACCGGCGTTCTCACCGCTATCTGCCTCTTCGTCTTCGTGGGCCTGCTGGCCCTCGTCATTGACCTGGGGCATCTGCAAGGGGTGAAAAGCGAATTGCAGAACGCCGCCGATTCGGCGGCCCTCGCCGGCGCCCGGCGCCTGCTGGGCAGCGATGAGTACCCCTGGGTTGCTCCCCTGGGCGGCAACTATGGCGTTTACACCGCCGCCACCCCGGACTGCCTTGACGCCGTGAATCAGGCCCGGCAGGCCTCCAGCTCCAACCGCTCCGACGGTCAACCACTCCCCAACACGGTGGAGGTGAGCAATGTGGTGCTGGGCTGGTGGGACTTTGACAACAATCGCTTCGAAGCCAGGCCTTCCTGCACCTGGGCCGACGTGAACGCGGTGCAGGTGACGGTGCGCCGCACCGAAGACAGCGGCAGCCCCGTGTTCCTGACCCTGGCCCGTCTTTTCGGCAGTGAGACCGCGGGGGTGGTGGCCATTGCCACCGCGGCCCTGATGCCCCAGGGGTATGTGACGGAACTGCCGGCCGGGCCCTTCAACAACATCGCCATCCAGAAGCGGGTTCTGGACAGCCTGGCGGCGGGGCAACCAGGCAACCTCAATCCCGCCGACCCGACCAACAGCTTCTGGTGCTCCCAGGACGGGCAGCCCTATGCCTTCACCAACAACCTCAGGAAATGGCTGAAAGACGGCTCTCCCCCCATCGAGGCGACGGGTCGGCTCAACCTGGAGCAGGGGGTCAGGCACGTCAACGACAAGTTGGTGCTGGAGGACATGAAGACATTCTTGAGTCAGCGCTCACGCTCCTGGGAGGTGGACGGCCAGTTGTATAACGGCTGGCTGCTGGTGATCCCGGTGATAAACTATGGCAGTTCCGCCCAGGCGCCGGTCAATCCCACGGGCATGCCCATAAATCCCCTGGCCCTGGTCCGCTGGCTCTTTGAGGTGCGGGAGGCCCATGCCTGCTATGCCTGGCGCGTCCCCATCGTTAAACTGCAGCCCATCATTATCACCCAGGTGGTGCCCACCGGCAAAAACAAGCGCATCGAATTCAAGGTGGCCCCCTGGTCGGTGGTCGTGGTGGGCGGCAGCTCCGGTGGCGGTCCCTCCACGGTGTACGCCACCCGGCCCAAACTGGTGCGGTGAGGCCTGTTCCGGCCACGCGGTCCCCAATCAGGCTCCGGACGCCTCAACGCCGGCAGGGCTGTTGAAAATCGGGCGAAACGCCGGTCGTCATTCTGACCGCAAAGGGGATCCTTGCGGCTATCCCGGCCCTGTGACCGGGGCGGCGCGCAGAATGACAACCTCATGTGTACCGACGGGTTTTGCAACCGCCCGTTGAGGAGAAACCTGAATATGAAGCGTTTTCTCGCTATCATCAAGGACAGACGTGGGATGATCGGCGTGCTCACGGCCGTCAGTCTCTTCATGTTCGTGGGCCTGCTGGCCATCGTCATCGACCTGGGGCATCTGCACGCGGTGCGGAACGAATTGCAAAGGGCCGCGGAGGCCGGGGCCCTGGCCGGCACCCGGGCGCTGTTCCCCCTGGAGGGCTACCCCTCCGTGGTGCCCGCCGTGGACCCGCCCTTCTGTGACCTGGGCACCGCCAAAGCCCGGGAAACGGCAGGGGCCAACCTGTCCGACGGCGCCTCGGTCACCGTGCCGATCAGCGATGTGGTGCGGGGCTGGTGGGACTGGACCGCCAACACCTTCACCCCCAAACCGGCCTCCTGCTCCCTGGCGGAGACCAACGCCATCCAGGTGACGGCCCGGCGCACGGAGGCGAGCGGCGGCCCGGTCTTTCTCACCCTGGCCCGGCTCTTCGGGCTGGAGTCGGCGGGCGTGGTGGCCTCGGCCACCGCGGCGGTGGGCTACGTCAGCGGCCTGCCCCCGGGGCCGTTCAACAATATCGCCATCCAGGCCGGGTGGCTCGGGACCCTCACCGTCGGGGGCACCTTCAGCTTCAGCCCCGACCACTCGGACAACAGCTCCTGGGCCGGCCCCGACAGCCTCCCCAACATCAACGCCGCCCTTTTGAAGAACTGGATCAATAATAACAGCTCCCCCGAGATGCCTCTTACCGGCGGCGTCAACCTGATCAACGGCTGGGCCACCTCGGTGCTCATGGCCCTGCAGTCCCAGTTGGGGCCGAACTCCAAGACCTATCCGGGCTACGGTACAGGCTGGCTGGTGGTCCTCCCAGTAGTGAATGTTATCAAGATGAACCAGTCTGCGCCCATCGTCGCTCTGCAGCCGGTGATCATCACCAATGTGGTGCCCACCGGCGGCAACAAGCGCATCGAATTTATCTTGTACGGGGGCCCGGTGAGCGTCATCGGCGGCACTCCCGGCGGCCCCGTCTCCCTGGTCTGGGCCACCCGCCCCAAGCTGGTGCAATGAACGATTAAACTTCATGGGCAGGGGGTGTCCCCCCTGCCCTGCTCTCTAACCCGGCGCCGTTTTCTCTAACCCGCGTTCCCAGGCTCTGCTTGGGAACGCCCTTGCCCCCGAAGCTCCGGCTTCGGACCACGGTCCACCGGCAAAGATCCGCAGGATGCGTCTTACGCCCCATTGCCGGGGGCCGTCGGCGGGCAGAGCCCGCCCTGCCGCGCCGACCTGCTCCAATGGTCAGAGGCACGGTTCTTGCTGAATCAGTTTGACGGCAGCACGAATAATTCCGGCCCCTGCCCGGCTTTTCAAGCGCCGGCAGGGCCGCCCCTCAGGCCGGTAAAGCCTTGCCCGTTTCTGTTCTGATTTTTGTTGAGACAAAATTAAAACCGGAAACCGACCTTGCCGGATGACACCTGAAGTACAAGTAATTATGTAAATTATCCATGAGGCTCTTGCAAAACTTCCGGTGCAGCGTCATAGTTTCCCAAATATCATGGTGCGCGGTGCGCACCCTACAGATTCTTCCGGTGCAGCGTCATGGTTTCCCAAATATCATGGTGCGCGGTGCGCACCCTACAGCCCCCAAGTAGGGTGCGCACCGCGCACCATGAAAGAGATCGGCATCTTGCCGAGCGTTTTCAAAACCGCCGCCCTTTCCCAGGACAAAGGGAGAATTTTGCAAGAGCCTGATCGGATGAACAATTTTTTCTTGAAAAATAATTTGGTTTCTCTTATCCTAAGAATAAGGGGGGGATTTCTTGGGGATGAAAAATCTCACCGTTCCGTTTTTTCTCTAGCGGTATCCTCCGGAATTCCATCTAATTTGTTAGCTCCGAGGGCGCTTCCTCCGGAAGCCGATCCAGGCGGAGCGGGGCTGGGGTTCAGTTTCGCCGGGGCTGGCCAGCTTGACAGGGTGGGCATGGAATTCGTTTATCCCTGCGCCGGGGCCGGGCTGTCCGTGGTATTGCCGGCCTACAACGAAGAGGAGAACCTGGAGGCGGCGGTGGCCCACTGCCTGGACCGGCTGCCCCGGGTGACGGAGCTGCCCTTCGAGGTGGTGGTGGTGAACGACGGCAGCCGGGACCGCACCGGGGAGTTGCTGGACCGTCTGGCCGCGGCGCACCCCCAGGTGCGGAGGGTGCATCACGCCTGCAACCAGGGCTACGGGCAGGCGGTGCTCACCGGCATCCGGAACACCCGCTATGACCTGATTTTTTTCACCGACGCGGATCTGCAGTTTGATCTGGGAGAAATAGGACTTTTGTTCCCGCATCTGCAGGACCATGACCTGGTGGTAGGGTATCGGCTGAACCGGCAGGACCCGCCCCACCGCCTGTTGTTCGCCTACGGCTGGAACAAGCTGATGCGGCTGCTCTTCGGGCTCAGGATCAGGGATGTGGATTGCGCCTTCAAACTTTTCCGGCGCCGGGTCATGGAGAACCTGACCATCATTTCCCGGGGAGCCATGACCAGCGCCGAAATCATGGTGCGCACCCGTGCGGCGGGCGTGACGTTCGCCCAGGTGGGCGTGCACCATTACCCCCGGCGGCGCGGCACGCCCACGGGCGGGCAGTTGTGGGTGATTGCCCGGGCCTTCCGGGAGTTGGCCCGCTTCTTTTGGATCTGGTATCTGGCCGGACCCCGGATCCCGGTCCGTGAGTCAGGCAGGATCTGACAGGAAGTCAACCATCCCCGTCACCAAGGGACGAGACCATGCACATCAAAAGCGATTGCCGCTTTTTTCTGGGCGACCGGCCCTGCAAGTATCACAAGCTCTTTGAGATGGAGTGTGAAGCCTGCCAGTTCTACCAGTCGGCCCCGGAACGGGTGCTCATCGTTAAGCTGGGCGCGGCCGGCGACGTGGTGCGCACCACTCCCCTGCTCGCCCCTTTGCGGGAGCGGCACCCCCGGGCCCTGATCTATTGGCTCACCGACTACCCGGAACTGGTGCCGCAGAGTGTGGACCGCATCCTGAAATTCAGCTACCGGAACCAGTTGGTGCTGCAGGCCACCCCCTGGCGGGCCATCTATAACCTGGACAAGGACGCGGAGGCCTGCGCCCTGGTGAATCTCTTGTATACCCCGGAGCAGTACGGCTTCAAGCTGGACAACGGGGTGTGCGTCCCCATCAATGAAATGGCCCACGACAAGTGGCTCACCGGCCTGTCCGACCCCTTGAACAAGGCCAACACCCTGAGCTATCTGGAAGAGATCTTTCTGATTTCAGGATTTCAGTACCGGGGCGAGCCCTACCTCTTGGACGAGCCGTCGGCGCCGACTTTCTTGCATTTCTCCCGGGGCGCCGGGGTGGTGGGGCTGAACACCGGCTGCGGGACCCGCTGGCTGACCCGCAAATGGCCCGAGTCGCACTGGCTGCAATTGATCCAATACCTGCAGCACGCCGGTCTGCAGGTCCTCATCCTGGGGGGCCCCGACGAACACTCTTTTAATCTGGAGTTGGCCCGCAAAAGCGGCGCCCTTTACCCGGGCTATTACCCCCTGAAGGAATTCGTGGGTCTGGTGGCCGCCTGCGACCTGGTGGTCACCGGCGTCACCCTGGCCCTCCACCTGGCGTTGGGCCTGCAGAAGCGGGTGGTGTTGATGAACAACATCTTCAATCGCCACGAATTCGAGCTCTTCGGCCTGGGGGAGATTTTGGAGCCCGAACTGTCCTGCCTGGGGTGTTTCAAGAGCACCTGTTCCCTCAACTGCATGGCCCTGATCACGCCGGACCAGGTGTTCGCCTCCGTATTGCACCAGTTGGACAGGGAATCCTCCAGCTCGGAGGTGGGGGGGCATTTTCGGGAATCGGCCCGCTCTCCGCTGTGGGCCAACGGCCGCAACCTCATCCAATAAACGGGGAAACTCAGGCGCGGGGCCGGGAAGGCCTCCCCGGAGAGGCGGCCCACGGCGCAGCGGCGCCGGGTATTATATTGGCAACGCCGATGCAGACGCAGGGGTGGGTCCGGCCCACCCCAAGTTTTTTGGGGGCGCCCGAGAGACCTCCGGAAAGGGGGAAGGTCGCCGCAGGCTTCCGCCGGCGTTCTTTTGCCCGGCCTGAAAAGTTGGCGACGGGGGAGGGGGCCGGGGGACGCAATCGCCCTCGTTCCCAAGCTCCTGCCCCGGCGCCGCAGGGCGGGCTCTGCCCGCCGCCGGCCCCCGGCAATGGTGCGTGAGACGCACCCTACGGAACTGATAATAACATAGGGGCGGTTCGCGAACCGCCCCTACGTGAACTTTTCAAGATAGACAGGTGCAGAACGCTTTTGCCCCATGGCCACCCCCCTGCTCCATTCCTTTTGCGGCTGGTGTCTTTACCGGGGTTTGCGAGGGCCCCTGAAGCTGGGAGGATCTTCCTCCGGCAAGTTGGCCGCCTGCCTGGTCCTGGCCAACCTGCCGGATCTGGACCTTCTGCCGCGGCTAATTTTCGGCGTCCTGAGCCCCCACGGTCTCTACACCCACAATCTGCCGGCGGCGGCCGGGGTGGGCCTGGCGGTGGGGTTCCGGCAAGGCCGACAGTGGGGGCTCATGGCCTTCATCCTCGTCATGAGCCATCTGGTCATCGACTTTTTCACCGGCCTGCGGCTGGGGCTGGCCCCCAGTTGGGGCCTCGCCTGGCTCTATCCCCTGGAGGGGGGCCGCTGGTCGGCGCCGGCGACCCTGTTCCTGGGAACCAGGCACGGCAGTTGGGAGGTCCTGTTCTCCCGGGCCAATCTGTGGGCGCCGCTGTACGAGGGGTGCCTCATGGCGGCGCTGCTGGCTCTGGCCTGGTTCCGGCGACGCCCCCCGGGCCTGCTCCGGTAGGGCCGACGGCCATGCGCGACCGCTGTGGGTGGGTGTGGTCCGGAAAAAGAAATCCTGGGCAAATCCGGGGAAACGCGCCTTGAAGCCCGGCGCGTTCCGGGTATAATAGGGAAACGGCGGCCGGCCGGGGAGCGTCCGGGCCGGTCCTGCCTGCCAGGGAAAACCATGCTGCCCGTCTCCGCCTATACGGCCCCCCGGGGCTTCACCGTCTGGCTCACCGGCCTCTCCGGCGCGGGTAAATCCACGCTGGCCGCCACCCTGCGGGAGCACCTGATCCAGGGGGGCCTCCCCAACCTCACCATTTTCGACGGCGATGAGGCCCGGGCCCTGCTCTGGCGGGACCTGGGCTTTACCCGGGAGGACCGGGAGGCCAATATCCGACGCCTGGGGGACCTGTGCACCCTGCTCACCGGCCAGGGTCTGGTCACCATCGTGGCCGCCATCTCTCCGTACCGCCGCTGCCGCCAGGACCTGCGCCGGCGCCTGCAGGCCTTCGTGGAGGTCTACGTGGCCTGCCCCCTGGAGGTCTGCGAACGGCGGGATGTGAAGGGACTTTACGCCCGGGCCCGGGCCGGTGAGATCAAGCTCTTCACCGGCCTGGACGACCCCTACGAACCGCCGGAGGCCCCTGAAGTCACGGTCTGCACCGACCGGGAGACGGTGGAGGAGGGGGTGGCGAAAATCATCGCCGCCCTGCTGGATCGGGGCTTGCTTCGGATCGCGCCGGCGGCCGACATGGACCAGGGGTCCGGGTCCGCCCTGCCGACGCAGGTGGCGGGACGCCTGGCGGGGCCGTGCGCGTAAAAGCCGCAGAGGGAGCGCGGCAAACTGTTGTCTAGGAAAGGAGACTGCATGGATCCGTCTGAACAGGAACGGCTCTGGGGCCTGACCATCCAGGAAAAGGTGGAGGCGGCCAAAGGCGTCCTTCATGAAGCCCTGGAACGCTTCGGCGTGGACGGCATGGCCGTGGCCATCACCGGCGGCAAGGACAGCACCACCGGCCTCTGGCTGATGCGGCAGGTCTGCCGGGAGCGCGGCTGCCGCCTGCCCGTCTGCATGTTCATCGACGAAGGGGACGTCTTTCCGGAGATTGAGGAATTCGTGGGCCACCTCCGCGCCCTCTGGTCCCTGGATATCGCCTTTCTGCGCAACGACGACGTCATGGCCCAGGTCAGGGGTCTGGAGGAGCCGGTGCCGGTGGCTGCGCTGAACGCCGCCAACCGCCAGGCCCTGGAGGAGATGGGTTTTCTGGAGCCCGAATTTCCCTTCCTGCCCGACTCCACCGTCTGCAATCACCTGATGAAGACCCTGCCCATGCGGGAGTTCATCGTCAACCGGGGCTTGCAGGCCCTGGCCACCGCCATCCGCTGGGACGAAATCGAGGCCCGGGAGGCCGAGGCCTTTTTCAGCGAACGGACCAATCCGCCCCATGTGCGGGTGCATCCCCTGCTGCACTTCCGGGAGCGGGACATCTGGATCGTTATCTTCATGTACGACATTCCTTTCAACCGGCTCTATAAACTGGGCTACCGCTCCCTGGGGGCCCGCTGCGCCACCCGCCGGGCCTCCGACATCCCCGCCTGGATGCAGGACCTGGACAACACCCCGGAGCGGGTGGGCCGGGGCCGGGAGAAGGAGGCGGTGATGGACCAGCTCCGCTCCCTGGGGTACATGTGAGGCGGAGCGAGGAGGATGAACATGCAGACTGAGGCGACCCGGGCCGCCGTCGCCCCCGGGCGCAGGGTGGTGATCATGGGGCTGGACGGCGTGCCCTACAGTCTCCTGCACGAATATATGGAGCAGGGGGAGATGCCCCGGCTCCGGGAGATGACCGCCGCCGGCCGGCTCCGGCCCATGGACAGCACCCTCCCCGAAGTGTCGTCGGTGGCCTGGACCTCGTTCATGACCGGCAAAAACCCGGCGGCCCACGGCATCTTCGGGTTCATGGAGCTGGACCCCCGCACCTACGACTTCCGCTTCCCCAATTTCCAGTCGCTCAAGGCCCCCCCCCTGTGGGAGGAGCTGGGAGTGGCCGCGGTGGTCTGCAACATCCCCCAGACCTACCCCGCCCGGCCGCTGAACGGCGTCATGGTGAGCGGCTTCGTGGCCCTGGACCTGCACAAGGCGGTCTATCCCGAACGGGTCTTCCGGTATCTGCAGGACATCGACTACCAGTTGGACGTGAAGAGCCAATTGGCCGCCACCGACCCGCCGGCCTTCTTCGACAACCTCTTTCAGGTCTTCGACAAGCGGGCCGAGGCCCTGCTGCATCTGTACGACCACGAACCCTGGCAGCTCTTTATCGGCGCGATCACCGAGACCGACCGTCTGCACCATTTTTTCTTCGCCGACGTCCGGGGAGGTCCCCACCACGATATCTTTCTGGAATTTTACCGCAAACTGGACGGCCTGCTCTGGGAGGTGTACACCCGGGCCCAGCGGGACGGGGCCCTGTTCCTCACCTGTTCGGACCACGGCTTTGCGCCCATCAAAACCGAGGTCTACGTCAACGAGTATCTCAAGGAGCAGGGTCTGCTGGCCCTGGACGGCCAGGAAGGTCTCAAGAGCCTGGCCCCCGCCACTCGCGCCTTCTGTCTGGAGCCGGCCCGGGTCTATCTGCACCGGCGGGGGAAATTCGCCCGGGGTGCGGTGGAGCCCGAGGCCCAGGAAGAGGTGCTGCAGCAGGCGGAGGGCCTGTTTCGGGACCTCACCTGGAACGGCCAGCCCGTGGCGGCCCGGATTTTCCGCAAGGCGGAGATCTTCGCCGGCCCGTATCTGGACGCCGCCCCGGACCTCTACGTGCTGGCGCAGCCGGGCTTCGACCTGAAGGCCCCCCTGAACCGGGGCGCCGTCTTCGGACGGTCCCACTTCACCGGGGCCCACACCTACGCCGATGCCCATGTCTTTATCTCCCGGGACCACCTCCTGGACCCCCAGGCTCCCTTTTCCATTGAACAGGTGCCCCATCTGGTGCGGGCCTACCTCCTGGGGGAGGCGGACTGAGGCGAAGGGGCCCCAGCAAACTTTTTTAACAAATTAACCAACAGGCGTCTCACGAGGTAGGCTATGGACGACGGCGGCCGGGACCGGAGTACGGGACTATCCCCCTGGCAATGGGTCGGGCTGGCGGTGCTGGGACTCATCCTGCTGGGGGTGTCGGCCTATACGGTTTTCCACCTGCTGCACTCCGCTCCCCGGGAGGCCCGCCGGGCCGGCCTGCCCCTGCCCGTGAAGCTGGAGCGGGTTCAGGTCCGGGAACTGGTGGAGATGGTGGGCGCCACCACCGTCACCGCCCCCTTTCAGGAAGTGAATCTCAGACCCGAAGTGCCGGGGGTGGTCAAGGAGGTGCTGGTCAAGCTGGGGGACCAGGTCGCCCCCGACACCCTGGTGATTCGCCTGGATGACCGGAAGTATCTGGCCGAGCTGCGCCAGGCCCAGGCCGCGGTGCGGGCCGCGGTGGAGCAGGTGGGCGTGGCCCGGAAAAATTACGACCGCTACCGCACCCTGCACCAAAAGCAGCTCATTCCCCTGGCCGAACTGGAGAGATACCGGCTGGCCCTGGCCCAGGCGCAATCCGTCCAGGCCTCGGCGCAGCGGGACGCGGTGGTGGCCCGGAAAAATCTGGAGGCCACCCGCATCCCCGCCCGGGTCCACGGAGTGGTGTCCCAGACGCCCATCCATCCGGGGGAATTTGTGGACCCCAACACGCGGCTGATGAGCCTGGGGCAGATCACCCCCATCTTCGCCCTGGCCAAAGTGCCGGAAGAGAAGATCAAGGTCGTGTCTCTGCACCAGGAGGCCCAGGTGACCTTTGACGCCTTTCCGGGGCAGCGCTTTGCCGGGCGGGTATTCAAGATCGATCCCAGGACCGATCCGGAGACCCGGGTGTTCGGCGCCTATGTGGAGTTGGCCAACGCCGACCAGGCCTTGAAGCTGGGACTCACCGGCTACACCCGCCTGGAGCACCGGGTGCAGGCCCTGGCGGTGCCCTCCATCGCCGTCATCGAACTGTTCACCAAACCCATGGTGTTCGTGGTGCAGGACCGGACCGCCGTCTCCCGGCCCCTGGTGGTGGGCGGCGCCGCCGGGGGCTACACCTGGATCAAGGAAGGGCTCATGGAGGGCGAAGAGGTGGTGGTGGGCGGCCACCGCTTTCTCAGGGAAGGGGACCGGGTGAAAGTGGGGAGGGAATGACCGTGAGAGCCGCCGTAGTCCTGGCGCTGCTGGCCGGGGTCCTGTCGCTGGGGGGGGGTGCGCCCGACCCTGCGTCCGCCCAGCCGTCCAGGCCCCCTCAGGCCCTTCGGGAACTGACCCGGCAGGAGTGCATCACCCTGGGGCTCAAGCACAGCAGCGGCGTCAAGACGGCCCTGAGCCGGGAGGCCGTGGCCCAGGAGTCCCTCAGGCACGAAAAGAGCAAATATTTCCCCCGTCTGAGCTTCCGGTACTACACCGGCTGGACCGACTCCAGCCTTTTTTCCACCGAAGGGACGCCGGTTATCCTCCAGCCCCGCCGCCGGGGCTTTGAAGAGCAGGTCGCTCCCACCTATTTCAATTATTTTGAGACCCGTCTGGAATTATCCCTGCTGCGGGACGGCTTTTTGGGGTGGGGTTCCCACAAGATCGCCCGGGCCGGCTATTCCCTGGAACAGGCGCAATTCCAGGTGGGGGCCGCCAAACGGGACCTGGCCTTCCAGATCGAAGCCTTCTTTCTGGCCGCGCAAAAAGCCCAACTGGAAAAGGAGCTGTACCAGGAATACGTCGCCCAGAACCGGGGCCTCCTGAATCTGGTCCAGGAGAAGTTCGCCCACCATCTGGCCGCCAAGAAGGACGTGCTCCTGGCCGACGCCACCCTGGGGCAATCCCAGGCCGACCTGGCGGCCGCGGAGCATGAGTATCAGCGGGCCCTCAAACAGCTCTGCCTGGTCATCGGCCTGCCCCTGGACAGCCGGGTGCGGCTGTCCAGGGCGCCCCAGCCGTTGCCGTCGCTCCCCCCCTTCAGCGAGGTGACGGAAAGAATCCCCACCCAAAATCTGGATCTCAAGGCCAGGCAGCAGGACATCAACATCGCCCGGGAAAGTCTGGCCTTGAGCAAAAAAAATCTCTGGCCCACGGTGGACCTCCTCTTCCGCTATTACGGCTCCGACGTCCAACATCAGTCCTTCAAAGACTTTTACGCCGGCTATCTGTTCCTGCGCCTTCCTCTCTTCGAGTATCCTCTCTATGCCGACATCCGGGTCAAAAGGGAAAACGTCTCCCTGGCCGCCAACAGCTACCAGAGCGCCGTGGATACAGCGCTCAGGGCGGCCGTGGACCAATATAAAGAGCTCCAGGACATCGGCCCCCAACTGGCGGCCCTGCAAAAGCGCATCGCCTACCTGGAAGAGAACTGCCGGGACGCCCGGGAGCGGTACCGGCTCGACCTGATCTCCTTCCTGGAACTGCACCAGGCCCTGCTCATGCTGCACCAGGCCAAGAAGGACCAGGGGGTCCTTTATTTCAAGTACCAGGGGGGCTACCGCAAACTGCTGGACCTCATGGGCGCCGAACCTCCTCCGGACCAGCCGGAGCGCCCGGGACCGACGGCGGGGAGATAATAGATCCTGTTCCGCAAGGTTCATGTGGAATGTGCTTCCTGTCTATGAAAAGTCCTTGGTGGCGCCGGCATCTTGCCGGTGCAGCGCACAGGCTGGAAGCCCGTGCCACCAAAGACAAAGACGGCCGAGACGCCCGCCCCACCGGATTTTTCATATGTTACGGGTGGGCCAAAGGCCCATGAGGGACTGCTCTGAAAATGTCTCTCGTAGGGCGCGTCTTACGCGCCAAAGACGGTGCGTGAGGCGCACCCTACATTTTCATGGTTTTGAATGTTCCACCGGTACATGAATGGCTCGTTCCCAAGCTCCTGCTTGGGAACGCACTTGCCCCCGAAGCTCCTGCTTCGGACCAAGGGGGAGACCATACCCTGGATGATGCAGGCAATCCCAACCTTGGCGAAGCTATCCGGGTTCGGTTTTCTGTAGGGTGCGCCCTGCGGCCCGCTTCCTTTGCCCGGCGGCGGGCGGAGACGCCCGCGCTGCCGACCTCTTCATGATGTACGGGTGAACCTGGGGCTCATGGGCAACCCCTCCGGAAAGCTCAGGGCCCGGCCGAAGCACCCGGAACATGGACACAAGCCCCCGGCGCCCATGACCCAGGAATTCCGCAAAGTTCCGCAAAACGTGCTCTTCACCGGTTTCGGCCAGGTGTTGGGCAACGTGGTGGCCCTGGTGGGCACCATCCTGGTGGCCCGCTACCTGGGGGTGGAGGGCTTCGGGCGGTTCAGCTTCTATTTCGGCATCGCCATCGTCTTCTGGTTCATCGGCGAAGCCGGGCTGATGAACATCTTCGTGCGGGAGCTGAGCCGGCTCCTCCAGGACCCGCCACAGTACATTCCCTGCCTGCAGCATTTCTGGGGTCTGCTCTCCCTGATCTCCTTGGCGGCCCTGGTAGCGGCCGGGCTGGCCCTGTGGCTCCTCCCCCTGGAGGGGGACACCCGGACCGTGCTGGGGCTTCTGGCCCTCTCCATCGCCCTGGTTTTCCAGGCCCTCGTCATGGGCTCGGTCATCCGGGCTCACGAGGAGATGGCCTTTTACTCCCTGGGCTTCTTCCTGCAAAACCTGGCGGCCCTGGGGGGCATCGTCTGGGCCACCCGCGCCGACGCCGGCCTGGTGGGCATCTTCGCCGCTTATGCCGCCAGCTTCCTGCTGCTTTGGGGGTATTTTCTGGTGGTGGTGGGGTGGCGCTACGGCCTGCATCGGCCCGCCTTTGATGGAAAGGCCTGGGTTTTTTTCCTCAAGGAGTCCATCCCCCTGGGTTTGGGGAACATCTTCCGGCGCACCGCCAACTATGTGGACATCTTCATTCTCCGGGGTTTGAGCACCCTCACGGAAATCGGCCTGTTCTCCCCTGCCTATCGTTTCGTGGTGGCCCTTTCCTCTCTGGCCATGGTGGTGTGTTCCCCCTTTCTGCCGGTTTTCGCGCGTCTTGCCCAACGGGATGAGGGGCAGATGGCCGTGGGCCTGGAGAAGGGCCTCCTCTTCCTGCTGGTGGCTTCCATTCCCCTCACCATTGCCTTCTGCGTCTATGGAGACCACATCATCACCGGCTTTTTCGGGGCGAATTTTTCTCAGGCCGGCTTCGGCCTCAAACTGCTGGGGTTAAGTCTCCTGGCCACCTTCCCCGCCACTCTGTTCCTGCACCTGTTCACCGCCGTGGGGGCCCAGCACTATTGGACTTACTGCACCGCCCTGTGCCTGGGGCTGCACCTGCTCCTGGGCCTGGTCTTCGCCCCCGCCTGGGGCCATCTGGCGGCGGTGGCGGCCACCCTGGCGGCGGAGGTCGGGCTCTTTGCCCTGGGCTGGCATCTGTTGGGCCGTCTGGGATTCAGGTTTTCTTTGCCCAGACTGGCCTTCAGGCCACTGTTGGCCGGCGCCGTGAGCGGCGGCCTCCTTTTCTGCTGGCCCGGCCAGACCTTGATGGAGATCATCCCCCGTAGCCTGGGAAGCTTCACCCTCTATGTTCTGTTGTTGTGGACCCTGGGGGTCTTTACCTTCACCGGAATCCTGGACCTGTTCAAGGACCGACGGCCGGCGGAGGAAAAAGGCTGAGGGAAGGTGTCTGTGAACCACGATACCAGAGAGATTGTTGTCGGAGAGCCCGGGCGGGCAAGCCCCCTGTGGCCGGCCTGGGTTGCGGCCCTGCTGCTGGCCGGGGCGGCTGTGCTGCCCTGGCTGCGCCTGCCCCTGGAAGGTCCCCTGCACGGCCTGCGGCTGGGGCTGCAAGGGCCCTGGTTCGAGTCGGGTCCGCCCCCTCTCACCCTTTTCTCCTATGGCGGGCTGAGCCTTTTGCTGGCGGCGCTGGCGCTGCTGGCTCTGCTCCTGCCCGGGCGCCGCCGGGCCGCCCCGTGGGTGGGGCTGGGCATCGCCGCCTGGGGGCTGGCGCTCCTCTTCCTGGTGCGCCTGGCGGCCCGCCTGGACGACTGGACCGCCCTGGAGGACCAGCTCCAACAGCTCACGGAAGCGGTGGGCTTTGCCCGGCGATTCTGTGAGGCCCACTTTTCCGGGGCGGGCCTGCCCCCTTACGCTCCTCTCAGGCTGCAGCTCCAGCCCTTTCTGGAACGGGCGGCGGGAAGCTTCATGTTCCTCTCCTGGGGGGCCATCCCCGTGGCGCTGGCCGGGGGATTTTCTCTTTTCCTGGGCTTTTCCCTGACGCCTCTCGCCTCCCGGTGGCGGTGGTGGGTGGTCGTGCTCCTGAGCCTCACCATTATGGCGGGGGCCGCCGGCCTGGGGGCGGTGCTGGGCGACCGGCAGCTGGCGTCGGCCGCAGCCCATCTCTCCCGGGGCCAGGCCGAAGCCGCCCGGAGACTCCTGGAAGAAACGGGCCGGGACCGTCCCCAGCTCTTCGCCTACGCCCCTTTCGTCTATCTTCTGGGGGAGGCGCATCACCGCCTGAACCTGGAGAGCCCCGCCCGCCGCTTCTATCTGGGGGCCAGGCTCTACCCCGAGCGGGGCGGGGCCTCCCCTCCCCTGGACCTGAACCGTCTGCGGGACGAATGGACCCGGGCGGCCCTGGGGGCGGACCCCCGTCAGGCCGGCATGGTGCGGCGCCTCCTGGCCTGGGCCCATATCCAGGAAGGATTCCGGGGCCTGAAACACAGCCCCGCCGCCGCGCTGCCATACCTGGAACAGGCCCTCTCCCTGTCCCCGCAGCAGCAGCAGGTCCGGCTCTACCTGGCCAAAGCCCGCCTGGACCTGCGGGAGCCCACCCGGGCCCTGGCTGATCTGGAGGAATTCGGGAAGAATTGCCGGTTCCGCTTCCTGAACGGTCTGGCCCTGGCCCTGCGCGGCGACGCCCACTTCCAGATGGGGCGCGTTCCAGAAGCCCGGGACTCTTACGAACTCTCCCTCAGGACTTACCACCACGCCAATTACCGGGCCCTGAAAGGGCTGGTGGGACATTGAGCCATGGCCGGCCTGACTCCCAACCGCACCGCCGTCGCCGCCTGCCTGGTCCTCCTGACGGGCCTGGCCTGGGGCGCCGTGCTTTGGCGGACGTATGTCATGCCCCTGGCGCCCGCCCAGAGGCTGGATTTCAGGGAGAGCGAGGTGCTCACGGCCCGGGAATTTTCCCCCAGAATCTTTTTCCGCAAGACCCTGCATCTTCCCGTCCGGGTGCGCTCCGCCTGGGCCGCGGTGGCCGCCGGGGAGAATTTCGTCTTTCTGGTGAACGGCCAAGAGGTGGGGAAGATGGGTTATCCGGTGGCGGCGGTCCAGGAGGTATATGACCTGACGCCCTTCCTCAAACCGGGCAAAAACGTTCTGGCCCTGGAGGTGGCCCGGGCCACCTATCCCGAGCCGGCCTGGGTGCGGTTCACTGGCGGCTACGTCACCTGGGAGGGAGCGGCCCACACCCTCAAGAGCGACCGGACCTGGAGGGCCGCGCCCCGGCTGGAAAACCTCCTGCGCAGCGGCCCCCCGCTGGCCTGGCACGCCCCGGCCTACGACGACCGGCGCTGGCCCCAGGCGGCGCCCTATGCCGGCAAGGACCCGACCCGCCTGCCGACGGCGCCTTCCATCTGGCCCGCCCTGCTCACCCTGCCCCCGCAGGGGCCCTGGCTCTGGGACGCCGACCCGGCGGCAACGGTGGTGAGGCTGGGCCGCACCATCGACTCCCCCTTCCCCGGACCGCGGCGGGTCTGGCTCCGGCTCAGCGCTCTGTGCCCTTACCGGCTGACGGTAAACGGCGAGACCGTGGCCTTGCGGGCCCAGACTTCCCGGTCCCTGGACCTCTATGACCTGAAGCCGGTGTGGCGCCGGGGGGAAAACCGGGTGGTGGTGGAAGTCGTCCGGCCGCCGGTCTGGCGGGGGGGGCTGGTCGAGCTCTTTCTGGAGGACGGCCGCGGCGTAACCTTCCTTGACGGCCGGGAAGGCTGGGCTCTGCTCCACGCCGAAGGAGAGGGGGAGGCTCTCCTCCGGCCGGCGGTGCTGGCCCCCTACCCTTCCTACCCCGGCGCTCCTCTGCCCCAACAAGTCCGGGCCCTGGTCCTGCCCTGGTGGCACGCCTGGTGGGCCGCTCTGAGCCTCATCCTGGCCGCCGGCGGCGCCGCGTTCCTGGCCCTGGGGCACTGGCGCCTCTGGGAGGCCGTCTGGCGGCGGTCCCGGTCGGACCCGGACTTGAGGTCTCGCCTGGCCTTCTGGCACCTCCCGGCCCTGCTCTTTCTGGCCGGCGTCTATCTGCTTTCCTTTGATCTGCGCTTTCACCCCGACCTGGCCTACCAGGGCTGGGTCGGCCTCACGGCCCTCAGCCTGCTGATGGCGGGTCAATTTCTGGGAGGCCTGTTTCATCGTCCGGGAGGAAGAGCCGATGCCGAGGTCTAACTTCCCCTGGTCCGGGCTGGGGCTGGCGGTGGTGCTCCTGGTGGCTTTGTGCCTTCGTCTGCCGGGTCTGAACGCCGAATCCCTCAGTTCCGACGAACTGTTCATCGTGGACCACGCCCTGGGGGTGCTTAAATCCGGCTATCCCCACCGGAGTTTGAGCGGCTTCGAATATCGCCTGTTCACCTATGAGCTGGTGCCATATCCCCTGGCGGTGGTGCTGGGGTTTTTCGGGCTCCAGGAAGGGTCCCTGCGGCTGGTGAGCCTCCTATGGGGATTGGCCGCCACCGCCCTCCTTTACCTGGCGGGTCGGCGGCTCTGGGACGGGCTCACCGGCTTCGTGGCGGCCCTCATCTATGCCTGCTCCCCCTGGGCGGTGTGCTGGTCCCAGAACCTCTTCCACCCCGCCCAGGACCAGTTCATGGCCTTTCTGACCATGTACCTTTTCTACCGGGGCGCCATCCAGTCGCCGGACCTGAACCGCCCCTACCTCGTGGCGGCCGGAGCGGCCTTTCCCCTCACCTATCTGTCCTGGGAGGGCACGGGCTTCCTGCTGCCTGCCTTTCTCCTCAGTCTGTTCGTCTTTCGCCGGCAAAACTGGAACTGGATGAAATCCGGGGTTCTCTGGGGCATCGCCCTCACCGCCCTGGTGGTGGTTTTCCTGGAGATGTGCTGGCGGCTGACCGCCATCCCCTCTTATCTGCTGGTGGGGGAAGAATTGAACTACTCCACCACCCCCATGTCCGCCTTTCTCCTGCCGGACCACGATTTCTGGTTCTTCTGGCGCCAGTTCCTCTGGGGGGAGAACCGGGCCCTGCTGAGCGCCGCGGCCCTGGCGGGGCTGCCTCTGGCCTGGCGGGACCGGGCCCTGGCCTACTTTCTGGTGCTCACCGGCACCGTGCTGTTCCTGCTCACCTTTTTCATGGAGCATCTCATCAGCCACTATTTTTATTTCCTCTTCCCCGGCCTTATCCTGGCGGCCGCCCGGACTCTGCTCACCTATCTCCGGTGGGCCGGCGAACTGGCCGCCCTGCGGGCCCCCTGGCTCAGAGTCGGGCTCGCCGGAGCGGTGCTGGCCCTTTTCCTGGCCGGGGCCAACAGCCTGGGCCTGAACCTGCAGCGTCTCCCCTACCCGTCGGAGGACGAGCCTTTCCACGAGCGCCGCAATTATGCCTGGATCGATTTCCGGGGCGCCGATCGCTTTCTGCTCCAGAATCATCCGCCCGGGGAAATCCTCAGCACCAACGCCCTGCACCTGCACCTCTTCCACCGGGTCGTGAGCCCGCTGGCCACCCAGGAGCGCCCGATGGTCACGGAGTTTATCGACTTCCGCTCCCAGCCCGCGGTCTTCCGGGAAAAGTATACCGGCGCCCGGGTGCTGAAGAGTCGCCGGGAGCTGGAAGAAGCCTTCTGCCGCCATCCACGGCTCTACCTCACCCTGAACGCCTACCGGCGTCTGGCCGACGCGGACCCTCTGTTCTGGTCCTGGCTCCAGAGTCGCTGCACCAACCTCTTTTTCTCCTACGACACCGCCGTCATGCTGTGGCACCGTTAACCCGCAGGCGGACACGGAGGCCCGCGCATCCCAGCTTTTCCCGAGGCGCAAAAAAAATCACCGGCGGGACGCCGGCGCCACCAGGGTCTTTGCTGTTCTTGGCGTCCATCCAAAACCCGGAACCCAATACCAAAAACCTGACACCCGGCACCTCTCCGATTTTTTCCGGGTCGGTTCAGGTCCGGCGCCGGAGGAGTTAACGAAGTCGGCGCCGCTGCGTCTTATCAGGAGAATTATGTGTGAAACCTGTCCCGCCTGCGCTGGCGAAATCCCGGCGTCGGTGGCAGATTGTTGACAACCTGGGTTCGGCAAAACCGGGAGCCCGGCAGGGCCTCCGGGCAAGCTTCAAGGAGGATGTAATGTACTACCCTAAAAGAATCCTGGCCTCGGCTTTGGCCGTCATCATGCTGGCGCTGGTCGCCGCACCGGAGGCCCCGGCCCAGCCCCGCCGCTGCCGGGGCGGCATCTTCAGCCTTTACGGCAACAGCCAGGTGCCGGCCGAAGCCCCGGAGCTGGCCAGCCCCGACGTGGCCGGCATCAGCGTGCGGCTACACTGGAAGGTCATGGAGCCCCGACCCGGAGCTTACGACTGGAGCCTCATCGACCTGGCCCTGGACCTGGCCCGCCGCCATCGCAAAAAGGTGATGATCCGGGTCACCGCCGGCATGTACTCGCCGGACTGGGTCTACCAGCGGGGGGCGCAGATGGTCACCCCCACCGCGGCCCTGAGGGAGAAGGTGATGCGGCGGCGGCCGGCACTGAGGGCGCAACTGGACCAAGTCAAGGCCCCGGTGCCCTGGGATACCGTTTACCTGCAACACTGGCTCGCTTTTGTCCGGGCGATGGGAGCCCGCTATCAGAACCATCCCCTTATCTACAGCGTGCAGATGACGGGCGGCGGCCTCACCGGCGAAATGGTCCTCCGGCCGGAGTTGGAGTGGCACCGCTACGGCTACAGCGACGCCGGGCTGATCGCCGCCTGGAAGCAGATCATCGACACCTACCAGCAGGCCTTTCCCCGCCACCCCACCAACCTGGACATCATGGAGCCCATCCGGGGCATTAGCAAGGTGCTGGACCCCGTCGTGGCCTATTGTCTGGAGCGCTATCCGGGGAAGGTGTATCTGCAGCAGAACGGGCTGTCCGCCTCAGGGCTGGAGCCGCGCCTGCAAAACATCATCCGCCGGGCCGCCGCCCGGACCATCGTCGGCTACCAGATGCTGGGGGGACGGGACTGGCAGGACCACAAGGTGGGGGACCGGGGCCGGGCCTTCGACATCGCCCTGGCCGACGGGGTCAGCTATGTGGAGGTGTACCGCAGCGACCTGATGGACCCCACCCTGCGGGCCGCGGTGCATAGGCTGGCCGTGGGCCTGGGCTGCGCGCCGTGAGCCCGGGAGGCGAGCAGAGGAGCGATTTCAGCCACAGCTCCGGGCTTGGCGTGCAAGTGCGTCACCAAGCGGGAGAGGGGGAACGAGGAAGGGATGAAAACCCAGCCTCAGGGGCGGGCTTCAAACCCGCCCCTGCAGAACGGGGTTTTTCACGGCAATGGAAAAGGGCATCACCCCAAACCCGCCGCGGCCAGGGAGGCGGCAAACCCCCGGGAGATGCGGCAGGTGATCAGGAAGCTGCGGGCGATCTCCCGGATGGCGGCCGAGGCCCGACCCTTTTTCATGTAAATGGGAAAGGGCGTCATCTGGTTCACCGCGGTCTCCACCCCCGGGTCAAAAGCCAGGGCTCCCAACACCTGGGGCTGGACATTGAGAAAATCGCCGCACACCGTCTGGATGATGTCGATGGCTTTCAGGTCCTGGGATTTCTTCACCATGTTGATCAACAGGAAGGCCTGGTAGTCATCCAGGGCCTGTTGGAGCCGGGGCCATTTCTCCGGGAGCGCCTGGGCCACCCGGTTTTCCAGGTCCCGGATGGACTGCATGCCGCTCTCCGCCCCCTTGTCGCCCACCTGATAGATCAGCCAGAGCAGGTCCTCATCTTTGGCGAACACCCGGCAGAGCCGCCGGTACAGAGAGCTCTTGATGAACCCGTAGGCGTTCTGCAGAGAGGTCACCTGATTGGTGAAGACCACGATTTTCCCCGGCGAGGCGTTGAACATGTCCAGGGTGTTGAAGGAGGTGCCGGCCCCCAGGTCCAGGAGGATGAAGTCGGCGTCCAGGTTTTCAATCTGCTGCATGAGGCGCATTTTCTGGGCATAGGTGGGGTTGGCCGAACCCAGGATGTCGTCCGCGCCGCAGATCAGCCCGATGCCCTCCACCTGGGTCTCGACGATGATGTCCTCCAGCCGGGAGACCCGCCGCAGCAGAAAATCCTCCAGGGTCGTGGGGGGAAAGCGCACCCCCATCAAGGTGTGGAGGTTGGCGCCGCCCAGGTCGCCGTCGATGAGGATGACCTTCTTCCCCAATTCGGCCAGGCAGATGCCCAGACCCAGGGTGACGATGCTCTTACCCACGCCGCCCTTGCCGCCGCCGATGCTCCAGAGTTTGATACGGGATTTTGCGGTCACGACGCTCCCTTTCAGAGACTGCGCTGTTATCAGGGCAACTCGAACCTCTTGGGAAACCTCCCGGTGAAAACCCTGATGAGTCCCACAAAGCCGGCGCCCACCATGACCAGGAGCCCCCAGGAACGATAAACGGCCAGGGGGGGCAGCACCTGGCAGGCCAGGCCGCCGGCCGCCATCCCCGCCGCCAGATAGGTCAGACCGCGGCCGGTGAGAAAAGGCAGGACCCGGCTCTCAGCCGCTTTCAGTTCATCCCACCGCTGCCACAGTGCCCGCATGTCTCTGGGGGTATGGGCGATGCGGTCCTCCAGGGCCCGGCGCAGCTCCGGCGACAGCTTGGGAAACTCCATCCCCAGCCACAGCAACCGCTGTCCATTGGTGGACTGCTTGGCCCAACTCACGACGCCGCGGACCTCCAGGTATTCCGGACCCTCCTCCTGGGCTTGGCCGGGCAGCCGCAGGATCGCCTCCTGTCCCTTGAGGTCCCCCACCTGCAGACTGCTGATGGGTTGGGTGGATTGCACGGTGAGAATGTCGGCCGCCAGATTCCGGATGGTCACCGGCGCCACCGGCGGCACGCCCATCGGTGGTTGCTTGATCTCCAGGGTGATATCGGCGAGGTCCAGCCCTTCCCCTCCCGGCCCGCTCGACAAGTTGTGCATCTTCTCCTCCTCTCCACCATGTCCATTGCCGGCGCTGTTTCCGATGCCCGGACGCCGTATCGCAGACGGTGGTCCGGCCCCGGAACACCCACCTCATGCCGGGTTGCAGTCGAAGGGCTATTTTTTGCAGCCGCAGTTCCAGGTAATGGGGTTGTTCCAGGAGCAGGGCGATGATTCCGCGCCTCTCCTGCCTGGCGGTCACGGCTTCTCCCTTCCTCGGTTGCGGCCCGGGCTCAGACCTCCGGCGCCTGCTCCTTTCCCAAAAATTCCCGGGCCAGCTTGCCCGCCTTCTCCAATTTTTCCTTAAAAGAGAGGCCGCTGTTTTCCGGGTTGAGGTCAATGTAATTCTTCAGGCAGAACTGCAACATCTGCACGGCCCGGGAGTCCCGGCCCAAGTCGGGGTTCCTGGCCAGATAGTCTCGGATCACCTGGCCGCTGCTTAACGGGGCCGGGGGTTCGGGTTCTTGGGGCCTGATGGCGTAATTCCCCTCGGGCGTGAGCCAGGGCGGCGGCTTTTCGAAGCCGAGGACCGACTCTTCCCCTGCCTTTTTGCCGTTCGACTGCTGCCGCAGGCGCTGCTCGCAGTCCGCCAGCCGGCTCTCCAGTTCCGCCGCCCGGGAGGAGAGCTTGCCGATCTCAAAGAGCATGGCCTCATAACGGCTGCGTTCCAGGATGACGCGGTCTTCCATCACCTTAAGGACCTCCCCCACGGCCTGTTGCATCATGTCGGCAAAGCCAACCTGGGGGACGGCGCCGGGGAATTCCCGCCGTCCCCTTTCCCGGCCCAGGTGTTGGGCCACGGACATGATGTCCGACAGCCCCAGGTTCATACTCGCCGGTTTCCCCCAGGGGCTCGGGGGCCCGTCGTCCAGGAGCGCGCCGAAACGCTTCCCTTCCGCCGCCTCCCGGGGCTCCGGTCGCCAAGGCGGGCCCCGGTCTGAATGGGAGTCAGAGGCCCCGGCCGCCAAAGTTTGCAGGTATTCCCAGCGCTCCGGGCGCTGTTTGGCGTCGCCGTGGGGCGCATGCCAGAGCAGCCCCCGGAGCACCTGGGGATGGGTGAGACCCGCCCCCCAGGCCGCCCGCAACAGGCGCTGGTAATACTCCGTGGGCGTGGGCGACGGCGCCAGCAGGGCCTGGAGCACGCCCTCATAAGAGGAAACGAAGCGAAAGAGCTCCTCCCAGGACGGCACGTCGGGGGGCGTTCCGTCCTCCCCCGGCCGGGCCGGCAGGTTGCGTCTTTGCAGAAACTCCCAAAGGGTCGAGCCGGGAAACCCGGGCAGCTGCTCCCAGGGAGGGGTGAGCCACTCCCAGCGCTCCTGGGTGTCGGGCTCCTGCGATGGCGGCAGCAGCACCGTCCCCCCTTCCCCGAAAACCGTCAACGGCAGGCCGGTCAGCTCCCGGGTGGCCGATGGTTGGCGCTGGGGCGGCAGCAGAAAGAAATGCCGCTCCCGCCGGGTCGGCCCCCGGGCTACACAGGCGGACCGCCATTCCCCCAGACTGTTCAGGTGGGAGCCGCCCTCCTCTCCCCGCACCTCCAGGACAAAAAGTCGGGAGGCGGCGCCGGTGTGCACCGCCAGACCCACCCGGGCCTCGCCCTGCAGCAGGTCCTGCAGACGCCGCCGCCAGACTTCGGCAGGCTGGCAAAAATCAACCCCCAGGTCGGACTGAGACCCCCCGTTGACCGCAGCCAGGCGCCAGCCCAAAGACAGGTAGCGGGCGGCGTCCTCCACCAGGTCGTCGGCAAGCTCCAGGCTCTGCTTCAGCCCGAAAATGCGGGCGATCTCGTCCTCCCCCACCCGGACGGTGAAGTTGTCGGGGGCGACCTTGGGTTCCGAAGCCATCCGCGCACCTTTCACTGCAAACGCTGCTGCTTCACTGCACCAGCTTGGGAAGGCCGGCTCTGAGGCCCGAAGACGGCCCGCCGGTCTGGGTCCCCGGCCCCACGTAAGCCCCCAGGGCCCAGCCCGAAATCGTCTTGTGCGGCGGCCCCTTGACCTCGGTGACCTGGAAGGCGCAGAAGCCCAAAACCTGCCGCTGCTGGTTGTAGTTGGTGTCGCCGGGAACCACCGGCAGGATGATGAGCCAGTTGCCGTTGTGGACGTTTTCGAACTGCTTCTTCATCTCTTTGACCACCGAGGTGTCCACCCCGTTGGTCATTTCGATGAAGTCGCCCACCTTGACCTCGGGGGAAGGGGTGGAGCCGTCCACCAGTCCCCTGAGATAGCTGGCTGAAGCAGCTTGGTGGAAAAAGGTGTGCCAGCCGCCGGTGTCCGAGGTGTTGGGGTTGAAGGTGACGAACATCTTTTCCCCCGGGTCGGGCACGTACTTGTCGCCCAGGGCGATGGGAAAGCCCGCCCCGAAGGGGAGCTGCCGGGCCCAGCCCATCAGGGCCACGGCCCGGGCGGTGATTTCCTGGGTCTCCTTGCCCAGGAGGCGGGCGAACATCAGGGGCACGGGACCGTTCACGCCCGCAGTCCTGCGGGTGGTCACCCGCACGGCGTTGATGCTGTTGGAGCAGGGGGCCGGGGTGAACCCCCATTTGCCCGTGCTGGGATCGGGCTCCCAAATCCCCACTTCGGCGTCGGCCGTGGGAATGGTGAGCGTCTTGCCCCCTGCCTGGTTCAGTTGCACCGCCTCCCGGGCGACCTGCTGAGCCAGGTCGCAATGGGTGGTGCCGGGAACCGGCGTCTTGCCGTTGTAGATGAAGAGGCCCTGGGCCCCGGCGTTGGCCCCGGCGTCGGCCGCGTTCTGGAGCTCAGCCCTAACCACGTAAACATGTCCCACGTCGATCATCAGGCCGATGGCAATGAGCAGGGTGACCAGACAGAAGGCCAGAAACGGCGCCACCGCACCTTTTTCATCCCGCCCGGCGGCGAGCATAACTCGAGTCTTCACGGCAAACACCTCCCAGGAGAAACATTTATCCGGAATGAAGATATTCAAGAAACATGCCAGCTTGGTAATTTAATAATCTAATAATATTAATATGTTATAAATCTATTCCGGGGTAGTCGGGAAGGATCGGGGAATTTCTTAAAAGACAATAAGACAATTTCTTTTCAGATGAGAATTCCTGGCCGATTCTTTTTTTCCAATAAGCCCTTTCCATTGTCCGATGACCTCAACCTGTTGCCTCCTCGTTGCCAAGCTCCAGGTTGGCCGGAGCCTCATCCCCATGCAGATGAGGGCGGCGGTCATAAAATCATTTTCCGGGGGGTGGCCCCGTTTCGGGCAAGAGCGTTGCCGCGCGCGGGCAAGCAGGGGGGAGTCAGGTGGCGGCGTTCCGGGTCATTCCCGGGAAGGCGCCTCTTTCATCTTTTCCAGGGCCCGGTTCAGATTGCTTTTGGCCTCTTCATAAAAGGTGGGACGGATTTCCAGGGCTTTCTGGAAGCACTTGGCCGCTTCCTCATAGCGGCCTTCCTGGTAATAGTGGACGCCGACATTGTTGTACGCCTGCGCTTCGTCGCCCGCTTTGAGGAAGGCCTGGAAGGCCTCGTCATAGCGCTTCAGGCCCGCCAGAGCCATGCCCAGATAATGCCGGCTTTTGGGGTGCTGGGGGTCGATGGCCAGGCCCTTGTTGAGCCAGGAGACGGCCTTGTGGTAATCCTTGAGTTGAACGTAGGCTTCGCCCAGGGAGGCCATGGCGGCGTAATTTTTAGGGGCCAGGCGCACGCTTCCAGTTCGGCGATGGCCTCCCGGGGTTTCCCCGCCGCCAGGTAGGCGGTGCCGAGAAAATAGCGGGTCTGGGGGCGCCGGCTATCCTGCCCCAGGACCTGACGGAAGGTGTCGATGGCCTGGGGATACTGATTGGTCTGCAGGTGCACCAGCCCCAGGGCTTCGTAGGCCTCCAGCATGTCGGGCCGGGCCTGGATGACCCGTTGCAGTTCCAGGCGCGCCTGTTCGTAATGCCCGCCCAGCAGGTAAATCACCCCCACTTTGTAGCGGATGTCCACCCGCTCGGGCTGGAGTCGCAGCACCTGAAGATAGTTGACCAGGGAACTTTCGTAGTCGCGGCTTTGCAGGAGGAGATCACCCAGGGCTTCCCGCCGCTCCGGAGGCATCTCCTGGACGGGTCCGGTCTGTGGCTTGGGGTCTTGGGGAGTGTAAAGGTCCGACAGTCTGCCCGCCTCTCGGGGACTGAGGCCCCGGACCTTGGGCTCCGGCCTGATCCAGCCGCAGTGGCACAGGGAAAGAGTCAGGAGCGCCAGCCCCGCAATTGCAATCAGGATGCGCCCAGCCCGCCCCATAGCGCTCCCTCCTTTTTAAGCTTTCGGCCACAAAAAAAATGCCGCCGTGCAGTTTCCCCCCTGTCGGGGGCGAGATCCCCTGGGGAAAGACATAAGCCTGAGATCTTGGAGACGCCAGGTAAAAATGCGCGTCGTTCTTCCCGATGCCCAATTATACCAGGGAAATTGAAAAAATCAGGTGGAAAGAGAAAGGGGTGGAGAGTTTGAAGGGAGGGAGGGGAAACGAGGTTCCCCCGGCCCTCCCCTCAGAAAGCGCCGTATCGTGATGTTCCGGTGAGCCTGAGGCTCAGGAACGGCTAGTCCGCCAGGGCGGCCAGGAGATGCCAGCGCGGCTTGAGGTCCTGGCCCAGGATGATCCTGATGTCCGTGTCGTCCGGGAGGTTGTCCCGCGCCCTTAACTCGGCGTGGGGGAAGAAGCGCTGGAGCAGCGCCTGGGCCACCTTGTCGGCGCCGGGACGGTGGGCGATCAACGTCTGTTGATGGCCGAAGTCGATGTGGTTGGCGATGGCCACCACATTGAAGCCCTCTTTGGACAGCAGGGTCCGGCTTTTCCGGGCCACCTCGGGGATGCCGTTGCCGTTGCGCAGTTCAATCCTGGTGGACAGGAGTTCTTCCGCAGTCAGGCGGATGTTCGGGATGAAAGCGGGGCGTTCCGGTTTGGGCGGGAGGGCCGCGGCCGCCACTGCCACCCGGGCCTTGTCAAAGGGCGCCCCAGCCTCAGCCGGAGCCGCAACGGCAGGCGGAGCCGCCGGACGGCGGGCGCCGGCCCACAGGGTCTCGGGTTTGCGGTGGCTGCGCCCCAGAATCACCTGGAGGTCCACCCCTTCCGCCAGGTCGCCGGTCATCTCCACCGCAGCCGGGAGACCGAAGTTGTCGGCCAGCTTCCGGGCGGCGTCCTCGGCGGCCGGCCGGTAGAGAATCACGGTCCGGCGGAGATTGAATTTCCACCAGTTGCCCACCTGCACCACCTGGTAGCCCTGTCCTTCCAGCCATGTTGCCGTCTTCCGGGCCAGGCGCCGGACGCCGTTGCCGTTCAGGATTTCGATGCGGGCTGCCATCCCGGAGGCTGGCGGGGGGGCGACGGTCGGCAGCGCCTTGGCCGCCGCGACCGGAGGCGGAGAGGCGGGCGCCTGAGCCGCCTTCACTGCGGCGGGACGGGAGGGGCCGCGGCTGACCTTCGCCAGGGTTATTGCCGCACCACCCCCCGCAAAGGTTGGCCTGGCCTTGGCCACCGGCCGAACTCCGGCTTCAGGCGGCCGGGCGGGTCCGGTCTGGGCCGTTGCGGTGGGGCGGGGCTTGGCCGGGGCCGGCGCACTCGCCTGGGGGGCCGACGGGGCCGGGCTAAAGACG
The DNA here is from genome assembly GCA_016874975.1 of Deltaproteobacteria bacterium. GTDB lineage: Bacteria > Desulfobacterota > Desulfobaccia > Desulfobaccales > 0-14-0-80-60-11 > VGSQ01. The sequence continues at coordinate 50,161 of VGSQ01000001.1, forward strand.
ACTCGTTCCATCTTCTCTACCAGGGCCGCAGAGGGTGGCGCCGGGATGGCGGGAGGCGCGGCCCTCGGGACGGCCGGCGGGGGAGCCGGAGCCTTGGCGACCAGCGCCACCGAAGCCTTGCCCGGTTCCCCGGCAGCAGAAGCCGCCACCCGAGGCTGAGCGGCAGGCGCAGCCGGAACCTTGGCTGGCAGCGGAGCCGCACCCTTGACTGTTTCGCGGGCCACCGGCGCCGCGGGTGCGGCAGGCGAGGCCGCGGGCCGGGCGATTATCGAAGCCGAAGCCTTGCCCAATTCCCAGGCATTAGGAGCCGGGGCCGGAGGCGGGGCCGCGCCCGCCCGAGACGGGGCCCCAAGGGCCGCCTGTTCCAGTAGGGGCGATCCCGACTTCACCGGGGTCTGGGCGGGCCCTGCCGGGGCCGAAGCGACGGGCGGGCTCGCGGCCGGGGGCTTGGCCGCAACCGGGGGCTGTTGGCCGGAGACCCGGCCCGGCCTGCCCTGCTCCTGAGCCAGGGCCGCCAGCACCTGGTTCAGCTTTTCCTGGGCCTTGACGCCCCCTTCCTTTTCCCCCCAGAGAGTGAGCGCCTCTTCCTGCCGGCCCTGCCGGGCCAGAAGCAGTCCCAGGTTGTTGCGGGCCGTCTCATTGCCGGGCTGGCGGGCCACGGTTTCCCGGAAGCACTGCTCCGCTTCCCGGTGCTTGCCCGCCAGATAATAGGAGTAACAGAGATTGTTGCTCAGGGGCTGGTTGTCGGGGTCAATCTGCAATCCGGCCCGGTAGAGCTCCTGGGCCCGGGCGAATTCCCCCAGTTCATCGTAGCAGCGGGCCAGGGCGTCCAGCACCTTGAGGTTGCCGGGGTCCCGCAGGTGCGCCATTTCCAGCTCAATGGCCGCCATCTCCGGACGGCCCATCAGCTGGAAATAATGGGCGTTTTTGAGCAAACGGCCCACGTCGCCGGAAACCGGTCGCACCATGGCGCCGAACTGGTGGCGCAGGCTCTGCTGGCTGTTGCAGCCACTGCCCCAAACAAAGAGCACTCCCGCCAGGATGACCAGACCCAGAAATGGAGAAATCCGGCGCCGGCGGTGCGGGCGCCGGATGGCGGCGCCACCCTTGCTTCTATGACCGTACATGGCTCCCCCCCTACGTCATAGAATGCTCACTTCGTTAACAGCGTTTTATATATCTGAATGGCGGCCGGCCCCAAGATCACGATAAACAGCGATGGAAAGATACAGACCAGGGTGGGAAAAATGATCTTGATGGGCAGCTTGGCGGCCAGTTCCTCAGCCCGTTGGGCCCGCTGCACCCGGACGAAGTCGGCGTGGGTGCGCAAGGCCTGGGAAATGCTGGCGCCCATGCGTTCCGATTGGACCATCAGGGCCACCAGTGATTTGATGCTGTTCACTCCGGTGCGCTCCGCCAGATTATTGAGGGCCCGTTCCCGGGAGACGCCGGTGCGCAACTCAGCGTTGGTGATCTGCAACTCCTCGTGCAGTTCCTGGGACACCGGCTTGATCTCTTCGGACACCTTGTTCATGGTGGCCTGCAGGGACAATCCGGCTTCGATGGAGATGATCATCAGGTCCAAGACATCGGGCAGGGCGCGGTCCATGCGGTCCTGACGCCGGCGGGTGGAAAATTTGAGGAGATATGTGGGCAGATAATAGCCGATGCCGGCCAGCAGCAGGGCGACGCTGAGATTGGCGGAGACCTTGATTCCCTTGAAAAAGCCGTAAAAAAGATAAGGCAGCGGCAAAATAATCGCGGTCAGGGCCCGGAGGCCGAAAAAGACCACCGGGGCGCCGGGATGCCGGAAGCCGCCGTGGATCAGTTGAGTGCGGAGGGGGGCCAGGCTCACCGGGTCCCTGATGGTCCACTTGCCCAGGTAGGAGAGGTATTGGAGCGCCTGATTCTTCAGGGTGCGCGTCGGGTCCTCCCGCTTGAGCACGGAGACCTTGGGGGCCTGGGGTTTTCGGAAGCGGTCCTGAATGGCCTGGCGGTGGCCGAAAAACACCATGACCCCGTAAACGAGAAGACAGATGGCCAGGAACGAGGCCAACAGGACCAGAGATTCAGACCCCACCATTTCTCCTCCTCAGACCTTGATTTTGATCAGACGCTGCATCCACAGGTAGCCGGTAAGGATGCCCAGACCTCCTGCGGCCAGCATCTTGGCGCCGACAGGTTCCTCAAAAAAAGGCTGCACATATTTGGGATTGAGGTAGAGCAGGACGACAAAGAGGCCCACCGGCAAGAGGCTGAGGATGAGGGCCGAGAACCGCCCCTCCGCGGTGATGGCTTTGATCTTGCCCTTGAGCTTGAGCCGCTCCCGGATCAGGTAGCCGATGTTTTCCATGACTTCGGCCAGGTTGCCGCCGGTTTCCGCCTGCAGGGTGACGGCGGTGATGAAATACTGCAGGTCCTGGCTGTCCACCCGCTCTCCCATGCGTTGGAGGGCGTTTTGCAGGCTCAACCCCAGGCGCTGCTCCTCATAGACCACCTTCATTTCCGTGCCCAGGGGGGCGGCGATCTCCCGGCTCCCCAGGTCGATGGCCGAAGGCAGGGTGTGGCCGGCCCGCAGTGACCGGGCCAACAGCTCCATGCCCTCAGGCATCTGCGTTTCGAACTTTTTGGTCTTCTGGTTTCTTTTCAGGTTGAGGTAGAAGACCGGAGCCCATCCCAGGGCCGCGGCCAGGACCAACCCCACCAGCAGCTTGTCCCGCAGCAGCCCCGCCATGAGCCCCACGGAGGCCAGGATGCCGCAGACGCTCAGGAAGGTGGCCGGGGTCCAGAAGATATCCGCTTGCAGCAGCTTCCGCCGCAGGTTTTCGATCTTACCCCACCCCACCAGGCGTTCCACAAAGAGCAGCACCACACTCTTGTCGGCCTGGACCACAGCCTTGAGGATCTGCACCCGCTGCACCCGGGCCCGATGGCCCAGGAGACGCCGGTTCAGGTCCCGCTTCCAGAGGAGGGGCCGCAACACCAGGTGGAAGAGCCCCGAGGCCAAAAGAAAAATGCCCACAAAGACGGCGACCAATGCCAGGGCGTATTCGCTGTTGGTGTTGAGTTTGAGAAAACCCATGCCTGTGCCTCGCTCAATTGTGGGCGAATTTGAAACCATAGGCCCGGCTGGGGCCTTCGAAAACCTCGTCCCGGATGGGCACCCCGAAGAGCTTGCAGCGGTCGGCGAAGCGGGGCCTCACCCCCGTCGCCATGAACCGGCCCAGCACCTTTTCCTGTTGGTCCACTTCGTGGCGCTCGAACACAAAGATGTCCTGGAGGCTGATGACCCCGCTCTCCATCCCGGTTATTTCGGAGAAGGAAACCAAGCGGCGGACGCCGTCGGTGTGACGGGCCAACTGGATAATGACGTCCAGAGAGGAGCTGATCATCTGGCGCATGGCCTTTTCGCTGACGCTGATGCCGGAGAGCTGGATCATGGTCTCCAGGCGCAACAAAGCCTCCCGGGCATTGTTGGCGTGCACGGTGGTCATGGAGCCTTCATGCCCGGTATTCATGGCCTGGAACATGTCGATAACTTCGGCCCCCCGCACCTCGCCCACAATGATACGGTCCGGGCGCATGCGCAGGGTGTTGCGCACCAACTCCCGCTGGGAGACTTCACCTTTGCCTTCGATGTTGGCCGGCCGGGTCTCCAGGCGGCAGACATGCTCCTGCTGGAGCTGCAGCTCGGCGGAGTCCTCAATGGTGACGATGCGCTCATTGTTGGGAATGAAACCGGAGAGGATGTTCAGCAGGGTGGTCTTGCCCGCGCCGGTGCCGCCGGAGATGAGCACGTTGAGCTTGGCCACGGCGATGGCTTGCAGCACTTCGCCGATCTCCGGCGTCAGGGAACCCTTCTGGATGAGGTCCTCCAGACTGGGCCGCTGCACCGAAAAGCGCCGGATGGACAGCATGGGGCCGTCCAGGGCCAGGGGCGGGATGATGGCGTTGACCCGGGAGCCGTCCGGCAGCCGGGCGTCCACCATGGGGTTGGACTCGTCGATGCGGCGCCCCACGTTGGCCACGATCTTGCCGATAATTTTGAGGAGGTGATTGTTGTCCTGAAAGCGGATGTGGATGCGCTCCAGCTTGCCGCCGCGCTCCAAGTAGACCTGGTCCCAGCGGTTGACCAGGATGTCGGAGATGCTGTGGTCCTTGAGAAGCGGCTCCAGGGGGCCCAGGCCCAGGATTTCGAATTCCAGTTCCTGAGCCAGCCGCGCCTTTTCCTGGGTGTTGAGGGGTTCCGTCTCCTCTTCCATGAGCTGGGTCAGGGCCTCCCGGATTTCCCGGGCCACCAGGCTCTCTTCCAGAGACTCCAGCTTTCCCAGGTCCAACTGTTCCAGGAGTTGCTGATGCACCCGGGTCTTGACCGCGTTGAGCCGGGCCTCCCGGCCTGCGTCCACCCGCACCGGGGCTAGGACGGCGTAAGAGGGCTCCGGTTCTTTTTCTTTGGGTTTGGCATCTGGCGCCATCTTCTTGTTGTAGCGGAGGAAGGCCATTTATTTCCCCTTCCCCAGCCCCAGGAATTGACGCCAGGAGCGGCCGGCCGCCTTGCCTTCCTCCACCTCACCCAGGATTTCCCGGCTTAACAGCCGGCTCATCTCCTGGATGCCGGTCCACAGCTTGGAGCGGGGCGCCACCCGTCCCAGGGGCACACCCCGGTTGATGGCTTCAATGAGAGGCTCATAGTCGCTGGGAAGCAGATGAAACACCTTGGCCCTGACCAGCTTTTCCAGGTTGCTCACCCGCACGCTGTTGCCTTTGTAGTGGCGGTTCACCACCAGGTGAATCTTGTTGGCGATCTCCGGCCACTCCCGCAGGGTGGGCCACAGGTTGCCCAGGTTGCGCAGGTCCGGCACGGTGAGCTCGGTAAGCAGCAGCGTGGCGTCGGCCTCCCGCAGGACGTGGAGAAAGAGTTCATCCAGCCAGTGGCTCAGGTCCACCACAATCCAGGGGTAGAGGCCGCGCAGCAAGGAAAAAATCTTGTCCAGCGCGGTCAGGTCCAGGCTGTCCTGAAGGTGAAAGTCGGTGATGCCGTGGAGCACGGCCAGATTGTCGTCCCCCTTCTGCACGATCTTGCGCATGAAGTCCCGGTCCAGTTCGGACAGGTTCTTCACCAGATCGTGGATGGAATAGGGGGACTCCCGGTCCAAAAAGTTGCAGATGTCGGGAAAAGGGCGGCCCAGGTCCATCAGCACCACGGTCTCCCCGTGGAGTTCGGCCAGGGCCGCGCCCAGGTTGAGGGCCAGGCTGGTGACCCCGGCGCCTCCCTTGTGGGCCGTCACCACCACCAATTTGCCCCGGGTGACCAACACCGGCTGCAAACGGCGGCGGGTGGTGCGCACCCGTTCCAGGGCGGCTTCCAGCTCCTCCCGGGCCAGGGGCAGGGGCAGGAATTCCCGCACCCCCGCCTGCATGGCCTTGATGATGAAGTCGGGCTCCCGGGTCCCGGAGCACACCAACACCGCGGTCTGGGGAAGTTTCTGGGTCAGCTCCGTAAGCCAGGGAGGCAGAATCTGCTCCCCATCCAGGTAGACCAGGACGGAATCCGGCGCTGAGACCGGTTCGCCGGCCAGCAATTGCTCGGGATGGGCGGCTTCGGTCACCACCTCCACCTGGGGCAGGTCTTTGAGAAAGGCCGGCAGCAGCGGCTGCTCCTGGCCTGTCCCGTAAAGCACCGAAACCTTAAGCGACTCGGTCGTCATGCGTCCAGATACCCCCTTCCCTCGTCTCTGCCGACCGACCGGTTATTGGTCGGTGGTGAGTTTGAGGGTGGTGCCTCTCCTCTCCTGGGGCGAAAAACTCTTGTCGTAAGCATCCATCGTATTGGTGGCCGCTCTGGGAGGCTGGCCCGTGCTGACCTCCACCTGCAAGGCGGCCCGGGGGTTGACGATCTGGCGGGCCTTGTTGTTAGTCACCGAAAACCCATAGTCATTCTCCAGGGCCGAGGGAGGATTGGCGCAGCCCATTACCAGGCTCAGAATCAATCCCGCCGCCATCAGACCGGAGATGGCCGCCCTGCTCCTGCGCATAATCCGTTTCATGCCGCACCTCCCCTCTCATTCCACCGGCCGGTGTCCGAACGCCGGCGGTAGTTGGACTTCAGGCCGTGGTCTGGCCGATCCGGGCTGCCCTCTCCCCTGGTCCAGCCCCAACAGATAAAACTCCACGTTGTCGGGCTCGACATACTTGTCGGTGGGGAGGCGGACCGCGGAGGCGGCAACGGGTTTCACCAGGTAGGGCGTCACCAGCACCACCAGTTCGGTTTCCGATTTCTGGAATTGGCTGGAACGGAACAACGTCCCCAGCACGGGAAGGTTCCCCAGCACCGGAAATTTGTTGATAACGGTGCGGTGCTGGTCGCTGAGCAGGCCGGCGATGGCGAAAGTCTGGCCGTCCTGCATCTCCACGTGGGTGGACAAGCGGCGCACCGACAGGCCCGGCACCACGAAGCCCTGGGTGACCAGGGTCTGGCCCTGGGTGAAGTCCAGTTGTGACACTTCCGGGGCCACCCGCAGGGCGATCTTGCCGCCGTCCAGGACGGTGGGCGTCACCACCAGGCCTACGCCGAACTTTTTGTATTCAATGGTGACGGTCTGAAACTGCTGCGGCACCGGGATGGGGAACTCGCCGCCGGCCAGGAAAGAGGCCTCCTGGCCGCTGGTGGTCACCAGGTTGGGCTCCGCCAGGATGCGCCCCAGGCCGTTCTGCTTGAGGATGTCGAAAAACATGGTCCACAGCCAGGTCCCCGTCCTGAAGCCGGCCAGGGCGTTGATGTTGGGACCGATGCTCTGGGTCAGGGTGGTGCCGGTGAAGGACCGCACGAATTCGGTGACGCTGGTCAGGCTGGCCAACTGGCTGACGCCGAAGCTCTGACCGGTGCGGTCGATGGCGATGAAGTTGATGCCGATGCGGTTCAACACGCTGCGGTTGATCTCCGCCAGCCGCACCTCCACCATCACCTGCTGCACCCCCCCGATGTTGAGCAGATTGATGACCTTATCCTTTTTATTGCCCACGAAAGGCAGCGCCAGAGCCACCGCGGTCTGCTGGGCGATGGGCCCCGACACCTCGCCGCTCAGCACCACCGAGTCGTCCGCGGCCTGGACCGCGATCTTCTCCTTGGGCAGCACCTGGGCCAGCTTCTCCTTCAGCATGGTGACGTCGGCTTCCACCGTCACCCGGGCCGAGGTGAAGCGGGTCTTGCCCCACAGGCTCAGATTGGTGACGCCCGGGGCGATGCCGTTGATGTAGATTTCCCGTTCTGACGTAAGAATGATGTCGGCCACCTCGGGGTTGGCCACCGAGACCCGGGTCAGGGCGAAGGGGGTGCGCAGCACCTTGGACTGCCCCACCCGGAGGCTGAGGGTTTGTTGGATCTCCTGGTCCCGGATTCGGCCCAGGGGACCGGCCGCCCAGGTCGGCGTCACCAGGGCCGCCAACAGCAGGGCCAGCCCCAGGCCCGCCAGCCGGCGACGCCAGGCCGAGGGTATGGAAGGTAGGTCCCTCCCTTGTACCATTTTTCTCCTTATCACCATCATATCCAATTCCTCCCCAGTTCCCCTTTAACACCCTTCTGGGGAAGATGTCAATGAAATTCTTTTATCTACGATTAAAGAAACTTTCATAATTTTTTCTTGGCACAACAATAGAGCCCTGTACAGACATGGGTGCTTTAGAAAGATGATCGGGGCGCCTCTTGAAAATTCCTTGTCATTGTTAACTCGTGTTCATCCGGAAAGTCGTTTTGTTCCCTCCCCCTTGATGGGGGAGGGTTAGGGTGGGGGTGAAATAAGTTAGCAATACAGACCAGTTGCCCTATTGATCCCCCTCCCCCCAACCCCCTCCCACCAAGGGAGGGGGAGTTTCCGGATGAGGACTAACTCAACGTGGCGATGTGCAAAACCGCCGGTCTGTTCTCCAGTAATTCCTTTGCTAAATCTCCGCTTCCTGGCGCTTGAGGCCCTTGATCAGTTCCACGGCGCGGCGCTCCTTGGCAGTGGCCGCCGGTTTGGCGGGCGCCTCCTCCTTGACCGCGGCGGCCGCGGCCCGACCCCGAAAAAGATGCGAAGTCATAACACCGGCCGTGACATAAAGCTCCGGAGACAACTGGTTGCGCAACGCCAAGCGGATCTTCCCCTGGAAGCTGGCCAGGTTCAGAACCTCGGCCTGCTCGGGGGTGACCTCCAACGTCACCGTGGTCACCACCTGGGGTTTCTTTTCCCCCAACTGGTCGGTGGTCTGTCCCTTGCTCAGCACCCGCAGGCTTTGCAGAATGATCTTGGAGAAATGCTCCCCGCCGCCGCTGGGCGAGGGCAGCTCCGCCAGCACGTCCACCAGGTCGCCCGGATGAAGGAACCCGGCCACTCCGGAGACCTCGTCGATGCGCACCGTCAGGGCCAGCAGGCCTGGCTTGAGGAGGCCCCCCAGACCCGCGGCGGTGCCCTCCGGGGCCAGCTTCGTGCTGAGCAGCGGCTCACCCTTGCTCACGTGGGTCTGCACCACCCGCCCCTCCAACCGGTCCAGGCTGCGGATGGCGTTGGCGGGTATCAGCTCCCGGGGCCAGGTGGCCAGGGAGATCAGGCGGCCGGTGACCGCCGTGCCCGGTTCCATCTCCGCGGTGGCCACCACTACCTGATCCGAGGGCTTGACCACGGAAACGGTCTTGGTGGTGATGTAACGGTGGATCAGGGCGGTGGCCACCAGGCCCACCACCCCCGCCAACACCAGATAGGACGCGCCTTTGGGCAGTTTCATGGCTCACTCGCTCTTCATGGTGGTGCTTGACGAAAATGTCATGTTCTTCAAGGTGGGGATGAAATTCCCCAGAAGGTCCCAGGGATTGGTGCAATCGACCTTCACCGTGAGATCGTCCCCCGGATTGGCCCGGGTGTAGCCCAGCCCCGAGGGCGTGGGCACCGTCCAGGAGCCGCCGGGCAACAGACCGGTGATATAATTGTTCACCACGTCCTGGATGCGGTTGGGGGCAGTCAGATTGGACGGCGGAATCCGGTTGCCGCTGGTGTCGTAGCGGTAGATGACGCCGTAGCGGGCCCCTTCCCGGGTGGCGTTGGTGATGACGTATTTGGCGTACCAGGCCAGGCCGAACTGCAAAATCCCCAAAATAATGAGCATCAGGACGGTGAGGAGGATGGCGAATTCCACCATCGCCACCCCCTCGGACCGCTTAAGGAACCGGCAGCATGATCGCCTTGCCATGGGTTACATCTCCTTCAGAAAGACGCTGACCACCCCCAGCATGAGAACCACCCCGTAAGGGATGGCCATCATGGTGATGCGGGCCTGATTGGGACTCACCGCGGCCTCCAGGGGACGGCGGCACACCCGGTTGAAGAGAGCGGCGCCGCAGCAGCGCATCCGCCAGACCAGCTCTCCCCGGGACCAGATCGCATAAAGGGCCAACAGGCCGGCCATGCACCCCATATAGGAGAAGAGCAGAAAGACGCGCCCCGGACCCAGCCAGGCGCCCAGAGAGGCCAAAGCCTTCAGATAGCCCTCGTCGATGCCGCCCAACCGGTAAGGAATGAGCAGCATCCCCACGGCCACCGTCAACCCCAGGATGCCGTCCACCAGGCCGGGCCAGCCCAGAAACCAGCACTGGTGGGCCAGGCCGGCCAGGGTGGCGCCCAGGATCAGGATAAGGGGAACGGCCCGACGCCGTTCATCACCCCAGGCGATCCACAGCACCAACAACAGAGGCCACAGCAGGTGTCCCTGCACACTGACCCAGGAAAAAGCAGCTTGTACGCCGGACATGAGACCTTCCTTTCGCGCCTGAGAGGGGCGCCTCTCCGGAAACGCCGCCTCCGCTGCATGTCGCCGAGAATGAACGCAGCACGGAGCGTCCGTTACACCAGACGCCCGAGAGCCGCCACCGCCATCACACTGAACACCAGAGACAACACGCCGGTGGTGACGGCCCAGATCATGCCTTTCACTTCTTCACAGGCATTCATGTCGCTCCCTCCAGAAACATGAGTCGCATGGAAAAGTAACAAGCTATTTTCCGTCATTTGGCAAGGTTGCCTGCCACTTCATTATACTTTGACATCAGACTCGACCCTAAGGCGCCAACCGCCAAAATGCAAGCAAGGGCGATGAAGGTTACCAGTAAGCCGTATTCCACCATGCTGGCTCCTTCACAGTCTTCCCAAAATTCTTGCATCCGCTTCATGCCTTGGCCCTCCACCACTCTATTTCGTCATTTGGAAATGCCGGGTCCGGCGGGGGGGCCGCTGGACCCGGATATCTTTGGTTAAGATTTCTTGTTATTATTTAGCCTTACCCAGCTCGGCAGAGGTGTTTGTGAACGTGGTACTCAAGTTGGTGCCGACCGCGGTAACGGCAACGATACAGACCACAGCGATGAGGGCCACCAGCAGACCGTATTCCACCATGCTGGCGCCGGATTCATCCTTCAAAAACCTTTTCAGCATTTTAATTCCCTCCTTTGATGTTTTGGCTCACCTGCACGGTGGCCGATGGTCCGAAACTTCCTGTTCCTGGCCGATTTGTTGGTCCCCTGCTTCCCCTGGCGGTCCTCCCTGTAAAAAAATTTTAGTAAGCTTTTGTCGCTCAGGAGTAATCAAGAAATATGCCAACTCCGGCAAGTTCCTCCAAAAATTGCCAATCAGGTCATAATCATATTAAAAATCAATAAGTTATGCAGATAGACGGCTGGCCCCCGGAGGCGCTTTCGAGACTCGCAAGCCGGAGCCCCGAATTTACTCACGATTTCCGCCGTCAGAGGGAAAAAAGAGCGGGAAATTTCCCCGGAGACGACCGCGGCGGCTGAGGCAGGCGGTCCTCGCAAGGGGGTTTTTTTTGAGCTGAGCCGCGCTAACTCAGGATTTCAGGTAGGAAATTATCAGGGAATTAAACGATATTGTTTATAAAGATATGAGTATGAACAATATTATTTACAAATATTTCATACAATTTTGCAGATATCTCGTAAAAAGAGAGTTGTTCTCAAGGAAAAAGAATGCGCTATCGCTTATTGAGAAAAAAGTCTGCCCAAACGGGTGATTTTATGCTTTTTCAAGAGGGCGTAAAGTCGGGGTTGAGACAAGGCGGAGACCCGGCAGGCATCCTTGATGTTGAAGTCCACCAGGGTCATGAGTTCCTGAAGGTATTGGCGCTCGGCCTGGGTGACGGCCTGCTCCCGGAAATCCCGCAGTTTGGGCAGGACCGGGGTCAGGGTCGGGGCCGCAGTGGGGTGGCGCTCACCCAGGTACTTTACCGGCTCTTCCCGCAGGACCGCGGTGCGGGCCAATTTGATGCGGATGTGGCTGGGCAGGTGCGTGGGAAAGAGGGTGGGTTCGTGGCGGGCCGCGGCCAGGGCCCGGTCCAGGGTGTTGATGAGCTCCCGGACGTTGCCGGGCCAGTCGTAAACCAGCAGACAGTCGAAGAATTCGGGCGCGAAGCTCTTGGGGGTGATGCCGTAAGAGTCGCACAGGCGGCCCAGGTGGTGCAGGGCCAGGTCTTTGATATCCTCGGGACGGGAGCGCAACGGCGGCAGGTTGATGGTGATGGCGCGCAGCCGGAACAGCAGGTCGGTGCGGAAGGAGCCCTGCCCCACGGCCTGCTCCAGGTCCCGGTTGGTGGCGGCCACCAGCCGGAAGTTGCTCTCCACTTCATGGCGGTTGCCCAGGGGCCGGAAGCGCCGTTCCTGGAGCACCCGGAGAAAGGCCTTCTGCATGATGAGGGGCAGCTCCCCCACTTCGTCCAGGAACAGGGCGCCGCCGTCGGCCTGTTTGATGAGGCCCACCTGGGGCCGGTCGGCGCCGGTGAAGGCCCCCCGTTCGTAACCGAACAGGGCGCTTTCCACCAGGGACTCGGGCAGCGCGGCGCAGTCCACCACCACGAAGGGTTTGGCGGCCCGGGCGCTGTTGGCGTGGATGGCCCGGGCAAACAGTTCCTTGCCGGTGCCCGTTTCGCCGACGATGAGCACGTTGGCGTCGCTTTCCGCGGCCTGGGCCACCAGGTCGTAGCACACCCGCATCTGGGCGCTCTGGCCCACGATGCCTTCCAACTTGAGCGCCTGTTGGGGTTTGCGGTCTTTCTTTTCTTCCCGGTACTGCATGGCCCGGCTCAGGGCCAGGGCCATCTGCTTGATGGAGGATTGCTTTTCGATATAGTCCCAGGCGCCGTTGACGATGGCCAACTCCGCGCCGTCGGGGTCGCCGGCGCCGGTGATGATGATGACCTCCGGCTGGCCGGCGGCCTCCCGGATCCGGGGCAGGGCTTCCAGACCGCTGCCGTCGGGCATGCGCACGTCCAGGAAGACCACGTCACAGGGGCTGGCGGCGGCGGCCTCCAATCCCTGGGCCAGGGTCAGGGCGAAGCGCACCTCGTGGCCCAGATCCTTGACCATATCGGACAACATTTCACAGAACATTTCGTCGTCGTCAATGATCAACACGGTGCCCATGAGCTTGTCTCTTCCTTGATCTTGATGGTGAACCGGGGTTCTCCCGGCCGGATGTCACTCCCTGTGAGACCGGTCGCCACCGCCCTTCAGGCCGCCGGCGGGGGGCTGTCGGAAGATTCCAGGCCTCCCCGGGCGTCCAGGGCGCGGCGGATGGCGGCGGTGAGTTCATTGATGGACAGGGGCTTCATGACGAACTCTTTGATGCCCAGGGCCTTGGCCTTTTCGGGACTCACCGCCTCGCTGAAGCCGGTGCAGAGGATAATGGGCAGGTCCGGCCGCAGTTTCAGGACCTCTCGGGCCAGCTCGAACCCGGTCAGCCGGGCCATGGTCTGGTCGGTAATGATCAGGTCGTAGCGGTAGGGATCCGCGCGGAAAGCCTCCAGCGCCTCCATGCTGTTGGTGGTGGCCAGCACCTCGAACCCCAAACTCTCCAGGATTTCCCGCCACATCTCCACCAGCCACTCTTCGTCGTCCACGAAGAGGATGCGTCCGCGGCCCTCATCCACGGCCAGGCGCTCCACCAGCTTGGGGGTGACCCGGGTTTCCACCCGGGGCAGCAGCACGGTGAAGGTGGAGCCCCGGCCCGGCGTGCTTTGCACGGTGATGGCGCCGCCGTGGGCCTTGACGATGCCGTGCACCACGGACAGACCCATGCCCGAGCCTTCGCCGGGCCGCTTGGTGGTGAAGAAGGGGTCGAAGATGCGCTCCAGGACCTCCGGCTCCATGCCGTGTCCCGTGTCCCGCACCTTCAGTTGAATGTACGGGCCGGGGCCGATATCATGGTAATGGGCCGCTCTCTTCTCATCCAGGTCCACGGCGGTGAGCTTGACCTCCAGGACGCCGCCCTCATCCCGCATGGCATGCGCGGCGTTGGCGCAGAGGTTGAGCAGCACCTGATGGATCTGGGTGAAGTCGCCCAGGATGGTGTCGTGATTGGTGTCCAGACTCTGGCGCAATTCGATGGTGGCCGGCAGGGTGGCCCGGAGCATCTTCAGGGTTTCCTTGACGATGGAGCTCACCAGGATGGGCTTGCGGGCCTGTTTGCTGGGCCGGGAGAAGGCCAGGATCTGGCTCACCAGATCCTTGCCCCGTTGGCCTGCTTTGAGGATTTGCTGCAGGCGGTGTTTGAGAGGCTCTTCTTCCTTGGTATTGAAGAGGGCCATCTCGGCGTAGCCCAGCATCACCCCCAGGATATTGTTGAAGTCATGGGCGATGCCGCCGGCCAGGGTGCCGATGGCCTCCATCTTCTGGGCCTGGCGCAACTGCGCCTCCAGGCGGGAGCGGATCTCTTCGGCTTCCTTGCGTTCGGTGATGTCAAAGAGCACGCTGTTGATGTGGTCGATCTGTCCTTCCTGGTTCAGAATGATCTGGCCGCTTTCCTGGAGCCAGATCACCCGGCCGTCTTGGGTGCGCACCCGGTATTCCCGTACATAGGTATGGTCCGTGTCCAGGGCCTGTTTGAAAAGGTCCTGGGCCAGAGGCAGGTCCTCCGGGAGTATTAAATCGGACCACCTGAGGCGGCGGCTGTTGAATTCCTCCTTGGGGTAGCCGGTGAGCTTTTCCACCTTGTCATCGAAGAATTCCACGCGCCAATCGGCAAAACCGGTGACCACCAGGGCCGGCAGATTATTGACCAGCAGGCCGTAGCGCTCCTGGCTCTGCCGGGCGTCGGCCTCCGCCCGGATGTGGCGGGTGATGTCGACGGCGTGCTCCACCACCCCGACGATGTGCCCGGAGGCCGGGTCGCGCAGGGGGTAGGTGTAGAGGTCCAGCCAGCCCACGGTGGCCCCGGCCTGGTCCTTGCGGGGCACCACAGCGTGGCCTTCCTCTCCCGTTTCCAGGGTCCGGCGGGTGGGGCAGAGGTCGCAGGGAGTGGTTCGACCCTGGAAGACCTCGAAGCATTTGCGCCCCACCAGAGGTTGGGAATACCAGCGCTCGACCGCGGGGTTGACCTGGAGGATGGTGTAGCCGGGGTCCAGAATGACCAGCCCATCCCGCATCATCATGAAGATATGGGCCAGGGTCTCACTTTCCCGCAGGATTCTTTCGCCCTGCCGCTCCTGGGTGAAGTCCTGGATGAGCAGCAGGCCGCCGCTCATCTCTCCCGCTTCGTTGAGCAGGGGGGCATAATGTCCGGCGAACAGCCTTTCTTTACCCGATGGAGCCAGTTTGCGGGGGAGATCCAGCCGGAACAGGCCGCGCCGGGGGCTGGAGCCCAGCAGCGAGTTGACCTCTTCCTGAAGTTCCCCCAGGAGAGGCAGCATCTTGAAGAGATTCTTCCCCAATGCTTTCTTGCGACTCACGCCGGTGAAAGCTTCCAGGGCCTCATTCCACAGGGTGATGCGGTGCTCCCGGTCGAAGGCGACGATGCCTTCGCCGGAGGTCTGGGCGATTTTCTGAGAGAGCTCCCGCTCCCGTTGGGTTTCCTGCTTCAAGCGGTTTCGCTCGATGGCATACAAGACCGACCGCCCCGCCAATTGCTCCACCAAGGCGTGGTATTTGACTTCGGACTGCTTGAGGGTCTCCTCGACCTGTCTCAGTTCGGTGATGTCCGTGGCCACGCCCTCCAGAAAACCCCGCTCGGGGTGGTGACGGGCGGAGAACAGGATGGACAGAATGGCGCCGTCGTTGTGGTAAAAGCGGGCCTCGTAATTGCTGAGCTCACCCTCCTGGAAAGGGAGATGCTCCCAGACGGCGGGGTCCACCAGGCGTTGGGACATGACAAAATCACTGATGAATTTTTCCCGGCTGTCGTAGCCGAAAATCTGGGCTAAACAGAGATTGCTCTCCAGGATGCGGCCATCCTGAGGCCGAGCCCGGAAAACCCCCACCTGGGGATTGCCGAACAGCAGGCGATAGTCCTGCCGGCTCTCTTCCAGGAGCCTTTCGGTCTGTTTGCGCCGGGTGATGTCCCGGACGATGTTGAGGATCACCTGACGGTCCGGCAATCTGAGGAGCCGGGAATGAATTTCCACGGGGATGACCGAGCGGTCCTTCCGCAGGTGGACCGTCTCAAAGACCGCTTCGCCCTGCTGCAGCACCTGCCGCCGGCCTTCCTGGGATTGGGGGGCCGATTCCGGCGCATCCAACTGCTCGGGGCTCAGTTGCAGCAGCTCAGCCCGGGTGTAGCCCCGCTCCCGGTAGGCGGCCTCGTTGACGCACAGGAAGTTGCCTTCCAGGTCCTGCACCAGAATGGCGTCGGTGGCGGCATTGAGGATTTCCGCCTTCATGGCCAGCTCGGCCCTGATGCGGGCCCGCTCCTCCCGGCTCTGCAAGACTATCAGGCCATAGGCCGTAACCTCCGCCAGCTTGGAGAGGAGGTCCACCTCGTCGTCATCGAAGGCCTGGGGCCGGGCGGCGAAGATGTTCAGAGCGCCGATGGTGCGACCGTCGGCGTTGAGGGGCAGGGCAATTGCCGAGGCGTAGCCCCGGGCGGCGGCTTCCGTGCGCCAGGGAGCATAGTCCGAATCGGTGAGGGCATTCTTGACGATCTGGGTTTGGCCCGTGCGGATGGCGGCGCCGGTGGGATCGCGCCCCTCAGGGGTGTCCGCCCAACTGCGCCGCAGGGGTGGCGCGTGGTCCTCTCCTTCCCCCACCTGGACCAGCGGGAGGATGGTTTTGTCTCCGTCTTCTTCGGCAAACCCCACCCAAGCCCAGCGGTACCCGCCCAACTCCACGATAATGCGGCAGATCTCCTGGAGGAACCGGGACTTATCCTCGGCATGGATCAAAGCGAATTGGCTTTCGCCCAAGACATTGAGGATGCGTATAAATTTCCGCAGGGCTTCTTCTTCTTTTCTGAAAACGCCGGCCTGCTTCATCGGGTGGTGTTTCCCTCAGCTTAGGGCATTCGTTATCCCCATTCACTTTACCATAACTTCAATTAGCAAGACAAATGCCAAAAAACAAGAAAAAAATTTTTTCTCGGAAAAGTAAGTTTTTTCTTGCTCAATTTTCTTTCCCGAATAAGAAAAAATCTTGCGGAAGGATGTCTGCCGGGTCATGCCAGGCCGAAGCCTGTCCGCCGGCATCAGGGAAACTCTTACATAGTAAGGATCTCCGCAAACCTCTTTGCTCCCTGCCCCGGGGAATCCCCTTGACTCAGCCTGGCTGAGACGATAGCCTGAAGGCATGCCGGACTACCTGGTGGCCATCCCCACGTATTGGACCCACCCGGCAGGCCGGGGCGAGGAGGCGGTAATCTATGGGCACCCCACTCCTCTGGACGGCCGGGGCACCTTGAGGCGCACCCTCCTGAGCCTGGCCCCGTTGATGGCTCCGGGAACCAGCGTGGCGGTGGTGGTTGCCGCGGCCCATCCGTCTCTGGCAGAGGCCGTGGAGGCGCGGGTGCGGCAGGTTTTGGCCGACCCCCCCCTCCCCTACCCCGTCCTTCTGTGCGGCCATTCGCACCTCCGCTCCCTGGCGGCCTTCCTGGAGGCGCACGGCCGCGGCGGGCACGTCCCCCTGCTCTCGCTGGAGGGCTACGGGGCGGTGCGGAACGTCACCCTGATAACGGCCACCCTCTGCCAGGCGGCAGCCCTGGTCTCCCTGGACGATGACGAAGTGGTCGATGACCCAGATTTTTTCGTCAAAATCGCCGCAGACCTGGAGGCTTTGGTCGCCTCACACCCCGTCTTCGGCTTGGCCGGCATCTACCAGGACGGGGCCGGGGAGGTCCTCCTGCCCGAACCCCAGGCCCCCTGTGCGCGGTTTTGGCCCAAATTCCGCTGGATGAACGAGGCCTTGCGGCGCCTGATCCTCACGGGCCCCAACCTCCAGCCCACCCCGCTGGCCTTTGGGGGGAACATGATTCTGCCTGCGGCGCTGTTCCGACAGATTCCCTTCGACCCGGCCCTGCCCCGGGGCGAAGACGTGGATTATGTCATGAACTCCCGATTTTTCGGCATTCCGTTTTTTCTGGACCGCACCCTGGCCATCACGCACCTGCCCCCGGTGGGGACGCACCCCGTCTGGCGGAGACTGCGGCAGGACCTGGTGCGCTTCGCCTATGTGCGCCAAAAACTGCGTCGGCAGACCCCCCGGCCGGGTCTGGCCCGGGTGGAGGCCGCCGACCTGATGCCTTACCCCGGCAATTTCCTGACGGACGACCTGGACCTGCTGGCCTATCGGGCCCACACCCTGCTGGCCCGGCAGTATCTGGAGGACGGCGATGCCCGGGCGGCCCGGCGCACCCTGGAGAACCTCGAATTTCTGGAGGAAGTGAACCGCGATGAGGGGGATGCGTTTGCCGCCTATCTGGACCTGCAGCGACACTGGGAGGCTCTCATGACCTGGCTGGCCCGGCCGGAGGTGGCGGCCGCGGCGCGCCGGGCCGTCTGGGGGGCGGCATGACCGGCCCGCCCACCCTGACCCAACCCCTGGCCTCCCCCCGGGCGATGAAGCTCCAGCCCCTGACCCTCATGCCCGCGGCGCAGTTTCCCTTGGAGAAGATCGTTTCCCTCAAGCAGGCTGAGGGGACGCCGGTGTTCCTGGCCTTTCCCGTGTCCGGTCCCCAGGAGGCGGACAACCTGGGGCGCCTGCTGGAAATCCTCCGGCCGCTGCTGGGAACCCTGGTGGACCAGGTCTGGGTGGCCAGCAGCAGCCGGGACCCGGGCGCCCTGGGTGGGCTCCAGAAGGCCGTTTCGAATCTGGAGATCTTCCTGGCCCCGCAGCACCTGCCGCCGGACCAGGTGGACGTCCCCCTGGGCAAAGGCGCGGCCATGCGCGCCCTTATACATTATCTCATTGTGGCGCGGGGCCTGCGGCACCCCCGGGCCGTCATCCAGTTTCTGGACGCCGACATTCTTCCGGCCTATTTCCATCCCCACTGGGTGGCGGGCCCGGTGGGCGCAGTCCTGCATTTCCATAAACTGGACGCGGCCAAGGTGGTTTACTGGCGTCCTCGGGGCGGCCGGCTCAACACCATGTTGCGGGCCCTGCTGGCCCAGATCCCCCACGGGGGAGTGGCGCGCCTCCAGTCCCTGGCGTATCTCTTGTCCGGGGAGATCGCCGGCACCCTCAATTGGTGGGTTCACCTCCCCTTCCGGCACGGCTACGGGGTGGAGATCCAGATCCTCCTCTCCCTGGCCCTGCCTTTCATCTACCCCACGGACAGCAAGAAGCGGCCCCTGGAACACGTGGCCCAGGTCTATGTGGGCCGGATGGACCATCGCCACGCGCCCCTCACCACCAGTGCCGGGCGCCGGGGTTTGGACCAGATGGCGGCCGCAGTGTTTTTCACCCTGGTGGACACCCTGGCGCGCCTGGACGTTCTTGACTGGGGGTTTCCCGGCCCCAGGGAGGTGCAACTGACCCTGCCTATCCCTCGCCGCGGCGGCAAGGATCTGCCTGCCTGGAAGGAAGTTACCGTGAAGGAGGAATATCTCCAGCCCCTTTCTCTGGTGGATGAGGTGCGCCGGGCGCTCTTTCCGGAAGGCCTGCGATGCAGGTAGCCCAGATCGTCCCGCCCTGGATACCGGTGCCGCCCAGGGACTATGGAGGCACCGAACTGGCGGTCGCCGCCCTCATCCGCGGGTTGCAGGCCCAGGGGGTGGAGGTCGCCCTGTTCGCCGCCCGCAACTCTACTCTGCTGCCCGCCCAGGGGCCTTTCTCCGAGGGTTTCTGGCCGCCGGACAAGTTCTCCGAGAATCTGCACCTGGCCTATGCCTTTCAGCGGCTGCAGGCTCATCCGCCCCAGGTGGTGCACTCCCATCTGGAAAACGCCGCGGGCTTCTGGGCTGTGGGGTTGCCCCGGGTCCCCCTGGTGGTCACCCTGCACACACCCCTGAATCCCGTCAAGTTGGAGTACCTGCTGAGCTTTCCCGGCCTGCAGATTGTGGTCGTGAGCGCCTTCCAGGCCCGGCTCCTGGCCGGACACCCCGGTTTGCACCTCATCCACCACGGCCTGCCCCTGGCGGACTACCCGTTTGCTAATAATAAAGAAGATTATTTTTTATTCTTAGGGCGCATCTATCCGGACAAGGGCCTGCACACCGCCATCCGCCTGGTTCAGGAAACGGGCGGGCGCCTGGTGGTGGCCGGGCCCGTCTTTCCCCCGGACCAGCCCTATTTCGAGACCCAGATCCGGCCTCACCTGGATGGGCGGGCCATCCGCTACGTGGGCCCTGCGGACTTCGCCCGCAAGGTGGAGCTGCTGGGAAAAGCCCGGGCCCTCGTCCTGCCCGTGGAGGTGGAGGAGGCCTTCGGGCTGGCCATGCTGGAAGCGATGGCCTGCGGCACCCCGGTGCTGGCTTACGGGCGGGGCGCGGTGCCCGAGGTGGTGGCCGACGGCGTCTCCGGTTTTGTGGTGCACGACTTCGAGGAGATGAAACGGCGGCTGGCCGATCTCCCCCGCCTGGACCCGAGGCGCTGCCGGGAGCACGTGCAGACCCACTTTTCCTGGGAGGCCAATGTCTTGGCGCATCTGTCCCTCTACCGGCGGCTGGCGTGAGAGAAGCCGGAAGGCCACCGGGGGGAGGGCCGGGGAAGCGGCGGCCCACCGCAAACTTTCAAGACAGTTGCTCATGGGCCGCTGGCCCACCCGTAACACATGAAAATCCTTGCCGATCTTGCCGGCTTTGCGTGAATATAGTTTCTCGCAAAGGCGCAAAGGGCGCAAAGAGAAGCTGACTGACTTTTCAGAGCAGTTCCTCATGAGCCTTGGGCTCACCCATAAATTATGAAAAGTTAAGCATCCTTACGGTGCGCAGTGCGCACCCTACAAAAAACTTTTCGAAGCAGTTAGGATATAATATCGGTTCGAAGGCAGGCCTTTCGGTCTGCATGGGCTGCAGGAGGGAGAAGATGGCAATCAAAGGACGAACTTTCAGCAAAATCTCCGCCCGGCGCTGGCTGGCCCTGGTGGCGGCCGCGGTGGTCCTGCCCGGGCTGGCGGGCGCCTGGCGGGAGGCGGGCAAGGGGATCAACCCCAACTACGTGGCCCGCATCAAGAACGGCCAGACGAAGAAGCACGAAATTCTGCTGCTGTTCGGCGAGCCGCAGGCAGTAGAGCGCACCGCCGAAGGGGTGATGTTCACTTACAAGCATTTCGTGGACCAGCCCACTCTGCCCCCCAAGAGCATCTACAAGGAGCCTTCGGGGCAGTCCCAAACTCCCTACTTCCTGGACGACGACAAGAAGGTCAGGCTGAAAACCACCAAGAAGGAAGGGACGATCCTCAAGAGCACCCTGGTGGTCCGCTTCCATCCCGGCGGGGAGACGGTGATGAGCCACGAATACCGGGAGTTTGACGGGAAGAAATGATGACGGCCTGGCGCGACCTGGACCAGGCCACCGCCTGGGTCTTCAATCTGCAGAAGTACGGCGTCAAGTTCGGCCTGTCCTGCACCCTGAGCCTGCTCCGGCGCCTGGCCTTCCCCTGGGAAGAGATGTCCTTCGTGCACCTGGCCGGCACCAACGGCAAGGGCTCGGTGGCGGCCATGCTGTCCGCGGTGCTCACCCGGGCCGGCCACCCGGTGGGGCTGTTCACCTCCCCCCACCTGGTGCGCTTTGCCGAGCGGTTCCGCCTCCGGGATGAGGACATTGCCGGGGACCGCCTGCTGGCCCTCATCAACCGGGTGCGGCAGGCGGTGGACGAAACGGAGCCCCCCACCTTCTTCGAGTTCGTCACGGCCATGGCCTTCCTCTATTTTTACGAGGAAAAGGCCTTTCCGGTGATCCTGGAGACGGGCATGGGGGGGCGGCTGGACGCCACCAACATCGTCCGGCCGCTGGCGTCGGTGATCACCAACATCTCCCTGGATCACCGGGAGTTTTTGGGGGACACCCTGATGGCCGTGGCGGGGGAAAAGGCGGGCATCATCAAGCCCGGGGTCCCCCTGGTGACCGGGGCCCGGCAGAAGCGGGTGCTGGACCTCTTCCGGGAGCGCTGCCGGGAGCTGGAGGCGCCTCTGTATGTCATGGGGCCGGACTTCCACGCCCGGGGCGGACCCGCGGGCCGTTTCAGCTATCACGGCCTGGACCTGACCCTGAAGGGGCTGGCCACCAACCTACGGGGGCGGCACCAATACGGCAACGCCGCGCTGGCCCTGGCGGCGCTGGAACTCCTGGGCCGGCGGGGTCTGGCCGCGCCGGAGCAGGCCATCCGGGAGGGGCTGGCCCACAGCCGCTGGCCCGGCCGTCTGGACCGCATGGCCGCAGACCCCCGGGTCTGGCTGGACGGGGCCCACAACCCCGCCGCAGCCCAAGCCCTGGCCCGGACCCTGGCCTCCGGCCGCAGAGACGGCCGACTCATTATGGTGGTGGGCATCATGGCCGACAAGGACGTGGACGGCATCCTGGCCAAACTTATGCCTTTGGCCGAACTGGTCATTTTCACCCGACCCCGGTATTTCAGGGCCGCCGAACCCGAAGAGCTGGCCCGGCGGACCGGGCCCTACGGCGTGGAATCCCTGGTGGAGGGCGACATCGCCGCCGCGGTGCGGCGGGCCCGGGAACTGGCCGGCCCCGAAGACCGCATCGTGGTCACCGGCTCGCTGTTCACCGTGGGCGAGGCCAAGGCCTACTTCGACGGCGTGGGTCCAACGGAGGCGGTGCGGGGTTGATCGGACCCGGGGGAGGGGAGAAGCAGGTGCCAGGTGCCAGGTGCCAGGTTTCAGGTTTCAGGTGAAGGTTGATAATGCATGCCGAGACCGGCACAGGCTCCGATGGCGCGGACGAGACATCTGTGATTACCTCACACACCCCCCTCCCCCACTCAAAACGCTTGTCGCCAGGAGGCGCGTGGAGGATTTATGCGCATTTTCGTTTCCGGATCATTGGCTTATGACCGCATCATGGACTTCCCCGGCCGCTTCGCCGACCACATCCTGCCGGAGAAGATCCATATCCTGAACGTCTGCTTCATGGTCAACGGCCTGACCGAGCGCTTCGGCGGCACCGCCGGCAACATCGCCTACAACCTGGCCCTGCTGGGGGAAAAGCCGTTGATCCTGGCCACCGGGGGCAAAGACTTCGACCCCTACCGGGAGTGGCTGGACAGCCTGGGGTTGCCCCAAGACGGCATCCGCCTGATTCCCGAGGAATTCACCGCCGGGGCCTACATCACCACGGACCTGGCGGACAATCAGATCACCGGCTTCAATCCCGGGGCCATGAAGCTTCCCTCCAGGTACCGCTTTGACGGCCTTTCTCCCCGGGAGTCCCTGGCCATCGTGGCGCCGGGGAACCTGGAGGACATGCTCGCCTACACCCGGAGTTACCAGGACCTGGGCCTCCCGTACCTCTTCGATCCGGGCCAGTCCATCCCGGCCTGGGACGGCGCCGGCCTGGAGGAGATGGCCCGGGGCGCCCTGGCCCTCATCGTCAACGACTACGAGCAGGAGCTTTTCCGGCAGAAGACGGGCCTGGACGAAATGGGGCTGCTGCGGCTGACGCCCATGGTCATCACCACCCGGGGCGAAGAGGGTTCGGAGCTGCTCACGGTGATGGGCCGGGAGCGCATCCCCGCGGCCCGGCCCCGGCAGGTGGTGGACCCCACCGGCGCCGGGGACGCCTTCCGGGCGGGCCTCCTCAAGGGGCTGGTCCTCCGGCTCCCCTGGGCCACTGCGGCCTGCCTGGGGGCCACCCTGGCCAGCTTTGCAGTGGAGCAGCAGGGCACCCAGGAGCACCGGCTGAGCCCCACGGATCTTTGGGAGCGGTACGCCCAAAACTTCGGCCCGCCGCCCGGGGCCGCCGGTGACCTGAGGGAGTGATCCCCCTATTCTCATTCCCAAGTTGTGCCTGGAAAAGCTGTCTTCTGCCAAGCTGAGCTTGGCCCCTCTGGTCGTTCCCAGGTACACCAGGAAAATGAGAGGAAAAAATTCAGGACACCCTGGGGTAGGTGTCCTGCACAAGCTTGGAAAAAAACTATAAAGCTTGCCAAATCACCTGGCGATATTATAATTAAAAACAATGCCGAATCCTGCAATGTGCGGGAGCGGGGGACCCAGGCAATCGGGGCGTATCGCCTTTTGGCGTAGGACACCTCATCGGTCCGAGCCCGTCAGCTAACCTCGCAGGCAACGATGGGGACCCACCTTCCGGACCTGTGTCCGGAGGCGCGGCCTCCCGGACCACGTTTGGAGGGTTCACGTGCGCACACATGCTCCCGCGGGCCGCACCGGTTCGCGCGCCGTCCCGGTGGACCTCGCCGCCGACCACCCCCCTTCCCACCCGGTCGATCCGCCAAGTCTCCGCCGCACCCTCATTTTGTCCCTGGGCGCTCTCGGGGTGGTCTACGGCGACATCGGCACCAGCCCCCTGTATACCATCAAGGAATGCTTCCATGGCGCCCACGCCATGTCCCCCTCGCCGGCCAACATCCTGGGGGTCATGTCCCTCATCTTCTGGTCGCTCACCGCGGTGGTGACCATCAAGTACGTCATCTTCATCCTCAACGCCGACAACCGCGGGGAAGGGGGCATCTACGCCCTGGCCGCCCTGTTTCTGGAGAAAGGGCGGAAAAATGTGGCCCCGGCCACCGTCAACCGCCTGGTGCTGCTGGCCATCTTCGGCGCCGCCCTGCTCTATGGCGATGGCATCATCACCCCGGTGATGTCCGTGCTCTCCGCGGTGGAGGGCCTGAACGTGGCCACCACCGCGGCCGGACCCTTTGTGCTGCCCATCTCCTGCGGCGTGCTGTTGGGCCTCTTTCTCTTCCAGAGCCAGGGCACCGAGCGCATCGGCAAGGTCTTCGGTCCGGTCATGATCTTCTGGTTCATCGCCATCGCCGTCCTGGGTCTGGTGCAGGTAATCCGGGCGCCGGGGATTCTGGCGGCCCTGGACCCGCGCCACGCGGTGAGGTTCTTCGCGGCCAACGGGATGCCCGGCATCGTGGTGCTGGGCGCGGTGGTGCTGTGCATCACCGGCGGGGAGGCCCTGTACGCCGACATGGGCCATTTCGGCAAGGGCCCCATCCGCCTGTCCTGGCTGGGACTGGTTTTCCCGGCGCTGCTGCTGAACTATTTCGGGCAGAGCGCCCTGCTCCTGGAAAACCCGCAGGCCGCGGTCAATCCTTTCTACGGCCTGGTGCCCCGAGTGCTGCTCTACCCCATGGTGGCCCTGGCCACCACGGCCACGGTGATAGCCTCCCAGGCCATGATTTCCGGGGTCTTCTCCCTCACCCAGCAGGCTATCCAGATCGGCTACTGCCCCCGGCTGCGCATTGTCCATACCTCGGGCAGAACCAAGGGCCAGATCTATCTGCCTTATGTGAACACCATGATGATGATCGGTTGCCTTTTACTGGCCCTGGCCTTCCGGGAGTCCAGCCGGCTGGCCGCAGCTTACGGCATCGCCGTCACCGGCACCATGGGTATCACCACTCTCATTTACTACTATGTGGCCCGCTATAACTGGCACTGGCCGCTGTGGAAAGCCCTGCTGCCCGTCGTCCTGTTTCTGTTTTTCGACATCTCCTACTTCGGCGCCAACCTCCTGAAATTCCTGGACGGCGGCTGGTTCGCCCTCGGCGTGGCGGTAATCCTCACCGTCTTTATGCTCACCTGGCGGGACGGCCGGGCCATCCTGGCCAAGCGTTTCGCCGAGGCCCGGGTGCCCATCGAGGTCATTCTGCACGACATCGCCACTTACAAACTGGTGCGCACGCCCGGCACCGCGGCCTTCCTGTCCGTGTCTCCGGAGGGCACGCCCCTGGTGCTGCTGCATCACCTGAAGCACAACGACGCCTTGCACGAGCGCGTGATTCTGCTGTCCATCATCTCCACCGACACCCCGTTTGTGGCGCCCCGGGAGCGGCTCACCATCACCGACTTGGGCTACGGCTTCCACCGGGTGGTGGCCTCCTACGGCTTCATGGAAACCCCCAACGTGCCGGAGGTCGCCCAGTTGGCCACCACCCGGGGGGTGGAGATGGACACCTTTTCCACCTCCTTCTACCTGGGCCGGGAGTCCCTCCTGAGCAGCGGGGACGCGGGCATGGCCCCCTGGCGCAAGGCGCTGTTCATTTTTTTGTCCCGGAATGCCTGGAACGTCTCCACCTATTTCGGCATCCCGCCCAACCGGGTGGTGGAGCTGGGCAGCCAGGTGGAGCTGTGAGGACAGGTGTCAGGTGCCAGGTGCCAGGTGTCAGGTGCCAGGTGTCAGGTGCCAGGTGTCAGGTGTCAGGTGCCAGGTGTCAGGTGCCAGGTGCCAGGTGTCAGGTGTCAGGTTTTGGGTTCCGGGTTTGAGGTTTTGGGGTTTTAGCAATACTAGGTTAAGTTATTAGGATGAATCATTGATCGCTGGGAAACTTGCATGGCACCAGGGGCAGAAGCCGCTCAGCCGGATCAGGAGGGCTTGCAGGGATTCACGCGTCTGGGGCAAGGTCGCACCA
>VGSQ01000002.1 GCA_016874975.1 Deltaproteobacteria bacterium
CTCTTCGATCAGGAGTTGGCCGCCCGCCGGGAGGTGGCCCGGCGCTATGAACAAGCCCTGGCCGGCGTGGTGGAAGTTCCCCGGGTGGCGCCGGAGTGCACCTCGGCGTGGGCGCAATATTCCGTCCAGAGCGATGACCGGGCCGGATGGTTGGAGAAACTGGCCGCCGCGGGGGTGCCCACGGCCATCTATTACCCGGCGCCGCTGCACCTGCAGCCCGCTTTTGCCTATCTGGGGTATGGCCCCGGCGACTTCCCGGTGAGCGAGCGCCTGGCCGGACGCATCTTCAGCCTGCCCATGCACCCGTATCTGGAGGAAGGGACCCAGCGGCACATTGTCGAGGTCTTCCTGAGGTAAGATGGCTTCACCCCTGATCGCCTCGCTGCGCGCCCTGCTGCCCGGCAAGGGGAGCTTCGCGGCGCACGCCCTCACCATGATGAGCGGCACCACCCTGGCCCAGGGGCTGATGATCCTCTCCGCCCCCGTCCTCACCCGGCTCTTCACGCCGGCGGACTTCGGGGTGTTCGCCCTGTTCGTCTCCGTCACCAGCCTCCTGGGGACGGTGGCGGCAGGGCGCTATGAACTGGCGGTGCTGCTGCCCGGCGAAGACGGCCAGGCCGCCAATGTGGCGGCCCTGGGCGCCCTGATCAGCGTGGCCGTGAGCCTCATCTGTCTGGTGGGGGTGGTCTGGGGGGGCGACGCCGCCGCGGCCCTGCTGGGCTTGCCGGGACCGGCCTCCTGGTTCTGGCTGGTCCCGCTGAGCGTGTTGTTCAGCGGCCTCTATCAGGTGGCCACCTATTGGTGCACCCGTCGCCGGGCCTTTCCGGGGCTGGCCGTCTCCCGGGTGGGCCAGGCCGCAGTGGACACAGCCGGCAAGGTGGGAACGGGCCTGTTTACCTCCTGGGGGCCCCTGGGCCTCATGGGTGGACAACTGGCCGGGCAGGCCGCGGCTCTGGGGTGGCTCCTCGCCCTGTTTTGCGGTCGGGCGGCCGGCTTTCCCTGGACCAGGCTCGCGGCCGCCGACATGCGCCGTCAGGGCCGCATCTACTGGCGCTTTCCGGCTTATGACAGTTGGGCCATCCTGGCCAACTCGGGGGCCTACCTGTTGCCGCCGCTGCTGCTGAGCCATTTCTTCGACGCCGCGGTGGTGGGCGCCTATTTTCTGGCCTACCGCGTGCTGAACTGGCCGGTCTTCTTCCTGAGCGAGTCCCTGGCGCAACTCTTCTTCCAAAGATATGAGGAGAAGCGCAAGACCGGCGGGAAGATGGAGTTTTTATGGCGCATGGTCAAGCTCCTGGCGGCTCTCTCCCTGGCGCCGGGGCTGTTGCTGTTGCTGTTTGCGCCCGCCCTCTTCGGACTGGTTTTCGGGGCCCAGTGGGTCACCGCCGGTGAATACCTGCGCCTCATGGTGCCCATCATTTTCTTCCGGCTGGTGGCCTCTCCTTTGAGTTCGGTGTTGTGGGCGGAAGGCCGAAATTCCTGGCAATTGGCCTGGCAGGCGACCTTCCTGGCGGCCACGGTGGGCTCCTTTTTGCTGGGGGGCCGGGCCGGGGACATACACCAGGCCCTGATAATTTATTCAGGGACCGCTTCGGTTCTGTATCTCGGTTATATCGGCCTGGTGGTTGCCGCGGCCAAAAAGCCCCGGATGGCGGCAGTTGTTTAACACGGCTCCGGCAAGAACCGGCAGGTTCCAACGGCGCCGCCAGGCCCCGGGGGCTTTGCTGCACGTCCGGCAGCCGGTGTGGGTGGGGTGGTGACGCTCATTCCCGATTACGACGATTGGCTACTGCGGACCTCTGATTCTCATGGACCCCAAATGCGTGCATCCGGGCCGCCATTGGCCGACCCGGCGGAGGCATGGCCGGAAACGGAAACCTCATGGCAGGCCGACCCAAAAAACTGTTGATGGTCATCTCCACCCTGGAGGGCGGCGGGGCCGAAAGGGTGGTGACCTACCTGTTGCGCTTTCTGGACCGGAGGCGGGTGGCCCCGGTGCTGGTGTTGCTCCAGGAAAAGATCGACTATGCGCCGGACCTGCCGGCCGATGTAAGGGTTGTTTGCCTCAGCCGGGGCAGCATCCGCAACCTGCCCCGGCTTTTGCTGGGTCTGGTGCGGGTCATGCGGAAGGAACGGCCCGACCTGGTGGTGTCGTTCCTCACCTTTGCCAACCTGCTCACCATCCTGGCGCACCGGCTGGCGGGGGTGGAGGCGGGGCTGCTGGTCAGTGAACGCAATCATGTGAGCCGCAGCCTGGACCATGTTCGCCTGGGCGGCGTCAAAAAATTGCTGGTGCGGCTGCTCTACCGGCGGCCGCACAGGATCCTGGGCGTCTCCCGGGGGGTGTGCCGGGACCTGACGGGTAATTTCGGGGTGGAGGCGGCCCGCTGTCTGGCCATCCCCAACC
The DNA here is from genome assembly GCA_016874975.1 of Deltaproteobacteria bacterium. Lineage (GTDB taxonomy): Bacteria > Desulfobacterota > Desulfobaccia > Desulfobaccales > 0-14-0-80-60-11 > VGSQ01. The sequence continues at coordinate 2,408 of VGSQ01000002.1, forward strand.
CCTGCGACCTGGAGCGCATCGCCCACCGGTCCCGCCAGCCGGCGGACCACCCCTGGTTTCAGGAGGACCTCCCGGTCTTCGTGGCGGTGGGCCGGCTGACCCGGCAGAAAAATTATCCGCTGCTCCTCAAGGCCGCGGCCCTGGCCCGGGCCGATGCGCCTCTCCGGCTCATGATTCTGGGGGCCGGGGAGTTGCGCCGGGAACTGGAGGCGCTGGCCGGATCGCTGGGGATCGCCGACGCGGTGGCCTTCCTGGGTTTCCGGGAGAATCCCTTCGCTTACCTGGCCCGGGCCCGAGGCCTGGTGTTGTCGTCCTCCTGGGAAGGATTCCCCAACGTCCTGCTGGAGGCCATGGCCCTGTCGGCGCCGGTCATCGCCACCCGCTGCCCCAGCGGCCCTGAGGAGATCATCACCCACGGGGTGAACGGCCTGTTGGCGCCGGTGGACGACCCGCCGGCCCTGGCCGCGGCGCTGACCCTGCTGGGCACCGACGCCGACCTGGCCGGGCGTCTGGGCAAGGCGGGCCGCCTTCGGGTGGAAGATTTTCAGGTGGGGCTCATGGTCCGGGAGTATGAAACAGTCTTTGGCGAAGCCTGGCGGGGCGCGGCCGGCGAGCCCGCGCCGCTTCAGTCGCCGGGCGAGGTGCGCCCATGATGTTATTCTTAAGTCTCCACCTCCTCGTGCTCATTCTGTTCTATTGCCTCTGGCGGGTCTTCAGCGAGCGCGAGCGGGGCTTCATCTGGCCCGGCGGCGCTCCGGCGGCGCTCAGCACCCCCCGCGGCTTTGTGCTCAAGCTGGCCCTGCTGGCCCTGGCCTTGCGTCTCCTCTGCCTGGCGGTCATCATGCTGTTCTTCCCGGAGATGATCGACCGGGGCTCCGCGGTCTACGGCTGGCGGGACGACCTCACCTACCACGAAGACGCCACGGCCTTCATGCACCTCTGGAAGGGGATGTACGCCACGCCGTCCGAGAAAACGCTCTCCATCGACTATCTGGGCTATCCCCTGCTGCTGGCGGCCGTTTATTACGTCACCGGCCCCTACCATGTGATCGGCGTGCTGGTCAACATTCTTTTCGGGGTGCTCACTTGCATCATCACCTACCTCCTGGGCCGGGAGACCTTTGACGAAGACATCGGTCGGCAGGGGGCCGTGCTGCTGGCGCTGCTGCCGCTGCACGTCTACATCTGCTGCTTTACCCTGAAAGACCCGGTGCTGCTGCTGCTCATCGTGCTGGCGATCTATTTCGGCCATAAGGTGATTTTCGGAAAAAAGGCGGCGCTCTGGCTGCTGCCCGTCTGCCTGAGCCTGGCCGCCATGCTGATCCTCCGCCGGCAGGTGGCCCTGGTTTTGGGGGGCCTCATTCTGGCAGGACTGGTCCTGTCCCGCCCCTGGCGGGCGGTGAAGCTCGCCCCTCTGGCGGCGGTGCTGATTTTTGCCACCTTCCTGGGGTACAACCATTTTAAAGAATTCACCTTGATGGATTTCTATTCGGAGGACATCCTGGAGGACCAGCACGAGATGGTCCTCTCCATGCAGGCGATGACTCCCGAACTGGAACAGAAGGGAGGGCTCCTGCTGGCCACGGTGGGGTACATCCTGCCCTTCCCCACCCTCTATCCCCTGGAGAAGGACTCTGATCCCGCGTATCAGTTGGAGAGCGCCGCCTTCATCTGGAACCTGCTGGCCGGGCTGTCCCTGGTGGGCGTGCTGCTGTGCTGGCGGCGACGGTTCCGGGACACCTGGCTCATCTGGACCCCGCCCCTGGTCTTCTTTATGGGCCAGGCCCTGATGTATTTGGACACCATCCTGGACCTGCGCCGCGGCAAGTTCATGCTCACCCCCTTCGCCTGCCTGCTCGCGGTCTACGCCCTAAGAGAGTGGAAGTCCCCGGCCCGAAGGCTGTGGTTCTTCATCTACCTGATCATTGTCCTTTTCGGGATGCTGGTGTACACCTATTTTCGGTTGAAAAGCCGAGGAATGATTTAGGGGCCACCCGGAGGGCAGATGACCAACCACCTGGTGGTTTTCCTGGATGAGCTTTACACCCGGGTGGGCCGGCGCTATTATGGCCGGCACGCTACCCTGCTCTTCGTGTTGCAGTTGGCGCAGCATTTCGACGCCGCCACCCTGATGGTCAATGTTCGGGACCAAGGCGCCCCCGGGGCGGACGAACCCCTGGTGGCCGACCTGTCCGACTCGCGCCTGGAGGTGGTGGAGCTCCCCCCTTACCGCTCCCTGGCCGGCAGCCTCGCCAAGCTGCCGGCGGTGGCGGGCACCTTTTGGCGGCGGCGCCGGGAGATCGACTCGGCCCGGACCGTCTTTATCCGCGTGCCCTCTCTCATGGGCCTGCTGTTTGGGGAGTTTTGCCGACTCCGAGGCCGGGACCCCTGGTATCACGTCTGCGCCAACCTGGAGACCCAGGCCAACCCCATACGCCGGGGCGGCTCGGGTGAGGGGCTCTGGAAGATACTGGCCCGAAGTCTCAGCCTGCTCCAGCATGTTGCCGTCCGGGGCCTCCGCATGTCGGCGGTGGGCGCCGAACTGGAGGAGAAGTTCTCCAGGGGCGTCCCCCTGGTGCCCCGTCCCCGCGCGGTGTTTAACCATTTTGAGTCGCTGCTGGGGGAAGCCATGCTGTTCCGCCGGCCGGACACCTGCCGGGGACCGGAAATCAGGCTGTTGCGGGTCTGCCAGCTGGACCACTCCAAAGGCATGGAAGTGCTTCTGCCTGCCGTTCGCATCCTGCGGGAGCAGGGCCTGCCCGTGAGACTGGAGGTGGTGGGCGGGGGCGCGCCGGATTATCTGCGGCGGCTCAAGGACCTGGCGGCGTCCCTGGGATTGACCCCCGTCACCACCTGGCTGGGGCCTTTGACCTATGGCGACCTGCTGCGGACCTACCGGGAGGCGGACCTCCAGGTGCTCTCCTCCTGGGGGGAAGGCCTGCCCCGGGTCATCCTGGAAGGCTGGGGGTCCTGCCTCCCCCTGGTCAGCACCGCGGTGGGAGGCATCCCCCGCCTGGTGACCCACGAGGAGAGCGGCCTGCTGGTGCCGCCCGGCGACCCGGAGGCCCTGGCCCGGGAAATCGCCCGGCTCATCCGGGACGGGGAGTTGCGGCGCCGACTCATCGCCCGGGGCTTCGCCCTGGCCCAAGAATATTCCCAGGAACGCCAGACGGCCCGGCTGGCGGCGTTGTTGCGTGCATGAGGTCTTGACAATTTTTCTTAATGCAAAGGAGCTGATGATGATTCGCCGACTTCTTCTCCTGAGCGCCGGCTGTATGGCGGCGCTGGCCCTGAGCCTGCCGGCCCCGGCGCCGGCCGCCCCCGGCTGGCTCACCTACAAGGGGGCCTGGTTCGACATCAAGCACCCCCAGGGCTTCGTGGTGCGGGAATCCCTCCCCAGCGCCACCTCCACCCGGGGTTATGACAGCGTTTTTTTCACCTCTCCGGACGGTCTGGTGGAGTTTTACGTCTACTCCCCGCAATGGAGCGGCGAGCCCACCGACATCCTGCCCAACCCGCTCATGGAAGTGGTCACCGACCGCAAGGAGCAGCGGGGCAAGGACCGCACGGTGCTTTTTCTCACCCTGAAGGCCAAAGACGGCAGCTATTGGCGCTCCCTGGCCGACACCCGGACCGTCCACAACACCCGCACGGTTTTCGGCATCAAATACCTGAACATGGCCGGGTATGAGAAATACCGCCCGGATTACCTGCGCTTCAAGCAGTCCCTGAGGCAGTATGCCGATTAGCGCCTCCCCTCCTCTCCGGTGGCGCCTGCTGCTGCGCCTGGTCTTGGCCGGCCTGGCCGGGCTCTTCCTGGGAGCCCCGGCCGGGCCTCTGCAGGCGCAGGACCTGGTGGAATCCCAGGGCATACGGTTTCGCCTCATCTCCGGCGGCGCGTATCAACTGGGCAGCCCGGCCGGCGAGGCCGGCCGCTACGCCCACGAAGCCCCGCCCTACGCCGTTGCCCTCAGGCCTTTCTATCTGGCCGAGACGGAAACCACCAACGCCCAATACGCCCGTTTCCTTCAGGCTACGGGCCACCCTGCGCCTCTCTACTGGAAAGATAAAAAGCTGAACGCCCCCTCCCAGCCCGTGGTGGGCGTGACCTGGAACGACGCCCAGGCCTTCGCCCGGTGGCTCACCCGCAAGACCGGGGTCACCCATCGCCTGCCCACCGAAGCGGAGTGGGAGGCCGCCGCCCGGGGGGGCCTGGCGGGCCAGCCCTACCCCTGGGGCGGGGAAGCCCCCGACGCCGGCGGCCGGTTTCGCGCCAACTACAACCCGGGGAATTTCGCCGCCGACGGGTTCGCCACCACCGCCCCCGTAGGCTCCTTTCCCCCCAACGGCTATGGCCTCTATGACATGGCCGGCAACGTGGCCGAGTGGTGTCAGGACCAGGTCCGGACTCCCGCCTTCGGCGGTCCCTTCGGCCGGGGGGAAGTCCGTCTCCTCAAGGGGGCCTCCTGGTACTCCCGGGCCCGGGACCTGCGCTGCGCCGCCCGCCAGTTCGCCCCTCCCGCCAGCGCCGACGGTTTTATCGGCTTTCGGGTTGTCAGGCTCCTTCCCGGCCAATAATTTTGCTTGACATGTATAAACGTAATCGTGTATAGACATGAATAGATGATAATAAAATTTTTATAAGGTAATAAAAAGGAGCAGTTATGGCCGATTTAGAGAAGCTGACCATGGACGAAGCGGCGCAGGCGATGCTCAAGAAGGCGGCTGCCGAGGGCATTGAGACCATTTTCGACCGCGCCGAGAAGATGAAACCCTGCCCCATCGGCATTGAGGGGGCCTGTTGCCGCATTTGCGCCCAGGGTCCCTGCCGGGTGCCCATGCCCAAGAAGAAGGCGGGCGAGGAAGCCCCGGCGGAGAAGAAGGCCCGCATGGGTCTGTGCGGCGCCACCGCGGAGACCATCGTGGCCCGGAACTTCGCCCGCATGGTGGCGGCTGGTTCGGCCAGCCACAGCGACCACTCCCGGGGGGTGGCCAAGCTGTTCATCGAGGTGGCCCAGGGGAAAGCCCAGGGTTACGAGCTCAAAGACGTCACCAAGCTCAAGGCCGTGGCTAAGGACTGGGACGTGGCCACCACGGTGGGCGAGGGCGAGGACGCCAAGCCCCGGCCCAAGAACGAGATCGCCCTGGAGCTGGGTCGGAAGATTCTGGCCGAGTTCGGGCAGCAGGACGGCGAGATCAACTACGTGAAGCGAGCCCCCAAGAAGCGTCAGGAAATCTGGCGCAAAGAGGGCGTGGTGCCCCGGGGCGTGGACATTGAGGTGGTGGAGCTGATGCACCGCACCCACATGGGGGTGGACCAGGACTACAAGAACCTCATCAAGCAGTCCACCCGCTGCGCCCTGGCGGACGGCTGGTCCGGATCCATGATCTCCACGGACCTGCAGGACATTATGTTCGGCTGCCCGGTGCCGGTGGCGGGCGAGATCAACCTGGGGGTGCTCAAGGAAGACCACGTCAACGTCATCATGCACGGCCATGAGCCGCTCCTGCCCGAGATGCTGGTGGTGGCCTCCCGGGAGCCGGAGCTGATCCAGTACGCGCAGTCCAAGGGCGCCAAGGGCATCCAGTTGGCGGGCATGTGCTGCAGCGCCAACGAAGTGATGATGCGCCACGGGGTGCCGGTGGCGGGCAACTACCTGCACCAGGAGCTGGGCATCATCACCGGTGCGGTGGACGCCATGGTCATCGACGTACAGTGCGAGATGCAGTCTCTGGCCAACGTGGCGGCCTGCTATCACACCAAGGTGGTGACCACCGACACCCGGGCCAAGATCGAAGAGCATCCGTCCGTGGTGCACATCGAGTTTGACGAGCACCACGCCCTGGACGTGGCCCGGCAGGTGCTGCGCACGGCCATCGACAACTTCCCCAACCGGCGGGCGCCGGTGATGATCCCGGCGGCCTCCACCCCCACCATCGTGGGCTTCAGCTACGAGACCATTCGCTACCTGTTGGGCGGCTCCATCCGGGGCACCTACTACACCCTGAACGACAACGTCATCGGCGGCCGCATCCGGGGCGTGGCCGGCGTGGTGGGCTGCAACAACTGCCGCACCACCCAGGATTCCAGCCACATGACGGTGATCACGGAGCTGTTGAAGAACGACGTCATCGTCTTGAGCACGGGCTGTGCGGCCATGGCCGCGGGGAAATACGGGCTGCTCACCCCCGAGGCGGCCACCAAGTACTGCGGTCCGGGTCTGGCGGAGATCTGCGAGACGGTGGGCATCCCGCCGGTGCTGCACATGGGGGCCTGCGTGGACAACTCCCGCATTCTGATGGCGGCCACGGCCTGCGTCAAGGCGGGGGGCCTGGGCGCGGACATCAGCGACCTGCCCGCGGCGGGCTGCGCGCCGGAGTGGATGAGTGAGAAAGCCATCGCCATCGGCCAGTACTTCGTGGCCTCGGGCGTGTACACCCTGTTCGGGGTGACCTTCCCCACCACCGGCTCCGAGATCCTGACGGACTACCTGTTCAAGGGTCTGGAGGACGTGTACGGCGGCAAGTGGGACTTTGTGGCCGACCCCGAGGAGATGGCCAGGCGCATGATCGCCCACATCGACAAGAAGCGGGCCGCGCTGGGCATCGACAAGGCCCGGGAGCGGGTGCTCTACGACATGGCCATGCGCCGGGAACTGGAAGAAGCCGCCCGCGCCGCGGAAGAGGTCTAAGGATAAACGGCTGAGGAATGCCTGGAGGAGGGGCTCAGGGTAAGAGGTTTTTATCTCCCCCCGACCCCTCCGCCCGGGCGGCATGGGCTTCCGGCCCATGTCTTCGGCAAGACTGGTCAACGCGGCATCGCTCACCGTCGGCAACCGGGATAGAGCCAAACCAGGGACAGGAAGGGCAGGGATCGGACGTCCCTGCCCTTTTGTCTTTTTCCCGCCTCTGTCCGGCAGCCGCGCCTGAGCCTGCGAGGCTCTCTCCAGAAGGATGAAAAGCTGTGGTGGCGCAGGCTCCCAGCCTGCGTGGGTACATCCGGGGGCGGGTGTCATCCAGAGGGCGCGCCGTGCACGCCCAGGTCTTTTCATGCTTTGCGGGTGAGCCTCGGGCTCATGCGCGATTTTCTCAAGGGCGCCCGGCCCTTAACGACGACGGCGTCACCTGGCCCCGGCCCTGGGTTTGGGGGTGGCCGGAGGGGCGTTGGTCTGCATTTTGGTGGCGCCGCTCTGGTTGGCGGCCTTCTGGGGCGTCTTGCTGCCCTGGTCCCGCCATTTGGGGTCCAGAGGTTTGGCGGTCCGCAACTGGCCCCAGGCCGGCTCCGCGCCCAGGAAGGCGCCCAGGCTCAGGAGCACCAAGAAGATTCTGAAGTGTCGCATCGTGCCTCCCTTTGACTGACATGCCTGCCACTTCCGACCCGCCCCACGGTCTCGGGAAGACCTTTCCCGGACGCCGGAGGGCCTTCGTAGCAAGTATCGGACCTGCCGGGAAGAAATATTACCGAATCCGTTCCCATACGGGTCAAAACCGCAGTTTTTTCCAGAAGCGCCGGCTTCAGGGCGATGGCGCCGAAACCGACGCTCCCCATCAGGGTCCCACCCGCTCCTTTTCCCGGAGGATATAGGTGAGAAGTTCCTTGGCGAAGGGGGAATAAAGGTGGATAGACTCCGGTTCCAGTCCGATGTTGAGATATTGGAGCCGTAAAAAATCCCCGTCCGGGGCAAATTGCGGCAGGACGCCGGAAAAGAAGAAGCCGTCCGCTTCGGCGGCCTCGCACAGGTGCGGGGCGCCGCCTTGCCCCAGCGGCAGACAAAGGCCCACCACTTGGGCCCCCGCCAGGTCGCAAAGGTCACGGCGGGCCTGGATGATCTTCGGCCGGGTATCGCTGCCGATGCGGTTCACCTGGATGGTGCCGACACCCGAAACCTGGTCAAAATGAATCTTTATTTCCCCGGGGCCCGTGGGCAGGGTCGGGTCCAGAAATTTCGTTTCCACCTCCAGGTTCCCATAAATTTTCGTCAGCATTTCCCGGTGCCGGGGGGGTGGGAAGAGAGTTTTGGGCGCAGGCGGCGCCAGGTAATGAAAGATGAACACCAGGGTTTGCCGTTGGAGTCCGGGATCAGCTTCCCTTTCCCATGAGCTGGAGGGCCCATCCCGGCGCGGGAGCCTGTTAAAATGCAGTTCCAGGTCCGAAAGCTTGAGGCCGGTGACGCGATAGCCCAGACCGACGGCAATCTGCTGGCTGATGGTGTGGATGGTGACCGCCTCGCCGAACAGACCGACCAGCCCCAGAGTCTGAATCTCGGCCTGGAGGCGTTGCCCCAGGAGTTTGGTTAACCCCCGGCCCCGGTGGGCCGGCGCCACCATAAAAGCGCCGACCGATCCCAGAGGACCGAGGTCCCACCGCGTCATCCCCAGATGCGCTGCGAATTCCCCGTCCCCGGCCACGGCCACCACGCCCACCAGCCGACCGGTGGCCAGGTCGTGATCCAATCGGTCCGGATAATAGAAATCCTTGTGGGGGTAAGTATAGCCGTAAACGCGATAGATTAACTGGGCGACCCGGAGGCCCTCTCCCGGCCGCAGCAGCCGGACGGTGTAGGTCTCGGGGGCCGCCGGTTCGGCCGGTTCGAGGCGGTCGCCGGCCGCTTCGGCCTCCGGGGGCGGCGGGCCGCAGACCCCGGTCAGGTTCTTGGTGAGGCGCAATTCATTGCCCTCCACCCCATGGTAGCTCCAATGCACTTCGTCGAAGCAGGAAGAGACGGAGGCCATTCCCCGGCAGACCGGGGCCGGACTTGCGGGGTCGGGGGTGGCGTCCCTGACCCCCTGCATCTGGTAGAAAGGCAAACCCTGATCGCCGAGGGACAGGACCAAAGTCGTCGGCGTCAAGGTCCCCGACAGTTTCAGAGTGCCGGGATTCTCGGCGTCGAAGGCGTGCTCGACGGCATTCCGGCAGGCCTCCCAAAACGCCAGGGAGAGGGATTCCCTCTGATCTTCGGGAAGTCCGGCCAGGCGTGTCAGGCCCCGCACATAATCCTGCACCAACTGCTGCATCCGCATCGCCGCCGGCAGGGTTAGTTCGGTTTGCACTATGGAAGCCACAAGGCGCCTCACTGACAGAAATTCCGGCGGCGGTGCTTACCGGGCTCGGAAAATGGGTGGTCCCGGATCGCGGCGCCTCTAACAGCGGGGGGCAAAGGTGGTCAGCTTCTGCCCCCTCACCCCCAGCCACCGGCCATCCCTTTATAAGCGGGAGGCATGTCCGACCCGCCGCGCCGGGAGCGATCCACAGGTCTCAGGGCCGCATCTCCTCCAGGGCGGCCTTCACTTCCTTGGGATGCGTCAGGCCGTACCAAAACATCTCTTCCCCCCCCTGCCGCCGGGACACGACCACGTTGCCCACCTGGAGCAACGTCTGGGTGAGCCCTCGCCGGATGGTCACGGCGCCCACGTTCTCCCAGGGCAGTAATTCTTCCTGCGGAGGCCAGCGCCAGACCTTCATGAGACCCCGGGGGGTGGCCCGGTACTCCTGGCCGAAGAGGTGGTAGGCCACCCCGACGGCGATGAGCAGACCCACCAGCCATCCCAGCCACACCGGCACCCCTACTGCCGGGTTGATGAGGGGCCCGAAAAAGGCAATGGCCATGGCCACATAATAGACGAAAAAGGCCCGGGTGCAGGGCCGCCAGACCCGACTTTCCGCCGACGCCGTCTTGTTCTCCGTCATCGCTCCTCCGCACTTGCGCCGCCTGCCGCTCCGGGGCCATACGGTCTGAGGCCGGGCGGCTGCCGCACGGTGCTTATTCTATAATATCATGATGTCGGGGTCCTCATCCTTCTTCTTGCAAAACAAAAGCACCGCTGGTTGCACAAAGTCCCCCGGCTGGTTACCATAGCAGCATCGCCATGGGAGGGCATAGGACCGCTCGGGATGGCGCCGCCGGCAGAGCGGCTGGGCGGCCCTCTCCCGACGCTCGGGGTAATTCCATGCTTGGCCGGCTGGCTGTCTACATGATTCTGGTCTGGGTGAGTCTCCTCTTCGGCGCCGTGGGTTCGGGTCCGTTTCCCGCCATGCTGTGGGCCCAGGAGACGGGCGGAGACCGGGCCCGCCTACTCCTGGAGCAGGGCGACGCCCGGTTGCGGCAGAAGGACTATCAGAAGGCCAGGGTTTATTATCAACAGGCCCTGAAGGCCGACCCCAACCTGACCGAGGCCCATTTCGGGCTCGGTCTGTCCTTCGCTGGCCAGGAACGCCTGGAGGAGGCCGCGGCGGCCTTCGCCGAGGCCGTGCGCCTGCGCCCCAACTGGGCCCGGGCTCAGAACAACCTGGGGGTGGCCTATCTCAAACTGAAGCGCCTGAGCGAAGCCCTCCTGGCCTTCCGCACCTCCCTGCGCCAACAGCCCGGCGACCCGGAAACCCACTACAACCTGGGGGTGGTCCTGGGCGGACTGGGACGCCATCAGGAAGCCCGGGCCGCCTTTGCCGAAGCCGTGCGCCTCAAGCCCGACTATGCCCAGGCCTGGAAAAACCTGGGCATGGCCTATCTGAAGCTCAACCGCCCCAAAGAGGCCCAGGGCGCCTTCGAGACTGCCGTGCGCCTAGGCCCTCGGGACCCCGAGGCCCACTTCGGCCTCACCCTCGCCCTGGCGCACCACGGCGACGGCCAGGGGGCGCAAAAATCCTACCAGACCGTCAAAAGCCTGGACCCGCAGATGGCCAGGAGACTGGAGGAAATGCTCCGCCCGGACCGGAGCCGATAACTATGATAGAAAACCTCGTCCGTCAGGTGCAGGCCAACTGTCAGGTGGCCAACGCCTCCCAGGCCGGCAATTTTTCCCTGTGCGGCCTGCTGTTGCGCCTGCGCCAGCTTTATAAATGGGAGCACGGCCTGCTGCCCTGGCAGGAGCCCGAGCCCGCCCCCGTGCTGGCCTGGGTCGAAAGCCAGGAAAACCTCTGGGAATCGCTGGAGGGGGAAGCTCCCGCCGCCCTAAGCGTCAACGGCTCCCTGGCCGACCCCTTTGCGGTGGACACCCTCAACGCCTGGCTGAAGGCCCACGGCCTGGCCTACGGGGCCGGCCTGAGCCGGGGGCTGGCGCCCACCTTCTTTCTGGGCGAACTGGCCCAGGTCCGCCGCCTGGGGGAAGCCACCGTGTTCATCCTGGACCGGGAGCTGGCCCGGGACCTGGACGGCAGCCCCGCCCTGTGCCAGGACACCCTGATCTACGTGCGCCGCCAGACCCTGGCCTTCTACCTCTGGGACCGGCTCTCCGATCCCACCCAGCAGGGCAATCGCCTGGTCAACGCGGCCCTGGAAAGCCGGGGCCTCAGCCTCCTGGACCTGCTGCGTCAACCCCACCGCCATCAGGCCCGGTTCCAGGACCTGCTGGCCGACGAAGTGGAGTCGGCCCTGCACCACGAACTGGGCGAGCTGGGGGAAAAAGGGATGCGCCAGGCTTTTTACGCCCTCCTGGAGCGCTTTCCCCAGAGCCGGGCCGAAGTCTGGGGGCGCGGCCTCAAGGACGCCCTGGCCGAAGTGAGCGACAGCGGCCGCCTGGCCTATCTCATCCGGGAGCGGCGCTTCGCCTCCCTGGCCCTCTTCCTGGCCTGGCAGCCGGGCCTCTATCCGCTCCTCCTGCCCGAGCTGGAGCCGGCCTGCCGGGAACTCAGGGACGGCGGCTGGGAGGCCCTGGAGGAGGCCCGGGGGCGGGCCCTGGAGCGTCTGCGGGGGATTGCGGCCGAACTGCAGGACCTCCTGGAGGCCCGGCGGTCGGACTCGGAAACCCAGGCGGAGCTGGACCGCCGCTTCCTCCAGCCGCTGGGGCTCTAAAGTTCGGAGCACCGGCAGACCTGCGCCTTATCCCAAGACTTTTTCACGACTTGTCCTTTCCCCCGCCTTGGACTATAATGAATTGAAATATCTGTCTGTCTTTGAAACGTTCCTTACTTCCCTTTCCCCCGGTGGGAGGGGGCTAGGGGGTAATTCTGACCTGGAATTTTCTCTCGTAGGGCGCGTCTTACGCGCCAAAGCTGGTGCGTGAGACGCACCCTACATTCATTGTCATTCCCAGACTCTCCGGCGCCGACATGCTCGATCCCCATGCCCAAAAAGTCCTGATACTGGATTTCGGCTCCCAGTACACCCAGCTCATCGCCCGGAGGGTGCGGGAGCTCAAGGTCTACTGCGAGATCCATCCCTACTTCATGCCCCTGGACCGCATCCGGGCCTTCGCCCCGGGCGGCATCATCCTGTCGGGCGGCCCCCGCAGCGTCTACGAGGACGACGCGCCCTTGCTCGACCCCGCGGTCCTCCACCTGGGGGCGCCGGTGCTGGGCATCTGCTACGGCATCCAGCTCCTGTGCCACCTCCTGGGCGGGAAAGTGGTCCCCGCGGTCTCCCGGGAATACGGCCGCAAGGCCTTTGAAATCCGGGACGCCCAGGATCTCTTCTACGGCCTGCCGGTCCGGGAGACGGTCTGGATGAGCCACGGCGACCGGGTGGATGAGGCGCCTCAGGGCTTTGAGATCATCGGCGCCAGCGATTCCAGCCCGGTGGGCGCGGTGCGGGACGCAGGCCGCCGCCTCTTCGGGGTGCAGTTCCACCCCGAGGTGCACCACACCCCCCGGGGCAAGGAAATCCTGGCCAATTTCCTCTTCCGCATCTGCGGCCTCAAGCCCCTGTGGACCATGGCCTCCTTCATCGAAGCCACCACCGAGGCCATCCGCCGGGAGGTGGGGGAGGACCGGGTCATCTGCGCGCTGTCCGGCGGCGTGGACTCTTCGGTGACCGCGGTGCTGGTGCACCGGGCCGTGGGCGAGCGCCTCACCTGCATCTTCGTCAACAACGGTCTCTTGCGCCACCGGGAGGCCGAAGAGGTGCTCCACCTCTTCCGGGACCAGCGCCACCTCAACATCATTTACGTGGACGCCGCCGACGCCTTTCTGGCTCGCCTGGACGGCATCACCGACCCCGAGGAAAAGCGGGTGCGCATCGGCCACGAGTTCATCCGCATCTTCGCGGAGGAGGCCCGCAAATTGGGGGGCGTCAAGTACCTGGCCCAGGGGACGCTCTATCCCGACGTCATCGAAAGCGTCTCCTTCAAGGGGCCGTCGGCCACCATCAAGACGCACCACAACGTGGGCGGCCTGCCTGAGGTGATGCCCCTCCAACTCCTGGAGCCGCTCCGGGAGCTTTTCAAGGACGAGGTGCGGGAGGTGGGCGCGGCCCTGGAGCTGCCCGACTCCCTCATCTGGCGCCACCCCTTCCCCGGCCCCGGCCTGGCCATCCGCATCCTGGGGGAGGTCACCCCCGAGCGGCTGGCCGTGCTGCGGGAGGCGGACGCCATCGTCATGGAGGAGATGGAGCGGGCCGGCGTCTACCGTCAGGTCTGGCAGGGGTTCGCGGTGCTGCTGCCCATCCGCACGGTGGGGGTGATGGGGGACGAGCGCACCTACGAGAACGTCATCGCCCTGCGCATCGTGGACTCCCAGGACGCCATGACCGCGGACTGGACCCGCCTGCCCCACGATTTCCTGGCCCACCTCTCCAACCGCCTCATCAACGAGGTCAAGGGGGTCAACCGGGTGGTGCTGGACATCTCGAGCAAACCGCCGGCGACGATTGAATGGGAATGATAATCATTTTCTATCTAACCAAACAGGAGAAACAAAATGTATGAGGGTTTATGGACAGTTGAATTTATATCGGAGATGAATCGAACTGGCAAGGGTGTAATAATATTAACGAAAGATGGGCGCCTTTTAGGGGGCGATTCCGGTTATTACTACTCAGGCACATATAATATTGCTAACGATAACAAAATATCTGGTCAAGTTCTTGTCATCAGATATAATCCTAATGCCATGTCTGTCCTAGGAGATAAAAACAATTTTAAGCTTTATTTTACTGGTCAAATTGATAATCTTCATTTGTCGGCAACCGCTAAGACCCAAGAAATGCCTCAATACACAATGAAAATTATTGCTAACAGGAAGGCTGATTTTTAACAATGAAATATAATATTGAAGAAATTTATGCGGAATATAAAATAAGAGAAGAGAATGCCCTGCTTCTCATTGAGGAGGTTAAATTTATTATATTAGAATGTATCAATAGGGAAAAAATTAATATTCACTCATTAAAGAATAGATTCAAAGAGTTTGATTCATTTTTAGGCAAAGTAGAGAGGAAAAAGTCAGAAAATCCCTTTCATGAAATATATGATTTAATAGGTTTTAGAATTACCTGCTTGTTTCTGGAAGACATTCAAAACATTAGTGATTTGCTAAAAATAAATTTTGAATTAATAGAAACTTTTGACTCTATGGAAGAAGGAGATTATGATGTGTTTGGATATATGGCTTGTCATCATAAGGCCATGCTAAAACATAATTCAAAATTTAATGGAATAGCAAAAAATTACCCATTTGAGATACAAGTTATGACTATTGCTAAAAATGCCTGGGCCTCTATTTCCCATCACCTTTTTTATAAAAAGGAGTTTTTCCTCCCGGACAACCTGAAACGAGATTTCCATGCCTTGAGTGCTTTGTTGTATATTGCTGACAAGCAATTCTCATTACTTCGCAAAGAGCAATTTGTATATTATTTAGAACAAGTTGATAAATTGAATGGGGACTAATAGTGAGTAATAGTAGACCATCGGTCAATTTTTTCCGAGAAATATTAGGACAAATTCAGGTCTTAATATATTTGAAAACAGCCTTGCAGGTTGGCCGCCTGGCCCACGCCTATCTGTTCCTGGGTCCCGAAGGGGTGGGCAAGGCCTCCACCGCCCGGGCCCTGGCCGCGGCCCTGAACTGCGAGAGTCTGCGGGAGGACGGCGACGCCTGCGGGAGGTGCCCCTCCTGTCGCCGCCTGGCCGCCGGGACCCATCCCGATTATCTGGAGATTTTTCCCACTTCCGAGGGCCGGCAGCCTCAGATCAAGATCGAACGGATTCGCGATCTGCGTCGCCTCACGGCCTATCCGCCCCTGGGCGGCGGCTGGCGGGTGGTGCTCATCAAACCCGCGGAAGCTTTGAACGACGCCGCGGCCAACGCCCTGCTGAAGACCCTGGAGGAGCCCCCGGAGCAGAACCTGTTGGTGCTCACCGCGGGGGTGGAGGACAACCTGTTCCCCACGGTGGTCTCCCGCTGCCAGAAGCTGGCCTTTACGCCCCTGCCCCTCCCCCTGATCCGGGATGAACTGGCGCGGCGGGGCGCCGAGCCCGCCCAGGCCGGCCTGCTGGCGGCCCTGAGCGGCGGCTCCCTGGCCCGGGCGTTGGCGCTCAATTATGACGAGATGGTGGAAAAGCGCCGCCAGGTGCTGGCCGACCTGGAGCAGCTTGCGGACGGCAACACCGCGCCCCTGCTGGACTGGGCCCAGCGTCTGGCCAAGCAGGCGGGCGAGGCGGAGGCCTTCCTGGGGCTGGCCGCCCTGTGGCACCGGGATCTTATCCTCCTGGGCCAGGGCGCCCCGGCGGAGCTGCTGGCGAACCGGGACTGCCTGCCGGAGATGGAGGCAGCCTGCCGCCGGCAGCGCCCTGGGGTCTGGTTCCGCCGCTTCGCCGCCATCGCCGCGGCCCAGCGGCATCTCCGGGCCAACCTCAATCCCGAACTGACCCTGGACTTCCTGGGACTACATCTCCGAGGAGGCCCTACCCCATGAATCTGGTCAAAATCCGTCTGGAAACCGGCCAGCGGTGCTGCCAGACCGTGCAGATGGCCCAGGACGTCAAGCCCGGGGACCAGGTGGTGGTGCAGACCGACGAGGGGCAGGAAATGGGCACCGTGTTAACGGTGTTCACGGACGAGTCCCTGCAGAAGGCGGCCTCCCGCTGTCCCAGCGTGGTCCGTCTGGCCACCCTGGAAGACCTGGCCCAGGTCCAGAGGAACCGGGATCAGGAACGCCGGGCCTTCGGCTTCTGCCAGGAGCGCATCCAGGCGCGGCAGCTTCCCATCCACCTGGTGCGGGTCGCCTGCCTCTTCGACGCCAGCAAGATCATCTTTTATTTCACCGCCCCCGGCCGGGTGGATTTCCGGGAGTTGGTGAAGGATTTGGTCCAGGAATTCCGCACCCGCATCGAACTGCGGCAGATCGGCGTGCGCCACCGGGCCCGCATGGTGGGGGGCATCGGCATCTGCGGCCAGATGCTCTGCTGCGCCAGCTTTCTCAAGGACTTTGAGCCCGTGTCCGTGCGCATGGCCAAGGAGCAGCAGCTCAGCCTCAATCCCAGCAAAATTTCCGGAGTCTGCGGCCGGCTGATGTGCTGCCTGGTCTATGAATATCACTCTTACCAGGATCTCAAGAAGCATCTGCCCCGGGTGGGCAAGAAGATCAGGCTCCCCGAAGGCGAAGGCGAAGGCAAGATCATCCGTTACAATCTGATCCGCCAGACCGTGACTCTGGAAAGCGCAGAGGGCGAGGAGCTGGAGATTCCCCTGTCCCAACTTTCACTGAGCAACCACCTCCGGGACCTGGAGGGCGACGAGGGGAAGTGAGGCGCCATGGACGACCTGGATCGGACCCTGGAGGCCCTGAAGGTCCAGATCAAAAAAGAAATTGTGGACAACTACTTCGCCGAACGGGTCTACCTGGAGGGTGAGGTCCAGGCCCTGGCCCAGGAGGTTGACCACTACCGGGAGCACTACAACCAGGCCGCCCGACTCTTTCAAGCCTTTTACCAGGCCTTGGGCGGGTCGGAGGCGGTCATCCGCCGGGTCATGCAGTTCCTCCGGGTGGACCCCTGGCCGGGCTATGAAGAATACCGGCGATTGCCGGGGCCGATTCAGGCCGGGCTTCTCCGGGGCCGGGCCCGCCGGGGTCTGACGGCGCGTCGCCGCCGTCTCCACCTCATCCTGGACCTGTACGACGAGTTGCGCCGCCTCCTGGAGAAGCTCTCCGCCGAGCACGGGGACATCCTGGTGCACCTCAGGCTGCTCAACGAGGATATCGACAAGTTCAACCTCTCCTTCGACTTCGGCCTCATCGCCGCCCAGATAGAGGCCATGGAGGGCGGGCCGGCCGTTATCGCCGGTGGTCTCCAGGCAGGGGAGCGGGAGGAGTTGTCCACCCGCATGCGCCTGAAGCGCCGGTCTCTTTCCCCGGCGGAACTGCCGCCCCCGCCGCCGCTGCCGCCCCTCAAGGAGGTCAAAGGGGGGCTAACCGCCCTTTTGTAACCGGACGGATGGAGGTTACCATGAACAGACCCCTGCCGGCGCTGCTGCTGGTTGCCATGCTGTCGGCGACGGGCTGCGTCGGGGCGACCTATTCGGTGCAGGTCAACGGCTATACCGAAGACCGCATCCAGGCCCCCTGGGCGCCCGGCGCCGCCTTCTGCGTGGTGGAAAACCGGGACGCCAAGAACCCACTGCTGGAACGGGAGATCAAAGCCAAGGCGGAGCAATTGTTGTCGCAGCGGGGCTTTCGGCTGGTCCCCGCCTCCCAGGCCGCCTATTTCCTGGCCTTTACCTACGGCTTGGGGCCGGCCGCCAATGTCCCCTGGAGCTATCCCGATTACGCCGCCAATATCGGCTTCGGCATCGGCGGCGGCTATTGGGGGCCGTCCTTTTTCCTGTGGCCGGGCTTCGCCAGCTATCCCAGCCGTCCCCAGAGCTGGTACGACCGCTGGCTCCTGCTCAACGTCTTTGAGGCCAAAACCTTCCGGGAAAAGGGCGAGCGGCGCACCCTCTGGGTGGGGGAAGCCCGGAGCAGCGGCGCCTCCGGCGATTTGCGGCAGGCGGTGAATCCTTTGCTCTTTGCCGCGTTCGCCCGGTTCGGCCAGAACACCGGCCAGGCCGTCACCGTGGAGGTGGATTCCCAGGAACTGCGCTACCGGGAACTGGAACAGGCGCGCTGATATGCGACGGCGAACCTCAGGAGAGACATGACCGGCGACATATCAGCAAACCGCAGTTTGGGGGACTTCTTCCGGCGGCGTCTCTGGGAAGGCGAGGCGGAGGGGCTCCAGGGTCTGCCGCTCCGGGGTCTGCGCCTGCTGGTGCTGGCCGGCCGGGGCCTCCTGCGCAACCGGGGCTGGCTCCAGGCCGCCATCCTGGCCTACGCCACCATGCTGGCCCTGATCCCCCTGCTGGCCCTGCTCTTCGCCATCCTCAAAAGCTTGGGCCTGCAACGTTTGCTGGCCTCCCATCTGATGGACCGGCTGGCCCCCGGCTCCCAGGAGTTCGCAGCCCAGATCCTGGAATATATCGAACAAACCCAGGTCACCTCCCTGGGCGTCTTCGGGGTGGTGTTTCTCCTGGCCGCCCTGGTGATCCTGATGAGCAACGTGGAGCGGGCCCTCAACTGCACCTGGCAGGTGTCCCGGACCCGCCCCTGGCTGCGCAAATTCAGCGACTATCTGAGCATCTTTCTCATCTTCCCCATCCTCATGGCGGTGGCCATCTCCCTGTCCAGCGGCATCCTGAGCCAGCCTGACATCCGCCACTTTCTGTCCACCTTCATGCCGGAGTTCTTCTTCTCCGCCACCACCAGCCTCTTTTCCCTGGGATTGCTGTGGGTGGCTTTCACCTTCATTTACCTGGTGATGCCCAACACCCGGGTAACCTTTCGGGCCGCGCTCCTGGGGGGCGTGGTGGGGGGCAGTCTGTGGCAGCTGGCCCACTACATCTTCGCCTGGTTTCAGGGCATGGCCACCTACTACAACGCCATTTACGGGGCCCTCTACCACCTCCTCTTCCTGGTCGTCTGGATGTTTTACAGCTGGCTCGTGGTGCTCTACGGCACGGAAATAGCCTATGCCTCCCAGAACATGGGGCGTCTGCTGCGCCAGGTCCGACGGCCCGGCGCCTCCGGGGAAGCGGTGGACGAGCACCTGGCCCTGGCGGTCCTGGCCCTGGCGGCCGACCGCTTCCTGAAGCGCCGGACGCCTCTGAGCGTGGACGAACTGGAGGAGATGGTGGGGGGACAGGACCACCTGGCGACGCGAGTGGCGGAGGTGTTGCAAGCCTGCCGATTGCTGGTAGTGGTCCCCCCTGCCGCGCCGGGGGACGCCGCCTGCTTTCTGCCGGCCCTGCCGCCGGACCAGGTGACGGTGGGGGAGGCGCTCCACCATCTGCGCCAAAGCCGGGGAGAGGCCCTGGCCGCCCGCGCCGCCGGGGCGCCGGCCCTGGAGGCCGTGGTGCAGCGTCTAATGGCCGCCGCTCCCCCCTCCCCCTTGGACTCCCTGAGCCTCAAGGAGTTGGTGGCGCGATTGGAGGCGGAGGGACCGGTCCAGGCATGAACCGGAGGAGGGCCGGCGTGGGGGTGGCGAATCTGCTTGAAAAGTCGTTCCGTAGGGTGCGCACCGCGCACCATTGCCCGGGCCTGACGGCGAGCAGAGACGCCCGCCCCACCGGCATTTTCATGGGTTACGGGTGGGCCAAAGGCCCATGCGCGACTGCTCTGAAAAGTTAAGAAAGAGGTTGGCATCCTGCAGAGGGTTTTCAAAACCGCCGCCCGTTCCCAGGACAAAGGGAGAATTTTGCAAGAGCCTCCTCCGGCAACACCATTTCCAACAGACGCAAGGCCATATCTCCTCCCGAGGCGGCCTCCGCCCGGCGTCGCTGCCGTAAGGGGCCCGGGCGCGGATCCCGGTTCCTGGCTCGGCCGCCGGGCGCGCAAGTTCGCCGACGCACCTGCAGACAGTCGTGGCGACCGCGCCGGCCGCTCATTTAGAGCCGCGGCAGGGCGGCGCCGCATCTCTTCTGCGGCCGGGTCTTCCGGGCCTCTCCGCTTCAGCATGGGGCGACCCACGCGCTGCACCCTGCCTGCTGCCGTCAGGTGGAAGCTCGGGCCGGGGCGATGATTCTCCGGACCAGCTTGTCGATTTCCACTACGATCACCACCGTGACTGAGATCAGAGCGATCCTGAGCCATTCCATCGGCAGAATGGGCTCCATGCGAAAGACCCATTGCAGGGAGGGAAGATAGATGGCCGCCAGGTGGGCCCCGAAGGCGGCGATGGTGCCGAAAAAGAGGAACGGGTTGCCCACGGGATTCAGGCGGAACAGCGACTGCCATTCGGAGCGGCTGTTGAAGGCCTGGAAAAACTGGAAGAAGACCATGGTGGTCACCGCGATGGTCCGGGCCTTTTCCAGAGACATCCCCTGTTTCAGGGCATGGATGAAGGCATAGATCACCCCCGCGGAAATCAACAGGGCCACGATGATGGTGCGCTCCACCAGCAGGCGGTTGAAGATGCCGGCCCTGGGGTCTCGGGGCGGCCTCTTCAAGACGTCCTTTTCTCCCGGCTCGAAGGCCAGGGCCATATCCTGCAAGCCGTTGGTGACGATGTTGATCCACAGAAGCTGGGCCGGCAGATAGGGCAGCGGCAACCCCAGCATCACGGAGGCCAGAATGGTGATGATGGAGGCGATGCCGGTGGGGATGAGGAAAAAGGTGACTTTGCGGATGTTGTCGAAGACGACGCGTCCCAGTTCCACGGCCCGGTAGATGCTGGCGAAATTGTCGTCGGCGATGACCATGTCTGAGGCTTCTTTCGCCACGTCGGTGCCGGTTTTCCCCATGGCCACGCCGATATGGGCCGCCTTCAGGGCCGGGGCGTCGTTCACCCCGTCTCCGGTCATGGCCACGATCTCGCCGTGTTTGAGCAACTGCTGGGTGATGCGCAGCTTGTGTTGGGGAGAAACCCGGGCATAGACCGACACCTTCTGCACCAGGTGGAAGAGGTCGGCGTCGCTCATGGTCTCGATTTCCTTGCCGGACAGGACGTTGCGCACCGCCCCCTCCGGTCCGGCGCGGTGCACCAGGCTGGCGAGCAGGTTTTTGACCAGTCCCAGAAATTCCGGATCGCTCATGGCCAGCACGTGCCTGCCGGTGAGGCTGGCGGGTTGGAACTGCCCCAGACCGGAGCGCACGGCCAGAATCCGGGTCACCTCCTGCATCAGGGAGAGGATCTCGTCATCGGTCAGCGCCTCCATCGGCTTGGTGGTGAGGTCCTCCACCGCCTCCTCTTCGGGGGCGATGCCCAGTTTTCTGGAGATGGCCAGGGCGGTGACCGCATGGTCGCCGGTGATCATCACCACCCGGATGCCCGCTTCTTTGCAGCCTGCCACCGCCTCCACGGCCTCGGGGCGGGGCGGGTCGATCATGCCCTGCAGACCGGCGAAGATCAGCCCGGTTTGCAGGTCTGCCATGGTGATCTCCGTCTGCTCGGCGGGAATTTCCTTGTAGGCCATGCCCAACACCCGCAGCCCCTCCCGGGCAAAATGCTCCGCCACTTTGGGAACGTCCTCCCAGGCGTCCAGACGGCACTCGGCGCAGATCTCCAGCAGTTTTTCCGGGGCTCCCTTGACAAAGACCAGGTTCCGGTCGCCGTGCCGGTGCAGGGTGGCCATGTAGCCCCGGTCCGATTCAAAGGGAATGAGGAAGAGTTCCGAATATTTTTCCCTCTCCTCTGCAAGGTTCAACCCCGCTTTCAGGGCGGCCACAATGAGCGCCCCTTCAGTGGGGTCGCCGTCCACCCTGTAGGCCTCCTCTTCTTCGTAGACCTCCGATTCGTTGCTCAACAGACCGATCCTGAAGAGCATGGCCAGTTGTTGGTCGGCGCCGGCCTTGACGGGCCGGCCCTCCTCCAGAATCTCTCCCGTGGGGTTATAGCCGGTGCCGGTCAATTCATAGATCTTGCCACCGTCATAAGCCCGTATGACGGTCATTTCATTCTTGGTGAGGGTGCCGGTCTTGTCGGAGCAGATCACCGTGGTGCTCCCCAGGGTCTCCACGGCCGGCAGTTTCCGGATAATGGCCTGGCGCTGGGCCATGCGCGCCACCCCGATGGCCAGGGCGATGGTCACCACGATGGGCAGGCCCTCGGGGATGGCGGCCACGGTGGCGGCCACCGCGGTCATGAACATGTCTTTGACGCTTTCCCCCACCAGGATGCCCACCAGAAACAGCAATGATGCCGCCACCAGCACGATGACGCCGATGGCCTGGGCAAAACGGTCGATCTTCTCCTGAAGGGGGGACCGGGTGACTCCGATCTCCTGGACATCCTTGGCGATGTGGCCCAGGACCGTGCGGGGGCCGGTGGCCACCACCACCCCTTTGGCCCGCCCGTTGACCACCACCGTGCCCATGAAGGCCATGTTGAGCTGATCGCCGGAGGTGAGATGGTCCTCCTCGATCAGGGCGCTTTTTTTCTCCGACGGGACGGATTCGCCGGTAAGCATGGACTCATCGGTCTTGAGTTCGATGGTCTTGAACAGCCGCACATCCGCCGGCACCCGGCCCCCGGAGGCCAACAGCACGATATCGCCGGGGACCACCTCTTCCCCGTTGATCTCCACCTCCTTGCCGTCCCGGAGCACCCGGGCCTTGGCCACCACCATCTTTTTCAGGGCCTGCACCTGCTTTTCGGCCTTCACCTCCTGGATATAGCCGATGAGGGCGTTGAGCAGCAGCACCGCGGCGATCACCCCGGTGTCCTTGTATTCCTCCAGGAAAAAGGTCACCACCCCGGCAATCAGGAGAATATAGATCAGGGGGCTTTTGAATTGATGCAGGAGGATTTTCAGTCGGCTGATCTTCTCCGCTTCGGCCAGGCGGTTGGGGCCGAACTTCTTCAGACGCTCCTTGGCGTCGGAAGCGGATAATCCGAGTTCAGAGGTCTCCAATTCGGCAAAAATATCCTCCGCCTCACGCTGATACCAATTCATGTTTCCTCCATTGACGCCAGGGCTCCGGGAGGGCTCACCGGAGATGGTGGAAGATGGGAGCCCGCCTCCCCGGAGCCTGGTTTCCGAGTTGCCGCCCAAGAACAGAAACGATGCTGTTTTACCGGATAGCGCCTAATCTCAGACGATATCCGGGCAGTCGCGGCTGCGCCCGGGGTCTTTCCAACGGGATGAAAGGCAGCTTCCGGGGGGAGGACCGGGGGAGCGGCGGCTCCCGTGGCACAGGCGTCTCGCCTGTGATTCCCTCCTCCTGGCCCCCTCCTGCGAGGGGAGGGGGAATAAAGGAACTTTTACCGTGAAAATTCCGGTTCTGTAGGGGCGGGTTTGAAACCAACCCCTACAAAAGGTTTTTCATGCCCGGGGGTGGCCCCGTTGGGGCCATGAGCATTTCATAGCAGGCTCCGCCACAGTATCTTCAAAGGCGCCTCCGTGTGCCGGGTCGGATGCCGCCGGGAAGGCGGGTCGACAACGTCCGGAACCAGGGCGGAGGGCGCAGGCCGGCCCTCCAGGCGCCGCGCCCCGGGTCATTTCCGCCGATGGCCCCTCTAGTTCGAGCCGGGGACCCGCTTCAGGGTGAAATTGGTCTCAAAAGAGGCAAAGAGATCCAGGTACTGCTCCAGGTTGCGGCTCAGGAGAAACCTTTGCCGCACGGTCTCCCGGCCGGCTTCCCCCAGGCGCCGCCGCAAGGCTTCATCCTGCACCAGTTGTACGATCCGGGCGGCGGCCTCTGTCACCGTGTTCACCAGGAAGCCGTTGACCCCGTCCTCGATCTGGTAACGGATGCCGCCCACGTTGCCGCCGATGACCGCCGCGCCCTTCCACATGGCCTCGGACACGGTGAGGCCGAACCCCTCCCGCAGGGATTTCTGCAGGACCACCGCGGCCCGGCTTTGCAAGGCGTTCACCAGGGCGGTGTCCTGCACTGATAAGATAATAATGCGCTCCTCCTGGCATTCCAGCAGGGATTCGTAGATTTCCGGGCCTTCCGGGTCGTCGGTGGCGACGTTGCCCAACAGGACCAGGGTGCAGTCCACCTCTTTCCGGGCGATTTTGAAGGCCTCCACCACCCCCTGGGGGTCTTTCCAGTGGTCGAAGCGGGAGACCTGCACCACCAGCGGCAGGTCGGTGGGAATACGGTAGTGCTCCAGCCGCTCATCTATCTCCGCTTCGCTCAAGGGAGCGTTTTTGATGGTGAAGGGATCGATGGCCGGCATGAAAAAGAGCTGGGGGGTTTTGAGCTCCCGGGTGTATTCCTTGATGCTGAAGATGACGGCATCGTATTTTTCCACAAAGGGGCTGAGGTAGTTCCATAACTCCGGGTCGGGGGCGCTCAGGTCCACGTGGCCGCGCCAGATCCAGGGGCCCCGCTTGCGGTAATGGTTGATCAGAGGCAGGGGCTGGGGGTCATGGATGATGACCACGTCGTGCTCCAGGTGGGTGCGGATGGCATTTTCGTAGACCACCGCCTCGTAAATTTCCTTCTTCCGGTCGGTGAGGTTGATCTCCCCGCCCTGCAGGGCGTTGTGCATCTTTTTGGTGATGCTGAAGAAGTCGGGAGACCCCTGGATCACCCGCCAGCCGGTCTTGATGCCGACGCTGTTCATCAGGATGCTCATGGAGCCCAGCAGCTCCGCCACTCCGCCGCCGTAGTAGGTGGAATTGACGTTGACCACGTGCAGGTCCCGCAGGTTTCTGGCCTTCCCGAGGATGCGCGCCACGGTCTCGGCGCCGACAAATTGTGCATAATCCTCGATATTAACGATCCGGGGGTGATTGATCATGACCGTCTCCTTTTCTTTGCCTGACCTCATGCTGAAGGCGGGAAAAGGGGCCCCGGGGCGGAAACCCGGAAGCCCTGCCCACCCGGCCCGCGTCGTTTTCCGGCACGGCGACCGCAGCCTCCCTCCGGGCTGCTGATTTTACCCCCTGATGATAGACTCCGGGTCGGCAATTATGGTAAGTTTACCATAACTGTCCGGTGAAGGATGTTGCCGGAACCGGTTCTTCGGCCCCTTCTCGGGATGGGGGTGGGGGAGGGGGGCGAATGAGTCCACTCTTCAATTATCGTGATAAAATAACCGTCACCACTCTATCCCTCTCCCCTTCAGGGGGGATCTCAGGACGAAATTGTCTTCCGAAGCACATCGCCAGCCCTGGCAGAAAATCCCTGCGGTCATGGAATGACCGAGTGATCCGGAGCCTCTGACATGCGCCGCCTGAAACGATGGATACTTATCCTGGGAGCCGCCCTCCTGGGCCTCGGTGGTCTCTATCTCCTGTTCGGTTTGCTCTTCACCGATTTTCTGGTGGATATCTGGTGGTTCCAGTATTTAGGGTACGGCTTCTATTTCTGGCAGAAACTGCTTTACCGCTACCTGGTGTTTGTCTCTTTCACCTTGCTGTTTTTCCTGGTCTTTTTTCTTAATTTCTGGGTGGCGACGCGTTTTCTCGGCCGGGTCTCCCTGGCGGAGATCAAGCCCAAATCGTGGGGTCCTCTGCGATACACCCGGCTGTTGGAGAAATTTCGCCAGCGTTCGCTGAAATTTTACATCCCTTCCTCCCTCTTGTTGGCCCTGCTGGTCTCCTATCCCCTGTACCACCGCTGGGAGGATACTTTGCTGTTCCTTTTCGCCCCGGCGGCGGGCCTCCAGGATCCGGTCTACGGCAAGGATGTGTCGTATTACCTCTTTTCCCTGCCCATCTATCTGCTCCTCCTGCGGGAGCTGCTGTTGTCCGTGGTGTTCCTGTTCCTGGGTCTGTCCTTCTTGTATTGGCGGGAGAGCCGCATCCTGTTCGACCAGGACCTCCACCTGCCCCGGGGGGCCAGGGTTCACCTCAGCGTGCTGGCCTGCATCGGTTTTCTTATGGGCGCCTGGGCCTTCATCCTGCAGCGGCACACCCTGCTGTACAGCACCTCTCATATGCCCCTGTTTTTCGGGCCCGGCTTCACCGAGATGTGGGTCGTGGTGCCCCTCATCTGGCTGTCCATCGTGTTTCTCCTGGGGCTGGCGGTCTCCCTCATCCTGTACATTCACACCCGCCGGGGGCTGAAAGTGCTCCTGGCGTTCGCCGCCCTGTTCTTCCTGGCCCTGGGGGCGCGGTACTCCCCTTTCCTCCCCGGCCTGGTGCAGAAATACATCGTCGCCCCTAACGAAATCGCCCGGGAAAAGACCTTCATCAGACACAACATCCAGGCCACCCTGGCCGCCTATGATTTGGCCGAGGTGGAGACCCGGGATTATCCCATCCGGGAAGTCCCCTGGGACCTGCGGGGCGCCAAGGTCCAGGAGACGTTGCGCAACATCCCGGTGTGGGACAAGGAGGCCCTCCTGGAGGTGTTTCGGGAACTCCAGGAGCTGCGGACCTATTACGACTTCAACACCGTGACGGTGGACCGCTATACCGTCAGCGACGTGTACCAGCAGGTCTTCCTGGCGCCCCGGGAACTGGACCTGGAAAAACTGCCGGCGGGGGCCAGGAATTGGCTGAACGAGCGCCTGAAGTACACCCACGGCATCGGCGTGGTGATGATCCCGGCGGCCCAGCGGGGCGAAGATCCCATGACCTGGTATATCCGGGGCATCCCCCCCCGGTCGGACTACGGCTTTAAGATCGAGCAACCCGCGGTCTATTATGGTCTGGGAAAGCTCCGTCCCGTCATCACCCCCAACGACAGCCGGGAGATCGGCTATCCGGAAGATTCCCTCAACGTCATGGTGGACTATGCCGGACGGGGCGGGGTGCCCGTCTCCTCTCTCTTCCGGAAACTCATCTTCGCCCTCTACTTCAAGGAAAAGGACATCTTCTTCACCACGCAAACCAACCCCCGGAGTCGCATACAATTCCGGCGCAACATTGTGGAGCGGATCAAAACCCTGACCCCGTTCTTCATCCTGGACCGGGACCCCTACCTGGTGGTCACCCCCAAGCGGCTCTACTGGATCCAGGACGCCTACACCGTGTCCAATCGGTATCCTTACTCCCAGGCCTACGGCAAAGAGATCAATTACATCCGCAACTCCGTCAAAATCGTGGTGGACGCCTATGACGGCACCGTGGATTATTATCTGGCCGACCCCCGGGACCCCATCGCCCGGGCTTACGGCCGCATCTACCCGGGGCTGCTGAAAAGCCTGGACCTCATGCCCGCCGACCTGAAGAAGCACATCCGCTATCCCCGGGACATGTTTGACGTCCAGATGGCCATCTACTCCAAGTACCACCAGACCGACCCGGAGGTCTTTTATAAGCAGGAGGACATCTGGGAGTTCTCCACCCTTCCCCATGAAGGAAGGATGATCCGGATGGACCCCAGATACCTGACCCTCAACATTCTGGATAAAGAAAAGGATGAGTTCATCCTGCTGTGCCCCATGAACCCCAAGGCCCGCACCAACCTCCGGGCCCTGTGTGTGGTGGGTTGCGACGGTCCCAATTACGGTAAGATCGTGGTCTTTCGCTTTCCCAAAGGCGTGCTGGTGCACGGCCCGCAACAAGTGGAGGCCTTTATTAATCAGGATACGGTCCTCTCCCAGCAGTTCACCTTATGGAACCAGATGGGTTCCCACGTGGAACGGGGCAAAATGATCATCCTGCCCATCGCCGAGACCATTGTCTACGTCCAGCCCGTGTATCTCAAGGCCTCGGTGGGCTCGACGATTCCCCAACTGAAGCGGCTGATTCTCTCCAAGGGGGAACTGGTGGTCATGGAGCCCACGCTGGAAAGAGGGCTGGAGGTGCTGAACGCGCGCATTCGGAGCAGCTCGGAGCATAGATTCCCCACCAAGTCTCCCCGCGTAGGGGCAGAGGAGGACAAGGAGGAGAAACCCTGATCAGGTTCTCTGCATGATCTGGTCATACAGCCTTTCGGCGTCTTCCCGGCGGCACAATTCCGTGCCCGGGGTCATCACCCCGGCCGCACCGGCGGCCACCCCGAAGCGCAGGGCCTCCCGCCAGGGCCGGCCCCGGGCCAGGGCGAGCACCATGCCCGCCACGGTGCTGTCGCCGGCCCCCACCTTGCTTTTGATGGGCGCCAGGGGCGCCCGCAGCCGCTGTGCGCCCTGGGCGGTGGCCGCCAGGACCCCCGCGGCCCCCAGGGAAACCACCACCACCTCGCTCTTGCGGCGGGCGACCAATTCCAGGGCCAGGCGTTCCTCCTGCGTCTCGTTCGCCAATTCCCGGCCCGTCAGTTCGGCAAACTCCCGCAGGTTGGGTTTGATCAAAAACACCCCCTCCTCCAAGGCCAGGCGCAGGGCTTCCCCGGAAGTGTCCACCACCAGCCGGGTATCCTGTTCTTTCGCCAGCCTGGCGATCCGGCCGTAAAAATCCGCAGGCGCCCCGGGAGGCAGACGCCCGCTGGCCACCAGGTAATCCACCCGGGGGAGGAGGCCGGCGATTTCCTCCAGTTGGCAATGGTGCGTAAGACGCACCCTACGGAAGGACTTCACCGTGAAAATCCCGGTTCTGTAGGGGCGGGTTTGAAACCCGCCCCTACAAAAGGTTTTTCATGCCCGGGGGTGGCCCCGTTGGGGCCATGAGCATTTCATAGGAGACAGCTTGGGAAAAAACTGTCCCTGTTCCCCTTGTCCGCAGGCCCCCGGTGCGTGCCCACGGTGTTGTTTATCTTTATAAAATCCCTTGATATTTCGCCAAATACCTGGTAGGGTCGGGCCATCATTGCCACCACCCACCTGCGAGGAGGGAACAAGATGGAAACCTTTGTGATGTTTGGCCGGTATACCTCCGAAGGCATTCAGGGCATCAGCGCCGAACGGACCAAGAAGACGGTGGACCTCTTAAAACAGCACGGCGGCGAGCTTAAGGCCGCCTACGCCCTGTTGGGAGCCACCGACCTGATGCTCATCGTCTCGCTGCCGGGCGTCGCCGAGGCCATGGAAGTCTCGGTGGCCTTGAGCAAGATGACGGGCATCGCCTTCACCACCTCCCCCGCAGTGACCGTGGAGGAATTCGACAAAATGATGTCTCCGGGCAAGAAAGGGGCAAAAAAGTAGCTCGGAGAACTGCGGACGAATGATGCCGAGGGGGCAGGAGGCGCGACGGCTCCGCCTCCTCTCTTACCTTTGGAGGGGGCCGGTTGCCGATGGCGGGAGGTTTGCGTCCCGCAGCACGGCCGTTATGAGCGACGGTCCGTCGGCGAAGGAGTTCAGGTGGTAGGGGGCCTCCAGATGGCGATTGCGGTAGGCCACCAGGGTGACCCCGGCGTTGGCGGCGAATTCCTGGTCCACCTGGGAATCGCCGATGTAAATGACTTCGTGCGGCTCCACCCCGAAGTGGTCCCGAAGGCGCCAGAAGGATTCGGGATGGGGCTTGGGTCGGCTGACGTCCAGGGCGCAGACCACCAGATCAAACTGGTCCGCCAGGAGGTGATGTTCCAGCACGGCCCGGGTGGTGGTGGTGCGGTTGGTGGCCAGGGCGGTCTTGAAGCGGGGCCGGAGGTAGCGGAGGAATTCCCGCAGATGCGGCTCTTCCTGCATCATGGGGATGAAGGGCCGATAGTCCAGGGTGCGGCAAAACTCCAGCACCGCTGCGAAATCGGGAAACCCGCGGAAAAGATAATCCAGGGATTCCCGAAAGGTGTGGCTGTGGACGTAGTCCGTGGCCTCCTCGCTGAGGAGCGGCCGGCCGAAGTTTTCCAGGATGACATTGTAAAAGGCGATGTTGGCCTGCCGGGAGTCGAAGAGGACCCCGTCGCAGTCGAAGCCCACAAGTTTCAGCACGGCATTCTTTCCCGCACCCGGGGCCGGCGCAACCCCGGCCGAGTGCGTTCTGGGGATGGACCGCACTCGCGGTTGCCTTGAAGATATCGGCTCCCGTCAACCTTGTCAACGGCAGGGGCTGGGTGCACCGAAAGGGCGGCGGCGGCGAGGTTTCGGGGAAAAACTCATGAGATCTTTATCCTGCTGCCATGATGCCAGTCTGTTCCCAGGCGTCTATTTTTTCCAGGGGCTCCTGCCGGGAGTGCGGCCATGACCCGAAGCCGGCTGCTGTATCTGGTATTCTTCCTGATGATGCTTCTAGCCGCCCCGGGGCAGGGTGCGGACCCTCTTCTGGAGGAGGCCCTCTCCTTAAACCGGCAGGCGATGCAGCTTTATCAGGCCGGCCGCTATCAGGAGGCCCTGCCTTTGGCTCAGCGGGCCCTCGCCATCAGAGAAAAGGCCTTCGGTCCCGAGCATCCCCACACCGCCGTCGTCGTCAACACCCTGGGTCTGCTGTATGAGGGCCTGGGAAAATATGACCAGGCCCTGCCCCTGTTACAGCGGGCTCTCAAGATCAGGGAACAGGTTTTAGGGCCGGAGCACCTCGACACCGCCTCCAGCCTCAACAACCTGGCGGGACTGTACCGGGTCATGGGCGCCTATGAGCAGGCCCTCCCCCTGTACCGGAGGTCCCTGGCAATCTACGAAAAGGCCCTGGGCCCCGAGCACCCCCTCACCGCCACCAGCCTCAACAACCTGGCCCTCCTGTATAAAGCCATGGGCGCCTATCAGGAAGCCCTGCCCCTGTACCGGCGGGCTCTCAAGATCAGAGAACAGGTTTTAGGGCCGGAGCACCTCGACACCGCCTCCAGCCTCAACAACCTGGCGGAACTGTACCGGGTCATGGGCGCCTATGAGCAGGCCCTGCCCCTGTACCGGAGGTCCCTGGCGATCTACGAAAAGGCCCTGGGCCCGGAGCACCCCCTCACCGCCACCAGCCTCAACAACCTGGCCCTCGTGTATAAGGGCATGGGGGCCTATCAGCAGGCCCTGCCCCTGTTCCGGCGGGCCCTGGCAATCGATGAGAAGATCCTGGGGCCGAAGCATCCCGACACCGCCGTTGATCTCAACAACCTGGCCGAGCTGTACCGGGTCATGGGCCTCTATGAACAGGCCCTGCCCTTATACCAGCGGTCCCTCAAGATCAGGGAAGAGGTTCTGGGAGCGGAGCATCCGGCCACGGCCACCGCTCTGAACAACCTGGCCATCCTTTCCGCAACCATGGGCGCCTACGGGCAGGCTTTGTCCCTGTACCAGCGGGCCCTCAGGATCAGGGAAAAGGTCCTGGGGCCGGAGCACCCCCTCACGGCCGACAGCCTGGGCAACCTGGCTGAACTCTACTACACCCAGGGGCGCTATGAGGAGGCCGAACCTCTCTTCCAGCGGGCCCTGAGGATTTCGGAAAAGGCCTGGGGCCCCGGACATCACGCCACCGCCGCGGCCCTCAACAATCTGGCCGAACTGTATCGGGTCATGGGGCTCTATGAACAGGCCCTGCCCTTGTATCAACGGGCATTGGAAATCAAGGAGCAGGTGCTGGGGCCGGAACACCCCTCCGTGGCGCTCAGCCTGAACAACCTGGGGGGGCTGTACCTGGCCCGGAAAGAATACCGGTCGGCGGAGGCCTGTTTCCGGAAAACCCGGGTTAAGGCCGGCCTGATCTACCTTCACCTGGCCCAGGGACAATGGCGGGAAGCCCTGGAGCTGCTCCAGGACCAGGCCCCCAGCTGGCGGGCCACCCCCCAATACCGGGTGCAGCACCATGCCCAGCAAGGTCTGGCTTTGGCCGGAGCGGGGCGCCTCAGGGAGGCGGCCCTGGCGCTGCACCAGGCGGTCAAGGGAGTGGAGGAGCTGCGCCGCCGGGCCTCCGGGGAGAAGGGGGGCTTTTTCCAGGCCGGTCTGCTGGGAGGCTACATCCGTCCCTACCAGGAGCTGGTGAGCGTCCTGGCGGAGATGGCCCTCAAAGCCGAGGCCCTGCCGCCGGGCCTGGAGGATTACGGCCCCGACGCCGCGGCCGCGGCCTTCTACTTCGCCGAAGCCACCAAGGCCCGGGTCCTCCTGGAGTCTCTGGCCCGGACGGCCGGGAAGGAGGCCGCGGTGGAGATTCCGGCCGAGCTGCGGGCCCGGGAAGAGAGCCTGCTCAACCAACTGGCCGCGCTGGAGAGCCAGTGGGAGAAGGCTCTGCAGGGCGGCGAAGCGGCCGTCAAAGAAGTGCAGGAGCAAAAGGCCCGCCTGGACGGCGAACTTAAGGCCCTGATCCGGGAGTTGCGTCGGAAATACCCGTTATACGCCGCGCTGCACCACCCGCTGCCCGTCCCTGCCGCCGACCTGCCTCTCAAAGACGACGAAGTTCTCCTGGAGTATGCCCTGGGCGAAAAGGCCGGCTACC
The DNA here is from genome assembly GCA_016874975.1 of Deltaproteobacteria bacterium. Classification (GTDB taxonomy): domain Bacteria; phylum Desulfobacterota; class Desulfobaccia; order Desulfobaccales; family 0-14-0-80-60-11; genus VGSQ01. The sequence continues at coordinate 34,230 of VGSQ01000002.1, forward strand.
TCATGGTGGTGCGGCGGGGCGGCGTCAAAAAGGTGATGCAGCTACCGGTCGGCCGGGAGGGGATGGAGGAACAGGTCAGGGCCTTCATGAAGCCTTTTCTCGACCAGGACCCCGACGGCTTCTCCCTGTCTCGCGCCAAACAATTATACGATCTGCTCCTGGCCGGGGTGTTGCCTGAGGTCAAGGAAGAGGAGCGGCTGATCATCATCCCGGACGGCATCCTGGGTCTGCTGCCCTTCGAGGCCCTGGTGATGCAGCCGGGCCGGGAGGTTAAGGACAGCCTCTTCGTGGGTGACAGGCATCAACTGAGCTATTATCAGTCCGCCGCGGTGCTGGCCTTGAAGCGGCGTTTGCAGGCGGCCTCCCCGACACGCCTTCTGTTCGCCCTGGGGAACCCGGTGTTCAGCGAGAGCGACCCACGCTGCCGGACTTCCCCCCCGGGAGCAAAGCCTGCCTCCGGGAAGGCGGCGCCTCCGCCGGAGGCCGCCTTTACCGCCCTGGCCACCCATGCCGCCTGGGGCAAGACCTCCCGCAGCCGCGCCCAGGGGCAGGAGCTGCGGTACGAGCCTCTGGAGGAAACGGAGGCTGAGATTCGGACCATCGCCCGGCTCCTGGGGATCGAGCCTTCCCCCCCCGACGTGCTCCTGAACCTCCAGGCCACGGAGACCATCCTGCGCCAAAGCCCCCTGGGGGAATACCGCTACCTCCACTTCGCCACCCACGCCGACCTGTCGGACAAGGTCCAGGGCATCAGGGAGCCCTTCATTCTCCTGGGCCAGGTGGGGAATCAGGCCGGGGACGACGGCTTCCTCACCCTGAGCAAGGTGTTGGGCCTGAAGCTCAAGGCCGACATGGTGGTCTTGTCCGCCTGCCTCACCGGGCGGGGACAGGTCATGGCAGGGGAGGGGGTGGCCAACTTCGCCCGGGCCTTCCAGCACGCCGGGGCCCGGAGCGTGGTGGTGAGCCTCTGGCCGGTGGCCTCCCACGAGGCGGTGGAATATATGGTCCTGTTTTACGGCCACCTCAAAGAGGGCAAATCACGCGCCGCGGCGCTGCGGCTGGCCCGCCGGGACATCAGAGCCAGATATCCCCGACCCTTTTTCTGGTCGGTGTTCATCATCCACGGCGAAGGGTAAGCCCTCAGGGCCCTGAAGGGACGGCGGCTCAGGGCCTTTTCCCTGTCATCGGCAGCAGATTGCGTCCAGAGGCGGTCCGTGAGCCGCCCCGCGGTTTTTTTCCATCAGGTTTGCGGCAACTCCGAAAGAAAACGGAATCGGGCGCGAGTCCCCGGAAAACCGGGCTGCGGGGAGAACAGCCCGCTCCTCGGTCGGTCTCTGGTTGACGCCCCCTTTTCCAGAATCCTGCCGATTGTGTTAAAATCTTGGAACATCCTGGCGCTCCCCGTGGGTCGGCAAGGAGGTGAACCGGATTGACCGGGCCTCACCGGGCCAGGTTAAAGGAAACGCGGGGGTGTTTCGAAATAACGGCAGGGCTCGGGGTCCTGGAAAGAGATTTGCTCAGCCTGCCTCATGGACAGGACCCCGGGCGCACATCCCAAAGGAGGGACCTCTATGGCGAAAGTAGCCATCAACGGCATGGGCAGAATCGGGCGGGCCGCCTTCAAGATCATCCTGGAGACCCCGGAGTTGGAACTGGTGGCCATGAACGACCTCATGGACCTGGACAATCTGGCCTATCTCCTCAAGTACGACACCGTCTACGGGCGCTACGGCAAGTCGGTGGCCGTTGAGGGCAACAACCTGGTGGTGGACGGCAAGGCCTACCCGGTCTACAAAGAAAAAGACCCCACCCAGCTCCCGTGGGGAAAGCTGGGCGTGCAGGCGGTCTTTGAGTGCACCGGCGTCTTCACCAAGGGGGGCGACCTGGAGAAGCACCTCCAGGCCGGGGCGCAACTGGTCTTTCTGTCCGCTCCGCCCAAGACGGACGATGTCTGCTGCATCGTCCACGGGGTGACCACGCCGGAGAAGGGGACCCGGATCATCTCCTGCGCCAGTTGCACCACCAACTGCATCACCCCGGTTTTTGAGGTCATGGCCCGGCGCATCGGCGTCAGGAAGGCCATCATGACCACCATCCACGCCTACACCTCGTCCCAGGCCATCGTGGACGGCCCCGCCAAGAAGTGGCGCCGGGGCCGGGCCGGGGCCGCCAACTTCGTGCCCACCTCCACCGGCGCGGCCAAGGCCACCACCAACGCCCTGCCCCAGTTCCACGGCAAGTTCGACGGCGTGGCGGTGCGGGGGCCGGTGCCCTGCGGCTCCCTGGCCGATCTGGTCTTCCTCACCGAACGGCCCACCACGGTGGAGGAAGTGAACCACATCTTCCGGGAGGAGGCCGCCGGCGACCGCTACCGGGGCATCATGGGCGTGGCCGAAGACCCCATCGTCAGCGCCGACATCATCATGGATTCCCGAGCCTCGGTGGTGGATCTGGAGATGACCCAGGTGGTGGACGGCGACCTGGTGAAGATTATGACCTGGTACGACAACGAATGGGGCTACACCAACCAGATGATCCGGGAAGCCCGGCGGTCGTTGCAGGAACTGGGGATGCTATAGAAGGCTTGTGGTGAGGGTCGGGGGAGTCTCGACTTCCCCGGCCCTAACAGAGTTAAGGGATTGGGGGGGTAAGGGCCTGCGGCCCTTAGCCCCCTCTCTCAGCTTGTACCTTATATTATTTTTATAAAGTTAAATCCCAGGCTGCCCGGTAACCATCAGTAAAAATTACTTTTTTAAACCCCATCTCACGCCATTTAGCAGCCAATTTGCCATCATTTGTCAATTGGTGGACAAGTGGTCGCCCCATAAGCACCCATTTCAGCTTTAATGTTCTAGATTCCTTCCCTAAAACCTTTACAGAGATGTCATATCCGCGATTTAAAAATTCATTCTCTAACAAGCCTGCATACAAAATGCGCTTAGCCTCTAGGTCCTTTTCTTTGGCTTTCTTAGCAAGACGGTCCAATTCACAATAATGGGCCTCCACTTTTTTTAATAAACGTTGAGCCTCAGGATATTCTTTGTCGGAGGCCTCGATAGATTTTAGAAGGGCTTCGGCTTCAGGGATACGGTGCTTTCCTGGTTTATAATTAGACTTGTCAGCAAGAATTGCCTTCGCTTCGAGGAGGCGTTGAGCAGATGGCTTGCTCTCAGTTTTAGCAGAGGGTTGAATTTCATCGGTTGATTTGCGGGGTTCCTGAATATCAATAATTTTTTTTAGCGGATTCGGGTTTTGAGCTATGGATTGGCGCCGATGGATGGATTGTAGTTGTTTTTTGGGACGGATCGTTTGGAGTCTTGAAGAAGATAACGTAAATCGCTACGAGGGCAAGAATTAAGGGAACATATTTTAATGGCAGATATGGGCTTCGGCCATTAGACATGACCGCCTCCTAAAACTTCGACCTAAAATTCCTAACCAGACATTACATAATTCGAATACCCTTCTTCGGTTCCGGCTGCGGCTCGGGGGCCGGGGCTTTCTTTTCCTCGGGCGGCGCCTTGGCCGGAGCGGGTTTCTCCGTCGGCTTGCCGGGCGGAGGTTCGGCCGCCTCCGCCGGTTTGGGAGTCCGGCGGGGTTTGGTTTCCTCGGCGGGCTTTTTCCTGGCGCCGGGTTCTGCGGTCTCCGCCGGTTTCACGGGCTTTTCCGGCAGCCCCGGCTTTTCCGGTCTGGCGGTCTCCGGCGGCCTGGGCAGACCAGGCGGGGGCGGCGCCGCTTCCACCGCCGCGGGGGAGAGGAACCGGGTGGCCACCCACCCCAAGGTGCCGTCCTTCTTCACCCGAACCTGGGACCAGTCGTCCGATTCGCCCAACTTCTCCACAATCTCGTTGCGCTCCAGCGCGGCCACCTTGGGGCAGTCCATGCCCGGACAGGCCCGCAGGTTGAGACGGCTGGCGTTCACATAGAAAATCGGCCGGGGGGCGGCGGGGGGCGGCGCGGCAGTCGGCGGCGCCGGGGCCGGCGGGGGCGTCTGGTAGATCACCGGCGTGCAGCCGAAACCGGCCAGGACCAGGAGCGTCAGCCACGCCCAGGTTATTCTCAACCGCATTGCTGGCAGAGCGTTCACGTCAGGCTTAACCTCCCGATTCAACCTTGCTGTCTTTGATCTTCCAGTCACCGTTGGCCTTTTCCAGGATCACCCGGTAAGAGGGCCGGTCCAGGGTGTAGTCCTGGGTGCGGTGGTCGTAAAGCTGGATGCTCCAGACGAACAACACCTGGACCTGCCGCTCGTTCAGACGCTGCAACTGGGAGATGCGGTACGACACCTCTTTGATGTCGTAATTCTTCCACAGCTCCAGCATCTGGTTCTCCAGGATGCCCAGTTTGGGATAGTTTGGGTCATAGCAACTGAGCCATTTGTGAATGTCTTTGTTCAAATGGGAGGAGCGGATTTTCTCCGCCAGCCGCTCCACTTCCCGGCGCAGGGTTTCCTCCGCGCCGGGGCCGGGGGTTGGGATGCCGCCGGGGGTGGAACGAATCAGCCATTTCACCCCATAGTAGCCCCCCACTCCCATGACCAGCACCAGGGACAGCAGCATCAAGGCCTGGAAAGGCCGGCGGCGCCGGCTCCGAGCCGCCTCGGCCGGACGGGAAGCGCGGGGATAGAAGAGGGGAGGCCGCTGACCCTGGTAAACCTGCTCATCCCGGCCGGCGGGCGCCACCCGGAGGGGCAGGCCGCACTCGGTGCAGAACTTCTGCCCCGGAAAGGTAAGCCCTTCGCAGCGGGGACAGGGCCGGCCGACGCTCACCGCCGCGCCCTTCAACAACTGCCCGCACCGCTGGCAAAAGCGGTGCTCTTCCCCATGCACCAATTCGCACTGACTGCAATAGTTCATACGGGGTCTCGCTCGGAATGGGCCAACATACGTAGATTGTTAACACAATCTGGCCGCAAAGGGAAGCACATTCCTCGCGCCCCGGTTTCTTATCCCCAAAGCGCCGCCCCAGGAGCCGCCGCCGCCCGGAGGAAAGCCGTCTTGCCTGCATCCTGTCCTTTTTGACCGACGGCGCGCCCAAAAGGTTAAGATAACCAGGCGGCGGGGAAGGCTCCGGCCTGGCAAAATGTGCCGGAGGCGCCGCGGGGGGCGCAGGCTCCAGGTTTTCCGTCCTCCCCCTTGTCTCCGGGAGCTTTCGGACAATTTTCTCTGGCCATATCGATACTTTTCTAATAGAATAACGACATGCGCGGTAAAAAGCCTGATCACGGCCGGGGCACGGCCCTGGCGGAGAGCCCGACGGCGCCGCATGGGGTCCGCATCAAAGGGCGCCTCTGGCTGGAAAAGGACGGGGAGACCTTCCTCAGTTGGGGCCGCGTCGTCCTGTTGGAGCGCATCCGGGAGCACGGCTCCATCGCCGCCGCGGCCCGTTCCATGGACATGGCTTACAGCCACGCCTGGACCCTGGTGAAAAGCATGAACGCCCTGGCCGGGGAGGAACTGGTGGCCCGCACCTTCGGGGGACGCCACGGCGGCCGGGCCTGGCTCACCCCCGCGGGAGAGGCGGCCGTGGCCCGCTTCTGGGACCTGGCGGCCCGTTTCCGGGAATGGTTGATGGATCAAGGGGAATAAAAGATATTGTTTTGCAATGCGATATCTTTTGAAAATTATATCGATTGAAAGGTAGATCATGATGGTTAACAGGATAGTCCTTTGGTGTTGTTCTGTCAGCCTCCTCATGGCCGGGACCGCTTTCGCCCAGACCCGGATCAAGTGCGCCTCCACCACCAGCACCCAGAATTCCGGGTTGTTCGATTTTTTGTTGCCCATCTTCGAGAAAAAGACGGGCCTCAAGGTGGACGTGGTGGCCGTGGGCACCGGCGCGGCCATTGAAATCGGCAAACGGGGCGACGCCGACGTGGTCATGGTGCACGCCAGGGAACTGGAGCTCAAGGCCGTGGAGGAAGGTTGGTTCAAGGACCGCCACGACCTGATGTACAACGACTTTGTCATCATCGGCCCCACGGACGACCCTTTAAAAATCAAGGGCATGAAGTGGGTGGTGGAGGCCTTCCAGAAAATCGCCGCCCAGGACAAGGCTCCTTTCGTCTCCCGGGGCGACAGGTCCGGCACCCACACCATGGAGCTGGGCATCTGGAAGAAGGCGGGGGTGGACCCCAAGGGCCAGAAGTGGTACCTGGAGGTGGGCCAGGGCATGGAGAAGACCCAGCGCATCGCCAACGAGAAAAGGGCCTACACCCTGACCGACCGGGGCACCTGGCTGGCCGCCAGAGACAAGGACAAGCTGGAGATGGTCATCGTGCTGGAGGGCGACTCCAGCCTCTTCAACCAGTACGGGGTCATGGCGGTGAACCCGGAGAAGCACCAGCAGGCCAAATATCAAGAGGCCAGGATGTTCATCGACTGGCTCATCTCCACGGAAGGCCAGAAGGCCATCGGCGACTTCAAGGATAAACACGGCAACCAGCTTTTCACGCCGAACGCCAAGTGAGGGGTCGATCTTGAGGTGAGGGCTGGGGGGTTATGGTGTCAGGTGCCAGGTGCCAGGTGCCAGGTTTCCTCTGGTTCCCAAGCTCCTGCTTGGGAACCGGAATGCTCGCCAAGCTCACGCTTGGCCAGAGTATCGCTGCGTTTGGGTGTGGGGAGTCAAGGCGCCATGATGGCCATCTCTGATTTCGGCTGCCTTTACCTGAACTGAACTTCCATGGAAACCATCTTCCAGGGTTTGGTCAGCGCCGTTCGCCTCATCGCCGGTTTCAACCCGGAGTTGCTGGGGATTATCTTCCTGTCCCTGCAGGTGTCCGGCCTGGCCTTAGGCGCCGCCAGCGCCTTGGGGCTGCCCCTGGCGGCCCTCCTGGCCCTGAAGCGCTTCCCTCTGCGGGGCCTGCTGTTGGGCCTCCTCAACACCGGCATGGGGCTCCCGCCCGTGGTGGTGGGCCTGCTGCTCTACCTCATCCTGTCCCGCAGCGGCCCCCTGGGCTTCCTGGAGCTGCTCTACACCCCCGGCGCCATGATCATCGCTCAGACCATCCTGGCCTTTCCCATCGTTACGAGTCTCTCCCACGCCGCCATCGTGGGGGTGGACCCGGTCATCCGCCTGGCCGCCCAGACCCTGGGGGCCACCCCCCGCCAGGAGGCCGCGGCGGTGGTGCGGGAGGCCCGCTACGGCATCGGCGCCGCCGTCATCGCCGCCTTCGGCCGAGTCAGCGCCGAAGTGGGGGCGGTGCTCATGGTGGGGGGCAACATCGCCCACTACACCCGGGTCATGACCACCGCCATCGCCCTGGAGACGGACAAGGGGAATTTTGACCTGGGCATCGCCCTGGGGATCATCCTGCTGACCCTGTCCCTGTTGGTGACCGTGGCCCTGCGGGCCGTGCAACGCCGGGGCCGGGCCCCAACGGGGGTGCGGCTGTGGGATTGACGGTGCAGTTACACAAAATCGCCAAGGCCTACCAGGGGAACCGCATCCTGGCGGACTGCTCTTACACCTTCGCGGCCGGGGGCGCCTATATCCTCATGGGCGACAACGGCAGCGGCAAGTCCACCCTCTTCCGCCTGGCGGCCCTGCTGGAGCCCCCCGACCAGGGTGAGGTGCGCTATCTCCAGGGGGACCTGACGCTGCCCCCGGACATCACCCTGAAACGACGCCTCACCATGGTCTTCCCTCGGGTGGGGGTCTTCAGCCGCAGCGTCTCTGAGAACGTGGCTTACGGCTTAAAAATCCGGGGCCTGCCCCGGGACCGGGTCCGGGAGCAGGTGGCCCGGGCCCTGGAAGAGGTTGCCTTATCACACAAAACGCACCAGCCCGCCGCCACCCTTTCCAGCGGCGAGACCATGCGCCTGGGGCTGGCCCGGGCCCTGGCCGTCGAGCCCGAGGTCCTTTTCCTGGACGAACCCACCACCCACATCGACCGGGCCAACACCCGCCTCATCGAGGACTGCCTCCTCCAGACCCTACGGGAGCGGGCCCTGACCCTCATCCTGATCACCCACGACCCGGCCCAGGCCCACCGGCTGGGAGGGCGGCGACTGCTCCTCCAGGAGGGCCGGATCGTGGAGGTGGATTGAGCGCCAACTTCCCAAGAAAATATCTTCCCCGGAAAGAATTTCCGCACCTTTTTGAGACAGACTCATGCCCTCGTGATGACAATTGGTAATCATATAAACATGTTATCCAAAATCACGCTCTGGCGCCATTCTTTCCGATAAGGTCCATGGGGAGGTGTCTCTTTTCCTCCCGACCCTTACGCGAGGTGGTATGCCATGGCGACTCCCAAGAAGCTGTTTTTGTCCGCGACCACGGGCCTGTTGGCCTTGTCCCTCATTTTCCTCTCCGGCCTCACCCTTTTGCCGGTGCAGGCCGACGTGGACGAACTGGCCCTGGTGCAGCAGGCCATCCGGGTCAAGGGCGGCAAGTGGCGGGCCGAGGAGAACGAGATTTCCCGGCTGCCCAAGGAAGAGCGCAAGAAGCGCCTGGGTCTGATCGAAGCCGCGCCCGGCATCAGTCGCCCGGCCGCGTCCCGCTGCATTGTTGTAATGAGGAAATGATCCAGCTTCCGGGGTTGGGCAAACTGCTTACCGCCCTGGGAAGTTTTCATCTCTCCCCGCTCCCCGATCTTGATTTTCCCACGTTCCGCCAACTGGGGCGTTAAACCTTTTACAGCCATGAGAATTTCTCCTTAAAAAGTGTTTTAAAAATAGGGCGCCAGGGCCCAGGCGCAGCAGTAAAAAGCCACTGCCAGGAGCAGCAGCTCCAGGAGGTCCTCCAGGGCCAGGAGCCGCTCCATCCAGGTGCCGCCTCTAAGAGGCCACAGCCAGTCTTCCTTTTTCATCCGCCGCCCTCCGGTGGTATCTCAGGGAAAGGGTCCAGTTCAGGCCGCAGGTGCATTTGCTGAAAAGCCTGGCCCCTTTGAGAGGTCCTTTTCCTGCACCCCCAGCACGATTTCTTCGCCGCAGAAACAGGTGATGGTGGTCTGTTTCGCCTTTTTCATCCCCCGCATCTTTCCTCCTTTCTCCCCACAAAAGTTTGGGGCCGCCGGATCGGCGGCCCCGTTGGATTATTAATGGTTAAGGTTCGTTAGCCGATAAGCTGGCTCACCTCCTGCCGGGAGGCGCTCTCCAGCATGGCCTTCTTCACCAGGTTCAAGTGCTTGATGATCAAGTCGATCTTTTCCAGGTTTACGTGGGTGTTCCCCTGGTACACCTTGGCCAGCACCCGGCAATCATCCGGGGAAAAGGATTTCACGATGAGGCCCGTGACCGCGTCCAGGACCTTCTCCCACCGGGAGACCAATTCCAGGTCTTCCTTCTTGGGCAGGGCAAACAGGGCGGTCTGCTTCTTGGCGTCTACCATGGCGGTGACGAACCGCCGCAGGTGGTTATAGGTTGAAAGCTCCCCGGCCCTGATCTTCTGGAAGACCAGCTCCTGGTCGTCCGGGTTCGCCAGCCGGCTCATTTCGAAGGCCTGGGATGGGGAGATGATCCCCTGCACCATGGCCTCCTGGAACTTGGGGGCCAGCTTCAGCAGGCTCAGGCGCTCATCCACCCGCCACACCTGTTTGAAGCCCAGCTTTTGGGCCAGTTCCTCCCTGGTGTAGCCGGAGTCGATCATGGACTGAAAGGCCCGGGCCTCCTCCAGGGGGGTCAGGTCCTGGCGCTGGATGTTTTCCACCAGGGCCATTTCCGCCACCTGCTGGTCATCAGCCTCCAGCACCCTGACCGGGACCTTTTCCAACCCGGCTAGGTGAGCCGCCCGCCAGCGCCGCTCCCCGGCGATGAGCATGAACCTGCTATCCCGGGGCGCCACCACCAGGGGCTCGATCAACCCTTGCTCCTTGATGGAAAGAGCCAGTTCTTCCAGGGCCTCCCGCGGAAAGAACTTGCGGTCGGGTAAAGAGGTCTCATTACTGAGGCCCCCCCCTAAGAACCGGACGTGAGAGTTTCCCCTCATCCGGCTCAAGTCGTTCAAAACCCCCACATGGTCAATGAAGGGTCGGCAACATACTGGCAATCTTGTTTATGCAACTGCCGATGGCAGATAGGATGCAAAAGCTGAAGATTTGACAGTACGTCTTTCCCGCCCTGAAGCTTCGGGATAACGCGGTGCATGTGCCACCCCGTTACCAGCGTGAAGTCTCCATGACAGATCGGACACTTTCCCTTCTGGGCCTGCCAAAATCTCCTAACCCTTCCATATAAAGCCAGGTCATTCTTGACCAAGAGAGCTTTCCTATTCTCAAAGTAAGGTTCCCAGGCCATATCATGTTGGTGATAGTTTGCCCACCCCCGAATAATCGGGTTTAGCAATTTAATCACCGATTCTTGTTTGGCTGTTTTGTAATCCTTCTGAAAACGGGATTAGGTGGTCATAGCTTGAATCTTTGTCAGGAAACATGAACCCCAGGTTCACCGGCACAGTTGTCCTCTCCTGCGCCTCTCATGTCGGCAATTCAGAAGCGCTCCTCGACTTGCCGGCCTATTTCCCCGCTGAAGGGTCGGCGGCGGCGCCGGGCTCGTTTTTCTCCTGCACCCCCAGGCGCCCCGCAGATTCCTGCGCCGCCGCCCTCTGGCGGCCGGTGATGGGCACCAGCACCCTGAGAGGCTCCTTGATCCCCACCGTTTCCGCGAAGGTGTGGAGGCGTTTGCGGATGAGCGGGTTCACCTCCTGCCCTTTGGCGATCAACATGGTGTTGTCCTTGGTGAAGACGTCGTCGTCCAGGATCATGGAGTCCGTCAGCTCGCGCAGCGTCACCCGCTTCAAGTCGTAGCGGGACTCGATCCACAGCACCGCTTCCAGGGCGGTGAGCAGGGCGGGGTCGTACCAGCCGGGGCGCTGCTTCAGCTTCTGCACGGCCTGGGTGCGGGACAGGCCGGCGGTCTCCAGGATGTCGAAGTCCAGCACCACCTTGAGGAGGCGGCTCCCCAGGGGGATGTCCGGCCCTTTGCGGGCGTCCTGGGGGATGCCGGAGCCGTCGAAGCGCTTTTCCTGGTAGGCGATGATCTCGCTCACCTCCTCCAGGCGGGGGATGCGTTTCAGGAGGTCTGCGGCCACGAAGGGGTGCATTTGGAGCAGCTGGTTCTCCTCGGCGCTCAGGGGCCGGCACCGGTAGATCTTGGTGAGCACCTCCGGCGGCAGCAGGATGAAGCCGATCTGGGAGAGCATGGCCGCGGTCTCCAACTGCCAGAGGTGGGGCGCCTTGACCACGAAGGCCACTTCCCGCACGTACCGGGTGATGCGGGAGGCCCGCCCGAAGGCCTCGGGATTGATGAGAGAGAGGATCTGGGTGAGCACCTGGATGCCGCCGCTCAGGGTCTTTTCCAACAGCTCCCGTTCGGCCAGCACCAGCCGGTGCTGGTTCAGCCCCATCTCCAGGGCCTTGGTGAGGACCTCCGGGGGGCAGGGTTTGGTGAGGAAGCGGAAGATGTGCCCCTCGTTCACGGCCTCGATGGCCGCGGTGAGGTCGGCGTTGCCGGTGAGCATGATGCGCACGCTGTCCGGCGAGAGCTCCTTGACCCGGGCGAAGAAGCGGATGCCGTCCATGCCGGGCATGCGCAGGTCCGAGACGATGACCGCATAGGGGCCGCCGGAGGAGACGGCCTCCAGGCCCTGGTGGGGTCCCAGGGCCGCGTCGACCTCAAAAAAACGGCGCAACTGGCGCTGCATGGCCGCCAGCAGGTGGGCGTCGTCATCCACGAAGAGAATCTTGGCGCTCATAGCTCCTTTCCCTTGCTAGCCCGCCTGGCAGAACCATTCCCAGCGGTCCAGCCGGTCCCCCAGGTTGAGGGTGGTGAGATACTCCAGATCCACGGGGCTGGGGGCCGGGCCCGCCTTGGGCTCATGGGACTGATGTTCCAGGTGGTTGGCGGCGTGCACCACGGTGAGGCAGTTGAATTCCTGGGGCTGCTGCCGGGCGGGCTCGTGGTGGAAGGCCACGGCCTGGACGATGTCGTGGGGGAGCCCCCACAGGGTTAGCAGATAGGCCCCCATTTCGGCGTGGGTGACCTGCAGCACCCGGCGCTCCGCCTCCCAGACGGTGAGGCCCTGCTCCCGGGCCGTTTCCATGACCTCCCCATAAGCCTCGGCCAGGTTGGCGGCCATCACCAGCTTGCCCACGTCATGCAGCACCCCGGCCATGAAGCTGTCGTTGACCTGGGCCTCCCCCCGTCGTTCCTTGACGGCGATGGTGCGGGCGAAATTCGCCACGGCCAGGGAGTGGGTCCAGAGCCGGTGGACGTCCAGGCCCGACAACCTGGCCCGGTCGAAGCGGGAAAAAATCTGCACCGACAGGACCAGGACCTTGAGGGTCTCCAGCCCCAACAGCTCCGCCGCCTGGGCCGGGGAGGAGACGTGGCGGCAGAAGCCGAAAAAGGCGGAATTGACCAACTGGAGGATCTTGGCCGTCATGCCGATGTCCCGGGCGATGATCTCCCCTATCCGCTTGATGGAGGCGTCCTCTTTCTGGAGTTCCTCCATCACCTCCAGGTAAAGGGAGGGCAGGCTGGGCAGCGTGTCGATCCGGGAGACCAGCCGCCGCAGGGAATCGTCTTCCAGCATCCCCCGCAGCAGCCGGGCCCGCTCGATGGTGGCCTTGAGGGTGGCGTCGTCGCAGGGTTTGGCCAGGAACTGGTGGGCCGGCTTCACCGTCTTGATGATCATGCTGCGGTCGGACTGGCCGGACAGGATGATGCGCACCACATGGGGATAGCGGGCCTGGACCTCGGCCAGGAGCTGGGCCCCGTCCATCCCCGGCATGCGCATGTCCGTGACCACCACGTCCATGGGCCGGCGCGCCAGGATCTCCAGGGCCTCCGCGCCGCTGTCGGCAAAGGCCATGTCCCAATCCTGGCGCATGCCCCGCAACATGCGTTGCAGGCCTTGCAACAGGTTGGGCTCATCGTCCACGAACAGCAGTTTAATCTTCATGACGGTCCTCCGCGCCGGCGTTCTCCCCCACCGGCAGGCGCAGGATGAAGGTGGCGCCCCGGCCCGCTTCGCTGTCGAAGGTGATGCTGCCGCCGTGCTGTTCGGTGATGACGCGGTAAGCGATGGCCAGCCCCTGCCCCGTGCCTTTGCCCACCTCCTTGGTGGTGAAGAAGGGATCGAAGATTTTCCCCCGGATCTCCTCGGGGATGCCCGGGCCGCTGTCCGCCACCCGCACCTCCACAAAGCGGCCGTCGGTGCGGGTGGTGACGGTGATGACGCCCTTCTCGCCGGCGTCCCGGTCCACCACGTCGCCGATGGCGTGGGCGGCGTTGACCAGGAGATTGAGGAAGACCTGGTTCATCTCCCCGGGCAGACACTGCACCAGGGGCAGGTCGGCCTCGAAGTGGGTGACCACGTCGGCCGCGTACTTCCACTCATTGCGGGCCACGGTGATGGTGTTCTCCAGAGCGCGGTTGAGGTCCGTGGCCTTTTTCTCCCGGGCGCCGGGGTGGGAAAAGTCCTTCATGGCCCGGACGATTCTGGCCACCCGCTCCACGCCCTCCAGGGACTGGGCCAGGGCCGGGGGGATTTCCTGGAGGAAATATTCCACGTCGGCTTCTTGGAGAATCTCGGCCCAGCCCTCCCGCACCCGCTCCAGGGCCGTCTCCGGCGGGAGCCCTGCCAGGAAGCTGCTGAGCTTCTCCAGGGTCTGGGTCAGCTCCCCGAAAGCGTCCCGCAGGAAACGGGTGTTGTCGCCCACATACTGGATGGGGGTGTTGATTTCGTGGGCGATGCCCGCGGCCAACTGCCCGATGGACTCCAGCTTCTGGGCCTGGGCCAGTTGGCTCTGGAGGATGCGCCGTTCGGTGATGTCCGCCCCCAAAAGGAGGAGCCCGGCCGGTTTGCCCTCATCGTCGTGGATGGGGCTGAGGGTGAGGCCCAGAAAGCCGTCCTTGCCGTCCCGGCGGCGGTAGGCGACGTCGTCCAGGCGCAGGGGCCGGCCTGTCTCCCATGCTGCGGCCAGTCCCTGGGCCACCCGCTCCTCATCCCAGTTCAGGCCGATGTCCGAGAGGGGCTGCCCCCAAACCTCCCGAGACGTCAGACCGAAGACCCGTTCCGCCGAGTGATTCCACTGGATGATGAAGCCGTCGCCGGAGAGGCTGATAAGTATGGAGGGCAAGGCGCCCATCAGTTGCTTCATGTCCGCGTGGGCCCGCCGCAGGGCCGCCTCCCGGCGCTTCTGGTCGGTGAGGTCCAGGATCACCCCCACCAGACCCCCCAGACTGCCGTCCCGGTGAGTAAAGGTGGCCTTGCGGAACTCCACCTCCCGCACCCGGCCCTCGGCATCCTGGACCTGTGATTCATAGACCTTCACTCCAGGCCGCTCGAAGAGTGCCTGGTCCATGCGGTGGTGCAGCTCCGCCGACTCCGGCGGGTAAAGGTCGAACACGGTCTTGCCCACGATCTCGCCCTGGTCCCGGCCCAGGTAGCGGGCGAAGGCGGCGTTGCCGCCCAGGTAGCGGCCGGCCGCGTCCTTGAAGAAAATGGGGCTGGGAATAGTGTCCATCAGGGTCTGGAGAAAATGAAACTGGTCCTGAAAGATTTCCTCCAGCCGCTTCTTTTCGGTGATCTCGTAGAATACTCCTTCCACGAAATCCACCTTGCCCTCGGGCGTCAGAAAAATCCGACTGCGCTCCTCGATCCAGACGGGGCGCCCCCGGGCATGGCGCACCCGGTATTCCCGGACGTAGCTGCGGTCGGTCTTCAAGGCCTGGAGAAAGACCTCCTTCACCCCCTCCAGATCGTCCGGCTTAATGATGTCCATCCAGGTGAGCCGCCGGGCGTCGAAGTCCTCCTTGCGGTAGCCCAGCATCTCTTCGATGCGGTTGTCATAGAAGTCGATGGCCCCGTCGATGTATCCCCTGAACACCATGGCGGGGATGTTGCCCACCAGGGTGAAGAATTCCCGCTCTTTTTTGCGGACGTCGAACTCCGCCTTCCTCAGGGCGGTGACGTCCTGGGTGATCTGCAGCACCCCCACCAGCTGGCCCTGGCCGTCCCGGACCGGATAGCCCCGGATCTCCCAGATGCGGCCGGCGGCGTTGACCATCTCGCCTTGGTGGGGCTCGCCGGTGGCGGCCACCTTCCTCAACGGGCAGTTCGGGCAGGGGTCGGGGCGCTGGCGCCACAATTCGTGGCAGGTCCTGCCCAGCATCTCTTCGACCGGCAGTCCCAGGGAGTCGGCCGCGGCCCGGTTGGCCCAGACGATGCGGTGCCCCAGGTCCTGGTAGGCCAACATCTCGGACAGGCTGTCCAGAATCAGCGATTTTTCCTGGTCCGCCTGCCGGCGCTGCTCCTCCGCGGCCCGCCGGTCGGTGATGTCCAGTCCGGCCCCCAACATGAAATGGCGCTGCTCCACCGGAGACCAGACCGGGGCGCAGCGCCATTCGATGAGGCGCTCCTCCCCGCTCCTGGTGCGCCAGGGATTTTCCTGCGGCAGGCGCAGCTCCGGGGCGAAGGGGTCGGCGAAGCGCCCCTCCACCACCGGCTTCCAGGCCGGCGGCGCCAGGAGCTCCATAATATTCCGGCCCAGCGCCTCCTGCCGGGAATAACCCGTCAGCTCCTCACAGGCGCGGTTGAACAGGACGATGCGGCCGTCCAGCTCCGTTAGCACCAAGAGGCAGTCCACCGTCTCCACCAGGGCTTCCAGGAGCTGATAGGTCTTTTCCAGTTCCGCCGGCAGTTGGGCGCGCCGCAAATTCTTGAGGATCTTTTTCCGTGAGAGCAACAGCGCATGACTTTCGCCGGTCATGGTTCCCCCGCCGTCTGGTGGGTTCAGCTTATACCAAGATGCGGTCATGGGGCGATGCCGACGGCCCTCGGGCGGCCCGCGGCCGTCGCCCCCGGCAGCAAAGACCGGCCTGCGGACGGACCTCCCCCGACCCGCTTGCCGGAATCGCTTAACTGCTTATTCGGCAGGAACGGCAAAATTCTCGAGAGAAATCTAACCGCGGCGCCAAACCAGGGGAAGAAGCCGGGAAAGCAGGTTTTCTGCTCTGAAAAGTTCCTCAGGCGGCCTCGAGGGTCACCTGAAATCCTAAGTTCCGAAGGGTGCGCACTGCGCACCGTAAGGATGCTTAACTTTTCATAATTTATGGGTGAGCCCCAGGCTCATGAGCAACTGTCTTGAAAAGTCAGTGACCTTCTCTTTGCGCCCTTTGCGCCTTTGCGAGAAATTTTTCTCACGCTCAGCCACCAAGTTCCGTAGGGTGCGTCTCACGCACCATTGCCGGGGGTCGTCGGCGGGCAGGGACGCCCGCCCCACCGGCCTTTTCAGGTGTTATGTGCGGGCCGACGGGCCAGGCGCGACTGGTTGGGAATAAAAAAATGTCAGGGTTTGCTGAATTTATTCTGCGAATCGCCGATGAAGATGCTGGAGGGGCGAATCGGCCTGTTAGGGTGGCGGCGCGCCTCAGAGGGGAGGCCCCGGCCGCAGCGGGACCGGCCGGTCCGGCCACCCCAGGTCGGAGGGGAGACACGATGCTGAGCGCAGGGCAATGGGGAGATGGCGGGGCCGAGTCCCGATCCTATCTCTGGCTGCCGCTGGCGGCCTGGACGCTGGTGGTGGCCGCCTCTCTGGGGATGAACATTATCCAGGAACACCGCAGCCTGCTGGAAACGGCCCGCCTCAGCGCCCGCATCAACTATGAGAAGGATATCCTCTACCGCCGCTGGAACGCCCTGCATGGCGGGGTGTATGCGCCCGTAACCAAAGATAACCCTCCCAACCCGCTGCTGGCTCACCTGCCGGAGCGGGACGGCGCCACCGCCGGCGGCAAGCAGTTGACCCTCATCATCCCGGCCCAGATGACCCGTCAGGTGTACGCCCTGGCCAATATGGACGGAGACATCCGCGGTTCCATCGTCAGCCTCAAGCCCTTCAATCCCCAGCGGACGCCGGATGACTGGGAGGCCCGGTCGCTCAAGGAACTGGAGCAGGGCGCCCGGGAAGTGAGCGGGGTGGAGACCCTCAAGGGCAAAACCTACCTCCGGCTGATGCGGCCCCTCCTGGTGGAGCAGGGCTGCCTCAACTGTCACCAGGACTACAAGCTGGGGGACGTGCGGGGCGGCCTCAGCGTCGCCGTTCCCCTGGAACCCCTGTGGGAGGCCGGCCGGCCCCATCGCCTGGCCATGTGGGGCGGCCACCTTTTTCTCTGGCTGCTGGGTTCGGGGGGCATCATCTTCGGCTACCTGCGTCTGAAGGACAATCTGCGGTTCCGGCGGGAGGCCGAAGTGGCCATGGTGGACGCCAACGAAAAGCTCAAGGTCATGGTGTACGAATCCAGCTTGCGCCACCGGCAGGCCGTGCTTTTAAACGACATGACGGAGATGCTGCAGTCCTGCCTCACCATGGAGGAGGCCCACCGGGCCCTGGGCCATTTCCTGCCCCGGCTCTTTCCCGAGGAGTCGGGCGCCCTCTACCTCTTCAGGGAATCGCCCAACTTCCTGGAAGCCGTGGCCGTGTGGGGCAGCGACCCGCCGACGGAAACGCTCTTTGAACCGCCCGACTGCCTGGCCTTGCGGCGGGGCCGGCTGCATCAGGTGGCGGACCACAGCCGGGGTTTGGTCTGCGCGCACCTGAACCAGGCGCGAGCCTCTTACCTCTGCGTGCCCCTGGCGGCCCAGGGCGAGACCCTGGGCGTGCTCCACCTGCGGGCCGAAGCCTGGGAGATCGGCATGGGCGGGGCAGGGGAGGAGGAGGGTTTGCCGGAGATGACCCGTCAGTTGGCCGGCCTCACCGGCGAGCAGTTGTCCCTGGCTATATCCAACCTGAAGCTGCGGGAAAGCCTGGCCCAACAGGCCATCCGCGACCCCCTCACCGGTCTGTTCAACCGGCGCTACCTGGACGAAACCTTTCCCCGGGAGCTGCACCGGGTGAAGCGCAAAGGCGCCTCCCTGGGGGTCCTGATGCTGGACCTGGACCACTTCAAGCGCTTCAACGACACCTTCGGCCACAAGGCCGGCGACGTCCTGTTGAGCGCAGTGGGGAATTTCCTCAAGAGCCGCATCCGGCGGGAAGACCTGCCCTGCCGCTACGGCGGGGAGGAATTCGTCCTGATCCTGCCGGAGATCAGCCTGGAGGACCTGTGCCTCCGGGCCGAGGAACTGCGCCGGGGCATGGAGGAGCTTCAGGTTTTCCACCAGGGGCAGTATCTGGGAGAGGTCACCGTGTCCCTGGGCGCGGCCCTCTACCCGAGCCACGGCGACACCCCCGACGCGCTGCTCCGGGCCGCGGACGCCGCCCTCTACCAGGCCAAACAGGAGGGCCGCAACCGCCTGGCGCTGGCCGGCCTGGCGCCCTCTCCCGAGCCCTCTGCCGCCCCCACTCCTGCCCCGGCCGCGCCGGCGCAGGCGCAAGAGCCCTCCCCCGAGGCCGATTTTTAACGCCGGCCGGCCTCGCCATTCCATCCTCGCTTCCACCATAAAGTTGTTCCGTAGGGTGCGCACCGCGCACCATGGCCTGGGTCTGGCGGCGGGCGGGGACAACCCTGACCCCCTTGCGCCATATTTTCCCCGCCGGCGTGGACATTTCCCTCCCAATGATTATGTTTAGAAATAATATTGTAAAAGCAAAAGCCGGCGCAGT
Source organism: Deltaproteobacteria bacterium (assembly GCA_016874975.1). Lineage (GTDB taxonomy): Bacteria > Desulfobacterota > Desulfobaccia > Desulfobaccales > 0-14-0-80-60-11 > VGSQ01. The sequence continues at coordinate 52,780 of VGSQ01000002.1, forward strand.
CCGGCCCCCAACCTCCTCCTGTGAGGCCATCATGTCATGCTGTCGGCCATCCTGGTTCCGGGCGGCGCTGATCATCTTCCTGGCCGCCCTGTTGACGGCCGTGGGGCTGACCTTCTCCCCGGGCCCGGTCATGGTTCAACCCCTTTTGGGAGCCAATATTCCCGACACCTCGGAGGCGCCCCTGATTATGAAAACATCTTCCACTGACGCAGGCAAAAACCCGGCGATTCCCCCTCTGGACGCGGCCCCGCCGGGCCGTCTGGAAACGGCCACCTTCGCCTTGGGGTGATTCTGGGGTCCGGAGGCCCGGTTCGGGGCCTTGCAGGGCGTCATCCGCACCCGGGTGGGGTACGCCGGGGGCGCCCGGCCTGATCCCACCTACCACCGCCTGGGCGACCACAGCGAGGTGGTGCAGATCGACTTCGACCCTCGGCAGATCACCTACGCCCAACTGCTGGCGGTCTTTTGGCAGAGCCACGATCCCACGAGCCAGGCCTGGTCTCGGCAATATCGGACCGCGGTCTTCTATCACGACGACATCCAGCAGCGGCTGGCCCAGGAGAGCCGGGAGCGGGTGGCCGCCCGGCTGGGAGGCAGGATTCACACCACCGTGGAGCCGGCCACCACGTTTTACCTGGCCGAAGGCTACCATCAGAAGTATTACCTGCAGCAGTCCCGCACCTTCTGGGCCGAGTATCTCAGGGTGTATCCGGCGGTGGGCGACCTGATCAATTCCACCGCCGCCGCCCGGGTGAACGGCTACCTGGCCGGCTACGGCGCGGCACAGGACTTTCAGGCCGACCTGCCCCGCCTGGGGCTGTCCCCCGAGGCCCGGGAGAAGCTTTACACCCTGGTGGCCGGCTCGAGGCGCTTCCGCCAGGCCGAACAGAAAGGGGAAGAGGCCGGGGCCGCCTGCCCGCGGCCTGGCCAGTGAGGCAGGTGTCAGGTGTCAGGTGTCAGGTTCTATGTTTCACTCTGGTTACCAAGCTCCCGCTTGGGAACCGGATTGCCCGCAAAGCTCTGCTTTGCTCCTGGACACACCCGGCGGGATGCGCCCCGCTTTCCCGCCCTACAGCTCTGAGCCCCATAACTATGCATAACTTTTCATGCTTTGCGGGTGAGCCGGAGGCTCATGAGCAACTGTACTGAGAAACACTTAAATGTCCAGCGCCGTTTCTCCCAAGCGCGAAACATCAGGGTCAGGCGGAAGGCGCTTTTCAGGGATGTCCCAGGGGCAAAGATCGTGCCGGGTCGCCATGATTCTTAACTTTGGGCGAGTTGACGAAAGGAGAACAGTTAACCATGCGGCTTTCTTCCTTCCTGCCCCGGGCGCTGCTGGGGGCCGCCTTGCTGCTGACATTGATGGTGGCCGCCGGGGACCCTGTACTGGCCGGACCCTCTTCCCCCCCCAAAGGAGAAAAACCGGTGATCGAAAAAGTGGTGAAAACCGACGAGGAATGGCGCCGCCTGCTGACGCCCGAGCAATACCGCATCCTGCGGCAGAAGGGCACGGAGCGGGCCTTCACCAGTAAATACCATGACTTCAAAGGCAAGGGGGTTTACCACTGCGCCGGGTGCGACCTGCCGCTGTTCAGCTCCGAGCAGAAGTTCGACTCGGGCACCGGCTGGCCCAGCTACTGGGCCCCGCTGGCCCCGGAGCAGATCCGCACCCAGGACGATTCGAGCTTTTTCATGAAGCGCATCGAAGTGCTGTGCGCCCGCTGCGACGGTCATCTGGGGCACGTCTTCAACGACGGCCCGCCGCCCACCGGCCTGCGCTACTGCATGAACGGCGCGGCCCTAAAATTTATGGGAAAGTAGGAGCTTTCCCCCAAAATTCCGGCGGCGCGCCATGGTCTCCCCCATATCAGGGGGCGCGCTGCGCACCCTACGGGCTGACCACCAGTTATAGGGTGGCCCGCGGCCGCCGACCCCGGCGTGCACGGCACGCCCTATGACAGTCCCGCCCTTTCTTCATCCGGGCAAAATCCTTGAGTTGTTTGCAGCGGCCGCACCACCCGTCGTTCGTAGCGCACTGCGCACCATAACCATGGGCCGGCGGTGGGCAGGGACGCCCGAACTTTTCATGGGTTACGGCTGGCCCGACGCCCCAGGCGCGACTGCCTGGAAACCTTATGGCCCCGCCGTCCTTCCCCTCCCTTTTCCCCAGTCCACCGGCCAGGCAGAGCCTGGCCGGCCGGCGGGTTCCCCAGCGGGAGCTTGGGAACCAGGAAGAAACCCAAAACTAAGCCCTGACCCCACAACTTAAAAACTCATATTGTTTTCACATTGCCCTGCAACAAACAACGTAATCGGATAATAACGCAGGGGCGGTTCGCAAACCTCCCCTCGATAAACGTTGGTTGCATGTGAAACGGAAAATGGTATAAGACCTGAAGCCTAAGCCCTAAAAACTAAAAGCTAAAACCTGAAACCTAAAACCTAAAACCTATAACCCAGAACCCGGAACCCAAAACCCGGACCCGCTCCCCCCTGCCGCCGGGCTTTGCAGGAGCGGGTGAATGTGCTACAGTGCCAGGTATGCCGCCGGGGCGCCCGGCTTCGGCGCAGGGGATTTCATCAAGGGAAACATCGCCTCCATGCCCAGCAAAACCTACAACGGTCTCTCCTCCCGCCTGAGAGGCCTGGCCCGGCAGGACCCCGCCGTCATCCCCAGCTTCTTCCGCTATGAATTCCGCCGCCGCTGGGGGGGCGCCCAGGACCGGCGCCTCACGGCCGGCGGCGGGGCCGTGCTGCCGGCTTTGATCAGCCTCAATCCCACCCGGCGCTGCAACCTGCGCTGCCGCATGTGTTTCCAATACCGGCGGGAAAGCGAAATCCCGGACACCCTGGCCTGGTACCACGCCGACCAGGAACTGCCCCTGTCGGCCTGGGTCAACCTGTTGGACGAGGTGGCCGCCTGGCGCCTGCGTCAGAGCGGCCCCCACGGGCCCCCCTTGCCGCCCTGGAGCCGGCTCCTGGACCGGCTGGCCACCTGGCGCCCGGTGGTTTATGTCACCGGCGGCGAGCCCCTGCTCTATCCACAGGTCGTGGAATTGCTGGCCGCGGCCCGGTCCCGCCGGCTGCTGGTGCACCTGCAGACCAACGGCACCCTGCTGGCCGGGGCGGCCCCGGACCTGGCCTCCCTGGGGCTGCAGATGGTGTCCGTCTCCCTTGACGGCCCCCCCGAGGTGCACGACCGCATCCGGGGCGTGCCGGGCAGCTTCCGGGTGCGCCGCCGGGCCCGGGGCCGCATCCCGGTGGGCTTCTCCCCGGACTTGCCGGACAGCCTGCTCAGCCCCTATTACCTGGACCTGGCGCACCCGTTCCCCCAGGAGTGCCGCCACCTGTGGATGGCCTGCCGCATCCTGCCGGACGGCTCGGTCTCCCCGTGCCTGCACCTGGTCATGGGCCGCATCACCGAGGCGCCCCTCAGCCGCATCTGGAACAATGACCACTGCCGCAGCCTCCGCCGCCTGGCCGCGCAACGGCTGTTCCCCGGCTGCACCCGCTGCTGTTACCGGCGGTTTCAGTAGCGTCGCCCGCGGGCGCGCCCGGGCATGGAGGGAGGGGTTTTGGGTTTTGGGTTTTGGGTTTTGGGTTTTGGGTTTTGGGTTTTGGGTTTTGGGTTTTGGGTTTTAGGTTTTAGGTTTTGGGTTTTAGGTTTTAGAGCGTAGGGTGCGCACCGCGCACCATGAATAAGGCCAGGGGAACCGGTTGGCGGCTAACGGCGTGGGGGGGGGGAACGGGGCAGGATCCCGGCAGCCCCGGCCCCCTCCCCCACCGACAACTTTTCCGATACCAAATTCTCTATCCATGAGTGCCGAGCCTATGCCTCTTGCCGGGCGCCGGCGTGAACAATCCCGGGCCCGCCTGGCCGCCTGGGCCTGTTTTCTCGCCACCACGCTGCATCTGGCCTTTCTGCGCCCCAATATCACCCTCATCACCGGGGAGCGAGCCAAGGTCTTCTCCGGCCTGCTGTGCGCCCTGTGTCTGGCGGTCTGTCTCCTGGACGCCCGCCGCCGGGAGGCCGGCAGCCGCACCGAAGTCCTGGTCTCCCTGGCCCTGGCCGCCCTGATGGCAGCCAGCGGCCTGGCCGGCCTCACCCCCTTCTCTTCCTCCCTCAGGGGCTTCGTGGTCCTGGCCTCGGGACTGGGCGGCTTCTGGTGCGCCCGCCTCCTCCTGACCACCCCCGAAGCCCGGCGCTTCTTCGTCCGTTTCAGCCTGGCCACCCTGGCCGGCGTCCTGCTGGTGGGCCTCATCTCCCATCTGGTCTGGGGGGAGGTCCACCGCGCCCTGGACGTGAACCAACACCCCGCCGCGGCCCGCATCCTCCTGCTTTGGTTCGCCCCGCTGGCCGTGCTCCTGGGGCCCGACGCCCCCCCGCTCCCACGTCTGGGCGCCTGGCTGCTGCTGGGGTTGAGCTACCTCGTCCTTTACCTCAACATTCTCCGCTCCACCCTGGTGATCCCCCTCCTCCTGGGGGTGCAGGCCGCCCTCTTCAAGGCCTGGCGCTGGCGCTACCTGCTGCTGGCCGCCCTCCCCCTCTCCCTGGCAATCCTCTATTTCTTCCTCCACCTCCCCCCGGAGCGCACCGGCAAATCTGCGGAGCCCATCTATTACCGGGTGGAAAACTACCGCTTCTCCCTCTATCTGGCCCTGCGCCACCCCGTCCTGGGCATCGGTCTCAGGGCCCCCCGGGAGGGCTTTCTGGATGCTTACGACATCAAGTATCCCCACGTCACCAGGGAACAGTTCACCGAGTCCGTGCGCCGCATCCGCACCTCGGAAAACATCTTTCTCACCTTTCTGGCCGAAGTGGGGATTCCCTTCACCCTCCTGTATGTGTTCGCCCTGGCGACCCTCCTCACCCGCCTGGTGCGCCGGGCCCGGGCTCCCGACCCCCGGGCGGCCCTCCCCCCCCTGGCCCTGCTCCTCCCTCTCACCGCGGGGCTCCTCCACTTCCAGGTCCTGGACGGACTTTTGCACCCCCAGGTGAGCTGGTTCTTTCACGTGCTGCTGGGCCTGATCGGCCGGGACCGGCACAAGGGGGGACGGAAGGGGGTTTTGGGTTCCGGGTTTTAGGTTCCGAGTTCCGGGTGTGCGCCATGACCGGACCCGGCCCAAACAGCCGATGGGGGAGGGAAAAAAGTCAGGAGAGAGTTTTTTTCCCCTCTACTCCCGAAGGGGGGAAAGGGGGGGACTGAACGGGGGTGCGGCCCCGGGGACGCAGGAAGGCCCCCGGTCAACCCGGGAGCCGTCGCCTCCTCAGATGGGGGCCTTGCTCTGCAGGGACTTGATGACCTCCGACTTCCCGGCGACGATGAGTCCGTCTCCGGCCTGCAGGATCTCTTTGCCCGTCGGAGCCGCCAGCCGGCGTCCATCCCGGCGTATGCCGATGACGGTGACCCCGAAGGTTTCGCGAAATCTGGTGTCTGCCAGGCTCCTGCCTACCAGGGGTGATTCGAAAGCCAGGGGAATTTCGGCGATGCTGAACCGTTCCTCCACGGCCTCTTCTTCGGCAAGGCGGCTGAGGGCCAGGAAAGCCTCCGCCTGAGCCAATTTCTCAGGCTCCCCCGACAGCACCAAACGGTCTCCCGGGTACAGCGGCATGTGGGAATCGGGGTCAAAAAAGGTCTTTTTGCCCCGGGTGACGGCGATGATGCTGACCCCGGTTTCCCGGCGCAAGGGGATGGCGCCGATGAGACTACCCGCAAAGAGGGAATCGGCTTCCAGGCGAAAAATTCTCAGGCCCACCGGCCAATCGACGCTTTCGGTAAAGACATAGAGCGCGGCGGCCAGGTAATCGGCCGCCTGTTCGGCGGCGTCGAAGAAAGGCCGCAGGACGATATCCGCCCCGGCCGTCAGGAAATCCCGGGCCTCCTCTTCATGGCGGGCGGTGAGTACCAACTTGCCGGCATAACCCTGGGCCTGGAGATTTTTTTTGAGATTCAGGTTGAGATTTCGGTCCCGCACCGTGCTGACCACCAGGCGGGCCCGGCCAAGAGGCAAATGCTCCAGTAATTCCGGGTCGCCCACATCGCCGTAGAAGACCGGCAGGCCTTGCTTCTGCCAGGCATCCAACACCGCGGGATCGAAGTCCACCCCCACCAACTGCCTTTTTCTCTGCAGCAATCGCAGGGCGATGCCGCCGCCGTAATTCCCCAGGCCGATCAGGATGATATCCGTGGCGGGGACTGTGTCCGTGCTGTCCAGGGTGGTTTCCTGATAGGGGACCTTTCTCTCAAAGGGTTGGAGCCAGGGGGACAAGAGTTGATACAGCGGCCCGGAATACAGGATGAGATAGGTGGAGATGCCGATGGTCAACAGCCCCACCAGGGTGATCAAGCCCATGGTCTCCATGGTGATGTGGCCCAGGCTCAACCCCAGGGCTCCCAGGATCAGGGAAAACTCGCTGATCTGGGCCACCGTCAACCCGGCCAGGAAGCCGGTGCGTTTGCGGTAGCCCAGATAACCCATGATCACCAGGACAATGAGGGGATTGCCGATGAGGACAAACAGGGAAAAGACCGCGGCATTCCCCACCTGCGCCCCCAGGAGGGCCAGGTTCAGGCGCGCCCCCAGGTCGATGAAAAAGAAGATCAGCAGAAAGTCACGCAAGCTGACCAGACGGGTGCTCAGGGCCTCCCGGTAGGGAGTGGAGGCCAGGGAGACGCCGCCCAGGAAAGCCCCCACTTCCTTGCTGAAACCCAGGGCATCGCCGAGGGTGGCCAGCGAAATGGCCCACACCACCGCAAAGAGGACCAGGAGTTCCTGGGACCGGGCCAGATATTTCAGCAGGGCAGGGAGCACATAACGAGTCATGAGAGCGATGCCCGCCAAAAAAGCGACGCCCGCGCCCAAGACCCATAAAACATGCAAGACGACGTTTTCCTGACCGCCGCTGCGACCCCCCAGGGCCGTCAGGCCGATCATGACCAGGACGACGACGATGTCCTGGATGATGAGAAAGCCGATGGCGATGCGTCCATGCAGGGAGTCTATCTCCCGCTTGTCGGATAAGAGCTTGACGATGATGATGGTGCTGGAAAAGGTCAGGGCCACGGCCACATAGACGGCTTCCACCACCGCCAGCCCCAATCCCAGCGCGATGACGAAGCCGAAGACGGAGGTGAACAACACCTGCCCCAGGCCGGTGGCCAGGGCCACCTTCCCGGTGGTGCGGATCAGGTGCAAATCCAGCTTGAGACCCACCACAAAGAGCAGGAGAGCAATGCCGATATGGGCCAACAGTTCGATCTGGTCATGACTTCTGATCAGGCCGAAGCCGGAGGGGCCGATCAGGATCCCGGCTGCCAACAAGGAGACGATCAACGGCTGCCGCAGCACCAGTCCGATAATGCCCAACCCCGCCGCCGCCAGCAGAATCGCGGTGATCTCATGGAACATATTGTCAAACATCATGGCGCTTCACTCACATTGACACCGAGGTCGAAGGGAGATATTTTTTCCGGGGCTTCCCCTGTCTCCCCCGGCAGCCCCGACCCGACGCCGGCCGGCCGGCAGGATTTCATAATGGTTCATTTCCTGAAGACGACCCGCGGCGCTGCACCGGGGACAGAGGTTTGATATAATGCACCGTTATCGTCCCGCGGGCGGCCTGACGCACCGAAGGCCCTGCAGAACGCTGTCTTTGGGTGACTTTGCCATTCTATCTTGTCCGAGGCTGCGATGAAATTCCTTCCTTCCCAGTTAATATATTTTCTCCAGACCCGGGAGACCACGAAAAAAATCCGCACCTTGCTCAAGTTTGTATTGTTGTTGGTTTTTTTGATTACTACCTACAGCCTGCTCTTTCACTTTCTGATGGAATACGAAGGCCGCCGGTTCAGCTGGATCACCGGCTTCTACTGGACGCTCACCGTGATGTCCACCCTGGGGTTTGGAGACATTACCTTCACCAGCGACTTGGGCCGGGTTTTTTCCATCGTCGTGCTGCTGTCCGGGATCTTATTGCTGCTGATCATGTTGCCCTTTACTTTCATCACCTTTTTTTATGCCCCCTGGCTGGAGGCCCAGTCCAAGCTGCGGGTGCCCCGGGAGTTGCCGGAAGAATTCGATGATCATGTGATCTTTACCAGCTTCGACCCCATCACCATCAGTCTGGTGGAACGCCTGAGACATTACCAACGCCCCTACGTCATCCTGACGCCGGATATCCAGCACGCGCTGGACCTCATCGATCAGGGCTACAATGTGGTGGTGGGAGACCTGGACGACCCCGAAGCCTACCGGCGTCTGCGAGTGTCCCAGGCCGCCATGGTGGTGGCAAATAATGACGATATGAAGAACACCAATATCACCTTCACCATCCGGGAGATAACCACCCGGACCCCCATCGTCACCAATGCCGACCTGGATGAATCCATCGACATCCTGCATCTGGCGGGCAGCACTCAAGTGTTCCAGTTCATGAAAATGCTGGGGCAGGCCCTGGCCCGCCGCGCCCTGGGGATCAGCCCCCGGGCCAATGTCATCGGCCGCTTCGACCGCCTGCTCATCGCCGAAGCCGCGGCCATGCGCACCCCTCTGGTGGGCAAGACCCTTCAGGACAGCGGCATCCGGCAGGCCACGGGCATCAACGTGGTGGGTCTCTGGGAACAAGGGCAGTTTCAGGCCCCCCGGCCCCAAAGCCTCATCAATCCCACCACTGTGTTGGTGCTGGCCGGCTCCGAGGAGCAATTGGCCGATTATGACCGTTTTATGGAAGGCGTGGGGGAATTGACCGCCCCCATCCTGATCCTGGGCGGCGGCCGGGTGGGGCGGGCCGCGGCGGAGGCCCTGGAGGAAAGAGGCCTTGATTTCCGTATCATAGAGAATAATCCCGACATCATCGAAGGGGACGACCGGATAATCCAGGGCAGCGCCGCCGACCTGCACACCCTCATCCGCGCCGGGATTAAAAGGTCTCCCTCAGTCTTCATCACCACCCACACCGACGACCTGAACATTTATCTGACCATCTACTGCCGCCGTCTGCGTCCGGACGTGCAGATCATCAGCCGGGCCACTTTGGACCGCAACATCAGCATCCTGCACACCGCCGGGGCCAATCTGGTGATGTCCGCCGCCTCTCTGGCGGCCAACACCATCTTTAATCTGCTCATCAGCAACAAGGTGCTCATGATCAGCGAGGGGCTCAACATCTTCCGGGTCAAGACCCATCCTTCCCTGGCCGGCAAGACCCTGAGAGCCAGCAAGATCCGGGAAGAGACCGGGTGCACCCTCATCGCCGTGCAGGCCGAGGGAAAAATGCGCCTCAATCCTGATCCTGACCTTCCCCTGAAGGCTGCGGACGAGTTGTTCCTCATCGGCACCGGGGAGGCCGAGAAACTTTTCCTGACCCGCTACCCGGAAGTGCTTTAACAACGCCTTTGCAATACGCGAGTAAAGGAGTGACGAGTTGGACCGGTATATGGGGCTGGCGGCGGTGGTGGTCGGTCTGGTGACCTGTTTCTAGGGTGCGTCAGACTCATCTTCGACAGTTGTTGGTCGATTTTAAGGGTCTTTGGAGCATAACTTCTTGAAATTACTAACCCAGGTTCCGGATAATGTTAAAAATGTAGTGGCCAACTAATGCCATTTTCGCTATCTAATGCAACAAATAGGAGCACTGGCAAAGCTCCTTGAAGCGAGTGGCGGTCAGGTTGAGCAATGCCTCTGCCATAGTATTCATCAGATCATCCAGGTAGGCAAAAAGCCGGTTCCGGCAGACATGTTTTTTTAATCCTACTACGTGGAATTATTGATTAACCCTTAACAAATACTGACAAATCCCCCCTGACCCCCTTTAGCAAAGGGGGGAAAATGAAAGGACTTTTGGACTACTGAACGCAGTAGCATTAACCACTGCCACAACTTCTCCACCGGGTTAAACTCGGGAGAATAAGGCGGGAGAGACTTAAGAATAATATTTTCAGGTACTTTTAAAGATTTTGCTTTATGCCAGCCGGCTTGATCCCAGGCGACTTCATCTCATGGTGTCAAACTGGGCAGCACCAGTTGGAAAAGACGGCCAGCATGTCCAATTATTTATGACGCTATGTATAGCGCCAATGCAGGGGGGTCGGGGGGGGGAGGATTCCGCAGGCGAGACACCGGCGCCCCAGGAACCGCCGCTCCCCCAGCCAATCCTGTTCAGCGTTCCTCCCCTCCCCCTCCGCCTCAGTTCAAAGCCACCCAATCGGAGCTGGTGGCGCCTTTGGCCTTGTACCATTTGCCGTTGGTGGTATCCAACAGCTCCTCGCCGATGAAATAGGGGGTGACGCCGCTGGGCGCGCCGCTGCTGGTACGATAGCCCGTCTGGCCGCCCACCACCCAGGTCCCCGGCGCGCCCGCCGCGGTGCAGACCCAGTGGGTCGCCTTGCCCGCGTCCGGGCTGGAATTCAGCCGCACGTCCCCCTTGTTGCCGGAAATCCTGAGGCCCGTGCCGGACAGGGTCGCCTGCACCGGGTCTTTGAGATAGACCGCGCTCAGGTCCCACTCCATCTGCACGATCTGGGTGGTGAGGTTCCCCCCGGAGGGCCCCGCCCCGGTGATGACCACCGTGTCCCCCCGGCAGAAGGTGGAGGGATTGGTGACATTGGTCAGCTTATAGGGCGTGGCCGTGCTGGTGTTGCAGGTCTGGTTGGCCGGGATGGCCGAAGCCACCGCCAGGCGCAGGCCGTAGAGGTAATATTGCCGCAGGAACAGGGAGGGCGTGATGAGCCCGCCGATGGTGGAGATGAAGCCGTCGTTCTTGTACTCCTGGCTCAGGCCGACGATGCCGTCGTCGTAGTACCGATGATTCACCACGCCGCCGAAGGAGCTCACCCCTTTGGTGCCCACCGCCACGCCGTTGGGCCCCTCGGTCACCATGGCGCCGCCGGCGGTGGGGGTAGACATGAAGATGGCCGGCCCCTCCAGGTCAGCCTTCCCCAGACCCGCCACTTCGGTGCAGGCCTGGCTGTCGGTCCGGTTGGGAATCACCGTCCGGTCCTTGTACAGCACTGAGTCGCCGGAATCGGCATAGCTGATGCTGCTCATTTTCAGGGAGATGACCCCGGTGCCGCTGCCGGAGGCGCCCACCAGGTAGCTCGGGTTTTTCAGGTGCAACTGGCAATCGGTGAAGGTGATGTGGTTATACCGGGGGTACATGGCGCCATCCCGGAAGTTGACGCCGTAGCTGGTGGCGTTCAGGCCTTCAAGCCAGCAGCGGTCAAAGTAAAGCTGCACCGTCTGGTGGCTCACGTCCACGTAGGCGGTGCTGGTGAAGCCGCCGAAGTCGTCGGCGGTCAGGCCGGAAAAGGTGGCGTGGGCCCGGCCGCCGCTGTTGTAGACCAGGGTCTTGCAGCCCA
>VGSQ01000003.1 GCA_016874975.1 Deltaproteobacteria bacterium
GCCCGCCTCAGGGCGGATTCCGGATAGAGCTTCATCGCGCCTCCCCCTGGCGCTAGTCTCCGAAATCCGCAAAAGCGGACAATTCATTTGCTATGATTGGCGGTCATATCATTTGCTATCGACAGCATTTTTCCGGCCTGCAACCCCAGGAAAGGCAAATGACGGAAAAACTTTTTCCCCGGGGCGGGGCCGGGAGCCCTCAACTCTCCCACTTCCCCCCGGGTCCCCGGCCCTCCAAAAACCTCTTGTTTCACGCCGCTATTCGTGCCATCTTGCAGGCTATGCGGGGACGTGCATGGTCAAAACGATATCTCAGAGGCCCGGCGGTTGCGGGGCTGGCGGGGGCCGTCTGCTCCCTGCTTCTGGCCGCCTGCGGCGGGGCGTCTTTGCAGGAGCTGGACCGGGTCCTGCGCCGCTCCTGGCAGAGCTATACCCGCCACTATCTCTCACCCGAAGGGCGGGTGGTGGTGCCGGAACGGGGCGGCGACACCATTTCCGAGGCCCAGGCTTACGCCCTGCTGCGGGCCGTGTGGGCCGGGGATGCCGACACCTTCGGCCGGGTGTACGCCTGGACTTACGCCCACCTGTCCCGCCGCCAAAGCCACGGCGACCACCTGCTGGCATGGCGCTGGGGCAAAGGCGAGGACGGGGCCGAAAAGATTCTGGACGCCAACACCGCCAGCGACGGCAACCTGGATTACGCCCTGGCACTCCTGCTGGCGGCCCGGCGGGGCTGGCGGCCGCCCCCGGGCCTGCCCGGCTATGCCGCGGAGGGGGCCCGGATGCAGCGGGACATGCTGGCCAAAGAGGTGGTGACCCTGCCCTCCGGGGAGACGCTGCTGGCCCCGGGCAACTGGCTCGAGGCGGCGCCGCCCCATCTGCTCAATCCCTCCTACTTCTTCCCCTCTGCGTACCGCCTCTTCCAACGGAGCAGCGGCGAGGCCGGCTGGGGGAAGCTGCTGGCTTCCGTTTATCCGGCCCTGACCCGCCTCTCCCAGGGGGTGGGGGGGGCGCCCGGCGTGGGCCTGTTTCCCGACTGGGTGCTGGTGGACGCCCAAGGGCGCTTTGACCCGGCCCCGGAGTGGGAGGGGGACTATGGCTGGGAGGCGGTGCGGCTGCCCTGGCGGGTGGCTCTGGACCGAATCTGGTTCGGGGAGAAGCGGGCCGCCACGCTGCTGCAGGAGCGGTTTTACCCTTTCATGAAGCAGGAATGGCAGACCAGAGGCAAAATTCTGGCGTTGTACCGCCTGGACGGCCAACCCCTGGCCGACTACGAATCGCCGGTGCTCTACGCCGGGGTGCTGGCCGCGGCCCTGGCCCTGGAGGATAAGGACTTCGCCCGGCAGATGGCCGAAAAAATCCTGTCCTTCTACCACGAATCAGGCGAAAGGGCCTACTTCGCCGCGCCGGACAACTACTACGCCGACAACTGGGCCTGGCTGGGACTGGCTCTGTATCACGGCTGGGTGAGGCCGTGAGGGAAACGGATTGAGGGAGGGGGCCAGGGGCCGACGTACCCCTCCCCCTCCCTCAACCTCCCTCCCCCAACCCCTTAGCTTGGTGGGGGCGGTTCGCGAACCGCCCCCAGGCGGGCTGGGAAGAGAGGAGAGCGGGGGAGCCACTGCTCCTTCGCCCCTCCCCCCACAACCTCTCACTTTCTCCAGTACGCGTCTTCCCGGAAGCGGGCGGCGGGGCCCAGCTCCGCTTCGATGGCCAGCAGGCGGTTGTATTTGGCGATGCGCTCCGAGCGGGACAGAGACCCGGTCTTGATCTGCCCCGCGTTGGTGGCCACGGCCAGATCCGCGATGAAGGTGTCCTCCGTCTCGCCGGAGCGGTGGGAAATGACGCAACGCATGCCGTGCCGCCGGGCCAGGGCGATGGCCGCCAGGGTTTCGCTCACCGTGCCGATCTGGTTCAGCTTGATGAGGATGGCGTTGGTGGCGCCCAAGTCGATCCCCTTTTGCAGGAACTGCACGTTCGTCACAAAAAGGTCGTCCCCCACCAACTGCAGGCGGTCTCCCAGGGCTTTGGTATGGTGCACCCAGCCGTCCCAGTCGCTTTCCGCCAGGCCGTCCTCGATGGAGACGATGGGATAGTGGTCGGCCAGGGTCCGGTAATACTCCGTCATGGCCTGGGCGGTGAAGCGCCGGCCGTCCGATTTCTTGAAGACGTATTCCTTGGTTTTCTCGTCAAAAAATTCCGACGCGGCCGGGTCCAGGGCCAGAGCCACGTCCGCGCCGGCGCGGTAGCCGGCCTTGGTGATGGCCTCCATGATGCAGTCCAGGGCCGCTTCGTGGGAGGGCAGGTCCGGGGCGAAGCCGCCTTCGTCGCCCACGCCGGCTCCCAGCTTGCGGCCCAGCAAGACTTTTTTCAGATGGTGAAAGACCTCCGCAGCGATGCGCAGGGCCTCGCGGAAGGTTTCGCCTCCCACCGGCATAATCATAAATTCCTGGATATCCAGGTTGTTGGCGGCATGCGCCCCGCCGTTGATAACGTTCAGCATGGGCATGGGCAGTGTGGCCGCAGCCACCCCCCCCAGATAACGATAGAGGGGCAGTCCGGCCACCTGGGCCCCGGCCCGGGCCGCGGCCATGGACACGGCCAGGATGGCGTTGGCCCCCAGGCGGCTCTTGGTGGGGGCGCCGTCCAGGTCGCATAATCTTTGATCCAAGCCTTCCTGGTCCAGGGGGTCGGCTCCCGCCAGGGCTGGGGCGATGACCTCCCGGACGTTGGCCACCGCCTTCTCCACGCCTTTCCCCAGGTAGCGGCTGCCGCCGTCCCTCAGTTCCAGGGCCTCGTTTTCGCCGGTGGAGGCCCCGGAGGGCACCATGGCGGCGGCCCTGATGCCGCCATCCAACACCACTTCCGCCAACACCGTAGGATAGCCCCGGGAATCGAGAATCTCCCGGGCATCGATAGCCTTGATGGCTGTCATCTGCTCCTCCTCTCCAGAGTTTGATACGTTCCGAAACCCTCACGGCTGGGGTGGCATCCTCCCCGAGCTCGGTAGAAAGTGGACCGCCGCCCCGGCCGTTCTGTCAAGGAGCCGCTGAGGGCGCCTGCTCCATCCTCACCCGGAGGGGGTCACAGAAAAAGTTTGCCGCTGGGGACCGCCTCCCTTCAGGCCTGCACGCCTCTCCGGCCACCCCATTCTTTCAAATTTTTTCCGGGAGAGCAAAAAAAAACCCCGCCTTTTCACAAGGCGGGGCCAAGAGGGTGGCCGGGCGGCAACAGACCGACCGGGCGAAGCCCCAGACCAGTCTGACGCAGCGGAACCGCTACTGCTGCTGCTGCTGGTGCTTCTGTTTTTGCTGCTGCCTTTGTTGCTGTATCTGTTGCTGCTGTTTTCTTAATTGCTGTTGCTGCTGTTGTTGCTGCTGCAACTGCTGTTGCTTGAGCTGCTGCTGCTGAAGCATTTGCTGTTTTTGCTGCTGCTCCTTGAGCCGCTGCTGTTGCAGCTGCTGTTGTTGCAACCGCTGCTGTTGCAGCTGCTGCTGTTGCTGTTGCCTGAGCTGCTGCTGCTGAAGCATTTGCTGTTTTTGCTGCTGCTCCTTGAGCCGCTGCTGTTGCAGCTGCTGTTGTTGCAACCGCTGCTGTTGCTGCTGCTGCAACTGTTGTTGTCTGAGCTGCTGCTGCTGAAGCATTTGCTGTTTTTGCTGCTGCTCCTTGAGCCGCTGCTGTTGCAGCTGCTGTTGTTGCAACCGCTGTTGCTGCTGCTGCAACTGCTGCTGCCTGAGCTGCTGCTGCTGTAGCATTTGCTGTTTTTGCTGCTGCTCCTTGAGCCGCTGCTGTTGCTGCTGCTGCTGTTGCAACCGCTGCTGTTGCTGCTGCTGCAGTTGCTGCTGTTTGAGCTGCTGCTGTTGCAACTGTTGCTGCTTAAGCTGTTGCTGCTGCAACCGCTGCTGGTCCATCACCGGGGCTGCGCCCGCCGGCTGCCTGGTGACGGGCAAGATGGGTTTGATCTGCCGTCCGGGGGGCAGCTTCTGGATCTGGGTCTGCATTCTCGGGTCCAGTTTCATGGTAGCCCGAGGCGGCAGCCCGGCGCCGGGGATGCCCGCGCCCTTCTGCACCCGGGTGATGGTGGCCCGGGGTATCTGGGCGGTCCAGCGCGGGGCTTCCGCAACGGCCGGCGCCAGGCGCGGGCGCACGATATGTTGCTTTACCAGTTGCAGGTTGGTCACCGGCTGCGCCGCGGGCAAAGGCTGGCGCGCCACGATGGCGGGCGGCAGCACCTGGCGCAGCCACGGCCGGTTAACCAGGACCTGCTGCGGCGGCACAACGTTGTGAACGTTATAGATGTTCACCTGCCGCACATAGTTGTTGATCTGCACCACATTCATGCGGTGCCAGCGCGCCACCCAGGGGATGGGCGGACCCCAGTTGTAGATGGGTCGGCCGGCAACGATGACGCCCGTGGGGTAATAGGTGGGGGCGACAAAATTGTTGATGATGATGGTGCGGGGATAGACCACCGGTAAGTAAGCCGGGGGCGCCAGACAGCCGCAGCTGATGTAGGTGTAAGTCGGCGCAAAAGGCTGGGCAAAGCCCAACAGGAAACTGGCCGCCCGCACGAAGATGTAGAAAGGAGCGGCGAGGGTGTCCATGGGAGCCATGCCGGGAGTGTAGCCGCCGGCCGGATAGTAGCTCGCGGGCGGCTGATAGTTGGGCGGCGGAATGGGAGCCCAACCCACGTAGGCAGATTCCTCGGGGGTGTTCTCCGGGCTGGTGCGCCAGTTCACCGTGGACGGATACCAGGTGCGGCCCGGCGCCCAGACCCAGCCGTATTCATCGGTGGGCATCCAGTTGCCGTAATGGTAGGTGGCCCAGGCCCAGGGCTCCTCGGACTCGAAGACGTAACCCTGCTCCGTGGGAACCCAACGTCCGTTCAGGTAGGGCCGCCAGCCCTCCTCCACGCTGTTGGGATACCACACCGGACCATAATCCCCGTAGTCCACCCAGGTGCCGTACTGGGACAAATCATCGTAAAAAATGGCCGCATCCTCCGTGGAGGCCTGAGCCGGCCGGGGCGAGAAGGGGGTCCCGCCCAGGAGGAAGAGCAGGCTCAAGGCGGCCAACATCACCGCAAAATGACGCCTCAATCTCATAGAACTCTCCTTAGATGACAACAAACTGATGCGATCCTCCTGTGTGGTCCGGCCGTCCCCAGGGCGGGGGCAGAACCGGGCTTGCACTAGCTTAGATGGCGCTTGCTGGAAAGTTATTAACACGAATTTTTATTCTTTCAAGCTCGGAAAAGGGGCCGATCTCTTCACCCCTGGCGGTTCCGCCCCCGGAGTCACTGGAGTTCCCGCCCCGCCGGGCTGACCCGCATTTTGCCCACTTTGAGGCAGCGCACCTGAGAAGTCAGTCCAGGGTCAAGGGGCGTCCAGATCGTGACGGCGCCCTCCCGCCAGGGGGAAGGAAACAGGAGGCCCAGGGACAGGGTGCGGTGGAGTTGGTCCTGGAGGCCCAGCAGACGCCATTTGAGGGACGGCCAGGAGAGGCAGTGGACCGGCGCCGCCGGCGGCGGCAGCGGCGGGGCGAGGACGGGGCTCTTCACCAGGAGCACGGTGCGGGACGGGCTGGTTTCCCCATAAAAGACTGGGGTGCCTAATCGCTGCGTCCAGCTCTCCAGGGCAGGACCGTCCAGGGGCGCCCCCCGGCCCCAGGGAAGACCCTGCCAGCGCACCTGGGCCAGCGGCAGGGTGAGAGGCCGGGCCGGCTCGAAGAAGCGCTGAAAGCGAGCCTCCCGGTTCCAGCGGCGCTCTTCCATGGTTTTCCGCACTGCCCGGGAGGATACGGGCAGAAGCATGCACGCCGCCGGGTCGCCGCCGGTGAGGTGGTCCATCAGGGGGGCGAGCTCTCCGCCCCGGGCCAGGGCCAGCAGCAGGCGGGGGCGCAGCAGCTCCAGTTGAGCCCGTTTCAGCCGCAGGGCCGCACCCCCATAGACAAAGCCGCTGGTGTTCACCACCACCCGGCTCACCCCTTGCTCCTGGGCCCGGTCCACCAGGACCCGGCAGCCCACCACCACCTCCAGGACGGCCCCGGCGGGGGAGGTCTGACCCACAAAGACCAGGGCATGCGGAAAGATGGGGGCGTCCCCGGGGAACAGGGGGGGAAAGAGGGCCAATCCCAGGGCGGCGGGCGGGCCCAGGTGCGACTGACCCAGGTCCAGGTCCACCAGGGCCGTCGCCTCTCCAGCTCGAAAGGCGCGGTCCACCAAGTAGCGGCAGAGGGTGCTCTTGCCCGTATCCCCCGCCCCCAGCACCATTGTAATGCCGCCCCGCTTCAGAAAGAGGCGGGCGGCTTCCTCCCAGGCCGGCGGAATCTCCAGACCCTGGAGCAAAGGGTCTTGGGCAGGGTGATGGTGGTCCACGCCGCTTCTGCTCACGAATTGCGCATCAGTGCAGGGGGCCCGTCTCCCTGCCCCCTTCCGCCAAAAAGCATCTTTTCCGCCGTCTCAGGCTGTGCCGGACCTGCCATCGACGATGAGACGGGTACCTACACAACTCACCATGAAGTTGTCAGGCATGGCCAGGGCCAACCGGGTGAGGGCCCGGAAGCCGGTGCAGTGGCCCGCCAGCACCATTTCCGGGTTCAGGTCTACCAGCCCGGCGATGGTCTTTTGAATCAGCT
Organism: Deltaproteobacteria bacterium; assembly: GCA_016874975.1. Classification (GTDB taxonomy): domain Bacteria; phylum Desulfobacterota; class Desulfobaccia; order Desulfobaccales; family 0-14-0-80-60-11; genus VGSQ01. The sequence continues at coordinate 6,637 of VGSQ01000003.1, forward strand.
CATCGCCGCCGGCCGTGAGGTGGAAGCCGCCCGCCACCGCGGCCACCCGGTCCACGCCGGTGAGCTTGCGGGCAAATTGCACCATGTTGATGATGCCGGGATGGGAGCAGCCGCCCACCACCACCAGGCCCCGCCCCTTGACGTGCATCACCAGGGGCTGCTCGTCGGTGAAGGGATCGTTCTCCTCCGCGCCCTCCACCACCCGCTTGGCCCCGGGCAGGCCCTTCTCATAATCGGTGACGCCCTCCACCGTGCCGGTGAGCAGAGCCTGGCCCAGAACCACGGCCGGCCCCCGGTTTTCATGCAGCTGGGCTCCGTTTTGGACCAGCTCCTCCCGCACCACCTGCCAGGGGCCGACCCGCCCCCGGGGGGTGATGAGCAGTTTCGGGTGGAAACAGTCCTGGTGCAGGTAAACCGGCAACTGAGGGCGGTGGCGCAGAATTTCCACCAGACCTCCGAAGTGGTCCGGATGCCCGTGGCTCAAAACCAGGGCGTCCACCTGGCCCAGGTCGTGCTCCAGGGCCTCCAGGTTGTTGAGCAGGGGCAGGGGTGAGTTGGCGGCGTCCAGCAGGATGCGGGTTTCCCGCCCGTTTTGGGTCATGCCGATCCAAAAGGCCAGGCCGTGGGCGGCCACCAGGGGCTTCTTCAGGCGCCCGGGCACCACCCGCTCCACCAAACCAGGGCGGGAGGGTTCAAATACGTCGTAAAAGTTGTCCACCAAGACTTCAACGGTTACCGCGTCGAGAGCAGGAATTTCCATGGCGGCCTCCTGGAACGGGAGGATGATGCCCGGCGAGCTTAGCCCTTGTCCGGAGATGTTTCTCCCAGACTATGACCCCTGCATTTTTCTGTCAAGCAGATTGGCGGGGACCAGGGTGAAAAGAACCTTTTCCGGGGGGAAGTGCCGGAGGGCCGGCGGCCCGTCCAGGCAGGCGCTGAAGACCAAGGGGGGCTTTACGTACATCGACGGCAAAACGACCCCCGGCCCTGACCCGGCGCCACGGTGCAGAGCTTTGGTGGGAATGGGCCTGCTTGAACCTTCCTGCCGGCGAAAGTATCCCTACCGATTCATGGAAGCCAGAAATTCAGCGTTGTTGCGGGTGCCTTTGAGCTTTTCCAGGAGAAATTCCATGCTGTCCACGGGGCTCAGGGGGGACAGCAGCTTCCGCAGGATCCAGATGCGGTTCAGGTCGTCGGGCGGCAGCAGCAGCTCTTCTTTCCGGGTGCCCGAGGCGTTGATGTTGATGGAGGGGAAGATGCGCTTCTCGGTGAGCTTCCGGTCCAGGTGAATCTCCATGTTGCCGGTGCCCTTGAATTCCTCAAAGATGACTTCGTCCATGCGGCTGCCCGTGTCCACCAGGGCGGTGGCGATGATGGTGAGGCTGCCCCCCTCTTCGATGTTGCGGGCCGCGCCGAAAAAGCGCTTGGGCCGCTGCAGGGCGTTGGCGTCCAGGCCGCCCGAAAGGATCTTGCCGCTGGCCGGCACCACCGTGTTGTAGGCCCGGGCCAGGCGGGTGATGGAGTCCAGCAGGATGACCACGTCCCGCTTGTGCTCCACCAGGCGCTTGGCCTTCTCCAGCACCATCTCCGCCACCTGGATGTGCCGTTGGGGCGGCTCGTCAAAGGTGGAGCTGATGACCTCGGCCCTGACGCTGCGCTCCATGTCCGTCACTTCTTCCGGGCGCTCGTCGATGAGCAGCACGATGAGCACCACCTCTTCGTGGTTGCGGGCGATGCTGTTGGCGATGTTTTGCAGCAGCATGGTCTTGCCGGTGCGGGGGGCGGCGACGATAAGGCCCCGCTGGCCCGTGCCGATGGGGGTCATCAGGTCCATCACCCGGGCCGAAAAATTGTCCGCATCGGTTTCCAGCTTGAGACGCCGGTCGGGATAGAGGGGCGTTAGGTTGTCGAAAAGGATCTTGTCCCGGGCCAGGGCCGGGTCTTCATAATTGACCGTCTCCACCTTGAGCAGGGCGAAGTAGCGCTCCCCCTCCTTGGGCGGCCGGATCTGCCCGGCGATGGTGTCGCCGGTGCGCAGGTTGAAGCGGCGGATCTGCGACGGCGAAACGTAGATGTCGTCGGGCCCGGGCAAATAATTGTAATCCGGGGCGCGCAGAAACCCGAAGCCGTCCGGCAAAATCTCCAACACCCCGCCCCCGGAAATGACGCCGTTCTTTTCCACCTGGGCCTGCAGGATGGCGAAGATGAGTTCCTGCTTGCGAAGACCGCTGGCCCCTTCCACGTTCAGGTCCCGGGCCAGGGCCGCCAGTTCGTTGATTCTCTTGTGTTTCAATTCCGACAGATTCATAATTGCCTCGTAATGCGCGACGGGGGATTGGCGGATAAGGTGCCCAATGCGCCGGGCCGCGCCCGTACTATGGTTTCGGCTGGATCACGTAATCAAGGGCAGGGCCTGATCGTTATCGGGGGTCGCCATTTAAAGCCGCGTCAAAGCTAACCGTTTGGAAAAGGTTGCTACGTATGATTTCCAGGGGAAGGTAAGGGATTCTGCATGTACTATTGTTTCGGCCCGAGACCGACGTTACTTGAGGAGAGATTCCCAGGAACGCTATCCTTTTTCTTTTCCCTTGTCAACAATTTTCGGAGGTCCCTCCAGATGTTTTCCACCTGGCGGCGGGTGTCCGCCTCCGCACCCCGGTTGTCCACCACGTAGTCGGCCCGGTCGCGCTTTTCGGTCAGGGGCCACTGGGCCGCCAGGATGCCGGCGATCTCCTCCGGGGGCCGCCGGTCCCGGGCGGCCAGGCGCGCTTCCTGGTCCTCGGGCCCGGCATAGACCACGATGACCCGGTCATAGGCGCCCTCCAGACCCACCTCAAAGAGCAGCGGCACTTCCACGATGACCAAGCCGACGCCCTGGGCCGCCAGTTCGGCGAGCCGCCGGGCCAAATAATGGGTCACCGCGGGATGGAGGATGGCGTTCAGGCGCCGCCGGGCTTCGTGGTCGGCAAAGGCCAGGCGGGCCAGGCGCGGCCGGTCCAGCTCCCCGTCTTTTGTAAAATACTCCGTCCCGAACTCCCGGCGCAACCCCTCCCAGGCGGGCTCCCCCACCCGCACCACCTCCCGGGCGGCCCGGTCCGCGTCCAGGACCACGGCCCCCAACTGGGCCAACATGCGGGCCACGGTGGATTTGCCGGAACCCGCGCCCCCGGTGAGAGCGATTTTTAACACGACTTCATTTCACGTTTTCCAAGGCGGCGATGGTAAGGCTGGACCAATGGATGAGGATGTCGTTTATTTCCCTTCATTCATGGGATAACCAACTGAATATTAACCTCGAATTTCTTTTCAAACAATTGTGGAACTCTCTCCCTAAATTCTTCATCCGTTAACGCACCACCATATTCTAAAACATGCCAATTTCCTCTCGATTTTTTTAAAATGTAAATGGCGCCTTCCGCCATATTCTGATACTCTTTTTTCATCTGTGAGTAAACCCTGGCATAATCATTATATTTATGAGTCCAAATAAGTGTACAATGTTTTTTAAGCCAAGCAATTTCGTCAGAAGGAGACTTCCTGTTTTTATGAAACAATTCTATAGCGTTCCAAATTTCCTTGGCCTCCATATTGTTATTACTTTGGGCCTGAATGAGAGAATTAAGAAAAAGTAAGCAGAATAAAGCTATCACCATCGTCATCCTGAACACATACATATCCTTGCTCCTTTGAGATTACTCGAATTTTTCTCATCCTCGTTCCCAAGTTGTACTTGGGAACGCAATTTTCGGCCCAGGCTCTGCTTGGGCACATCTGGAGAGCAGGCAATATCTTCGGACATATCGGGATTTTCTCTCTGTTCCCAACTCAATGAAACCGAAATACCCCCGAAAACATGTGGGCCGTGGCATCAACCAGAAACTGATCCAGGAAGAGCAGCAGGCCGACAACGCCTGCAATTTTTAGCTTCTGGACGGTCAGGCACAACAGCCCTGACACCATGCCGTAAAAAACGATGGTCCCCGCGATGGCCAGGTGATTCATGTTCTGGTGCACCAGCCAGATTGAGAAGATGACCGCCAGGCCGCAGGCAGCAGCCAAGGCAGACGCCAAGCTGCGCCAGTTGACCGGAGCGCGGCGCACACCCAGGAGCACCCCGGCGCCCGCAAGCCACAAGGTCACGGTTGCCAGGCGCACCAGGCGCCACCACCCATACCCCTGGGATCTGCGACCAAGGTGTAACCCTGCCAGTCTGTCAGGAAGACGAAACCAAGGTAGGCGCCGCAGGTCAGCAGGATCAAGAGCAACGCCTTCCGGTGGCTGGGTGAGGTGGTCATGGGCTTATGGGGTGACTTTTTTCCTGAACCCGCAAAGGCTTCAAGAAAGATTCTCTCTTATCGCTCCCGCATGGTTCTTGCGAACATGCCGTTAAGCCAAGCTGGGCCTGGGCATGTACGGAAATCAGGCCGCCAGTTCACCAGCCCAGTTCCCTTTTCAGTTCCTCCCAGGAGACTTTCTCACCCCGTTCGATTTGCGCCATCCCTTCCTGAATGGCAGCCAGGTCCTCCGGCGAGAAATACTCCTCCTGCCGTTCATACAGAAGATCAATGAAATCTCGCAGGAGGTCGCCATGAGGTCCCGCGGCAATGGTCCTGACCTTGTGGAACAGTTCATCTGTGGCTTGCCCCATTGATTTCTTCCTCAGTTATGGAAAGAGGGCTTCGCCGGCCAGGTTCTCCGGCGGGCGGAGACCGCCCTATAGCAACTTAATGCGCCCCCAGGGGCGCCATTTCGGAGATGGCCGTGTCCTGGTATTTGTCGCCCGGGTAGACCGCCAGGATGGTGACGGTGACGATGTCGCCGGGGCGGAGCCAGACCGTCTTCAGATGGATGAACTGCACGTTCATGGAGTCATGCAGGATGGCTTCACATAACGGCTGGTTATTGTAAGAGATCAGGACCCTTTTCACCCGGGAGTTTTCCCGCCAGGTTTTGGGGTTCTTGCAGTAGCCGTTGATCACATAAAAGCCGCTGAAATTGATTTTCTCACGCTCGCCGAAAAGCGCCGGGGTAAAGGTGTAGGTCACCGTTTCGCCGATGCCGTGGCCCGGCCGCCCCTCCACCCAGGCGGTGTTGACCAGGCCGTCGTCAATCCTTTTGGCGTCGTAGCGGTTGCGGCCCTGGGGCGGGAGGTGGGACGAAGCCGTGGTTTCCCAGCCGATGGCGCAGCCCAGGGAACAGGGGGCGTAATCATTGCTGTCCGGGGGCTTGCCCAACTTCGCGGTGACCACCGGCGCCCGGGCGGCCGCGCCCACGGGACCGGCAACCACCAGAAGAGCCAGGATCGCCGCAGCGAAGGCAAGAGTCTTCATCATCCCTTCCTTTCGGTCCGGCCGGCGCCTCTCGCTTAGGGTGACCGGAAAAAACGACCTGGCAGGAGCCGCGGGCTTTTTCCAGATCTTCCCCGGCCCCCGCCCCCGGGGTGCCGGGACTTTGGGCCTCGGTGGTTTGCGGTCCGGCATTTTCAGGGACCAAGGGGGAGGCGCCGGGTGATGCGGCCCGGTTCTGCGCCCTGGCACCGTTGCTCCATCAGGCAGGCGCCGCCTCCGCTCCGGTTCAGTTCCCCGGGGCCGCCTGCGTCGATATGGGTGAGAGCACTGGCTTCCTCGACGACCGGGTTAATGGTCAAGGGTTATTCAAAGGCTGTGGATGTAAACAACCGAAGAAATTGGGAGGTGCGCCCGCGTCCGGAAATTTTCCGGTCCTGGTGCTCAACGGCCCGATGTGCGGCGGGACGGCAATTCTCGAAGCCCCCTTCCCCCAACCGCCCGGCGCCTTAGGGCGGGCCTGAAAAGCAGGGCCTGCAAGACCTTGATCGTTCAACAACGCTCCGACAATTTTAGGATAATCCAAAAATATGCCGGCGTAAACATTTATCTTGAGGGTGAGGCATCCCTTACGGTGCGGCCGGGTCTTTGGCGGTAGGGGGCCGACTGCAAGGGCCTGCCCGAAAGCCCCGATTTCTTGGACCTGAGCGACAGATTCCAACCTTTGCAGGAGCGGCGCTTGAGCCGGAGGCGCGTGCGCCACCGGTCGGCATCATTCCTCCGGGGGCAGGAGTCGATGTTTGTGCGAATATTGGGGCTGGTCGACCACCAGTTGCCTCCCCTGCCGCTGTTTGAGGTTGATGACCAACGGTCCCATCAGGTTGGCCGTGATATCCCGGGGCCGCCCCGGAGGAATGGTGAGGATGACCAGGAAGTTGAGCTCCTGCGGGTCTTCCGCCCCCAATTCCCTTTGAACCTCGGGCGACAGGGTCACATGGTAGCCGGACACCACGGCCGCGGGATCCACCACCACAAAGGCCAGGTCCGGATTATCCAGACATTGCAGCCAGAGGAAGGGGGATTCCTGATGGTGTTCGATGAGGACGAAGCGGTGCAAATCCGGAAAGCCCAAAAGACCGGGGCTAAACGTGAGGACCTGCTCCGGCCGGACGGTGATGGTCCCGAAATTGCGGGTGGTTACCGAGAGCCCCGGAGATTCGGACGTTTGCTGTTTGGGATCGGGAGTCATGACGTTACTTCTTCCTCCACAGCCGGGCAATCTCCTGCACGTCTGATTCCTGGACGCCGGCAGCCTGGAGGTTCTGCTCGCGGATGCGCAGAAAAACTTCTTCCCGCAGAATTACCACCTCTGACGGCGCCTCGATGCCCAGGCGGATTTGTTTTCCCCGGATTTCCACCACGGTGATGCGAATGTCATCCCCGATGAACAGGCCTTCGCCGGACTTTCTTGTGAGGATCAGCAATGCTACCTTCCCGGGGCCTGCCTGGCTCAGTCAAGATAATCCAGCAGGCTCGTGCCCATGACCTTGGTGGAGGCCAGCAAGGCCCCCTGATAAGCCACCTCCAGGCTTTTCAGGAGGTTGACCGCCTCCACCAGGTCGGTGTCTCCCTTCTTGCTCAAGGCCGTCACCAGTTGAAATTTCAGGTTGTCGAAGACCATCTGGTTCGTTTCCACCTGGTCCAGAGAGGTCCCCAATCCGGCCAGCGTGGAGGTCAAGCGCCCCTGATAGGTTCTCAAGCTTTCCAGGGCGCTCCCCACCTCTGCCGCATCGTCGGCCTCCAGGCTGGTTTTCAGGTCGGCCAGCATCCGGAAAAGATCACCGCTTCCTCCCTGACCTCCCAGAACCTGTCCCCCCACCTCGCTGACGGCCAGGCGGTTGTTAAACCCCAGGCCGATTTCCAGGATGTGCTCATCCCCCTGGTAGCGTATCGGCTGGTAGACGGAGACGCTGTAGCGGTCTCCGGCCACCCAGGCGCCGCTGAAGGTGACTTCCACCCCGTCGCTGCCGATGGCCACCGGCCCTGGGGGGATGAGGGCCGGGTCGGTCCAGGTCGTGCCGCCGTCCTGGGTCACCCGGTAGGTTCCCACGCCCGCCCCGCCGCCGCTGACGATTTCCACCACATAGGTGCGGCCGGCGGTTCCCGTGAAGACGCCCCCCGAGGCAGCCGCCCCGGTTGAGCCCGGCTGCAGCTTCAGGTTCGGCGGCTGGATCTCCCAGCCGGCCGGGGCAAAGGGCGCCGTGTCGATGCGGTACCCGCTGAGGATATAATTACCCCGGAAACGGGTATTGCCCAGGCGCACCGCGGCATCGATGAACCCCTGCACCTGTTGGGCCGCAGCCTGGCGCTGCTGGGCGTTGTAGGTGCCGGTGGCCATCTGGTTGGCCAGGGTCATGGCGGCCCGGACGATTTCCTCCACCTGGCGGAGGGTGGATTCGGTGACGCCCAGCCATTGGCCCGCAGTTTCCAGATTGCGCTGCCACTGCGTCACCTGCCGCGTTTCACTCTCCAGGCCCAGGATGGCCCCCACTTCCACCGGCTGGTCGGCGATGCTCTGATACTTTCTCCCGGAAGAAATGCTTTGATTAACTCTTTGCAATTCTCCTGCCAAACGCTGCAAGTTCCACTCAATATTTTGAAACATGGTGGGAGTGGAGACCCTCATGGCCTGTCCTCCTCATTGTTTGAGGGTAAGCAAAGTCCGGTACATTTCCTCGGCCACGGTGACCAACCGAGCGGCGGCCTGATAGGCCCGCTGGAATTTGATCAGGTTGGTCATTTCTTCATCCAGGGAAACGGCGGAGACGCTGTCCCGCAATCGGGTCAGCTGTTCCACCAAATCCTGAAAGAATTGCCGATTCCGGCCGGTTTGTTCCGTCTGCAGTCCCAGGTCGGTCACCATCTGCAGGAGGGCCTGGCCGATGGTCCGTCCGTCGGCGGTGACGGCGGCGTCCTCCAGGTCGGCCAGCAGCAAGGCATTGCGGTTGTCGCCCACGGCATGGGCCCCGGTAAGGGGGTCGATCAGGCCGGCGGCGATGAGGTCGGGGGACTCGGACACCCAAGGATTTACCGCCAAAGTATAGGCTTTATCGCCGGTGAAGAAGGTGTTGACACCCAAGCTTGCCAGGAGGTTGCTGGTATCCTGGGCGAAAGCGAAGGAGTCTGAGGCCAGATTCGCATCTATTTTCAGACGGTTGCCGTCAATGCTGGCGGTTACATAGGGGCCGATGGCAGCATGGGTGTTGATGGCGTTCACCAGGTCGTTAAGTGTCATAGTTGGCGTCACGTTGATGGTTCCCGAGGCCAGGTGAGCGCCGTCCCGGTCCACGTGAATCTGGAAGCTGCCGGTGGTGATGCGGTCGCCGAAGGGCAGCCCGGCGGCATTGAGGGGGTCGGCGGCCCCATTGACGGCATAGGCGCCGGTGGCGTCGGAGAAGAAGCGGAGCCCCACCCCCTGGCTGTGCCGGGCATTGACGGCGAAGATCATGTCTCTGGCCAGGTTGTCCAGCATCTCCTGGTATCGGGGGATGATCTGATCCCGCCCCTGGACCAGCCCGGCCAGTTTGCCCCCCGATAGCTCCCCGGTAATGTTCTCCTCCACCCCGCCCGGTCCTTTCCAGAGGACGGCCACGGTATCCGCCGGGGTGATGTGGAAATCCAGTTCAAAGGCCATGATTCCCTGGACCAGGGGCAGGCCGTTGTTCAGGGTGACGTTGACGACTCCGTCCCCGACGGTGTAGCAGCGGACGCCCACCAGCTGTGAGAGCTGGTGAATGGCTAATTGGCGCTGGTCCCGCAGGTCGTTGGCGGTCTTGCCGTTGGCTTCCGTTTCGGTGATTTCTTGGGTGAGACCGGCGATGCGGGCGCTCAGGTCGTTGATCTGGGTCAGGACGGGCCGGATTTGCTGGGTGAGGGCCAGGCGTTCCCGGCTGAGCTGGTCGGCCCGCAGGTTGAAGGCCTGACAGAGATTCACGGCCTGCTGCAGCAGGGCCTGGCGCTCTCCCGAGCCGGCCGGGTTGTCCGCCAGATCGCCCCAGGCGCCCCAGAAAGACGAGAGGATGTCGTTCATCCCCTGATTCTGGGTTTCGTTGAAGAGGCTGGCCAGCCGCTCCAAAACCTCGAGACGGGCTTTTAATTCCGACAGCGTGCAGGTTTTTTCATCCAGGCGGGCGGTGATGAAGGGGTCGAAGGCGCGTTCAATCCCCCCCACCTGCACGCCCCGGCCCAAGGGACCGAAGTCCGAAACGACGGGATAGGTGGTTTCCAGTAAGACCCGCTGGCGGCAATAACCCGGGGTGTTGACGTTGCTGACGTTGTTGCTGGAGACCTCCACACCCAACTGCGCGGCCAACAGCGACCGGGCGGCGATATCCAGAATGGCGGTAATGCCGGACATAAGGGCCCCCTGTTAGAAAAGAAGTTGGCGGGGGAGGGGGCCAAGGGTCACAGCCCCTTGCCCCCTCCCCCACACCCCCTCCCCCCATCCCATATAGCTTGGTTATGGGCCGGGGAAGTCGGAGCCGCAGGCCCTGCCTTCCCCGGCCCCCCATAAAGGGGGTTGGCAGGGGGGTGTGGGGTTAGCAATTCACAGGCAAGATGCCTGGGACACGGGAGTCCCCGTTCCCCCGGCCTTCCCTCAGGCCTGCCGTTCAAAAAGCACCGCCCCCGTAGTCCCCGCCACCTGGCCGGAAGGTTGGTAGGTGCCGGCCCCGGGGGGCTGGAATTGTCCCAGGAATTGCTGTATCAACGCCAAGGAGGCGGCGATGAGGAGGTGGTTGCGGCTATGGGCCTGGGCCACCCGGCGCCGGAGGCCTTGCAGGCGGGCGCGGTCGCCTTCCGGGGAGGCCTCCGTCTCCCCCGCTTCAGCCAGCCGGTGCAGTTGCGCCAGGATGCCGCTCTTCTCGGCCGCCAGGGAGAGGATGGCCTCCTCCTGTCCCGCCACCAGGGCCTGCCGTTCTTTCTCCAGGCACTCCAGCAGTTCCTGGTGCAGGCGGATCTGCTTCTGCAGAGCGGTTTCGGCTCCGTGCACCTGTTCCCTTGCCTCCATTCTGCACCTCCTCCCCCTGGGCCGCGAGACGCGGCGCCAGATCGTCAGCAATCTTGCGCCCCAACCCCAGGCCTCCCGCCGCAGCCAGGGCCCGGGCGAAATGCTGGTCAGCCAGACTCTGGTATGCCCGGGCGCCCTGTCGTCGGTTGACGCTGTGCACCATGGCCTTCCGCATCTGCTCCAGAAGCTGGCCCAGGAAGAGGGATTCGGCTTCCACCGCCAGCCTGGGGACCTGGGAGGGCGTCATCTTCCCCAGGTCGTTCAGGTAAGGACTCAGGCCCCCCGCTCCCAGGGGGCCAGAAGCCGGGGCGCCGGTGTGTGCGGGCATGGTCGGTCTCCTCAGATGACTTCCAGTTCGGCTTGCAGCGCCCCCGCGGCTTTGATGGCCTGGAGGATGGAGATGAGGTCCCGGGGGGTGACGCCGATGGCGTTCAAGGCCTGCACCACCTGGCCGATGCTCACCCCTTCAGGAAGCACCATGAGCCGCTTTTCCCCTTCCTGGACGGTGATGCTGGTATCGGGCACCACCGTGGTCTGGCCCTGGGAAAAAGGCAGGGGCTGGGAGACCCGGGGCCGTTCCTTCACCGTCACCATGAGGTTGCCGTGGGCGATGGCCACGGTGGCGAGGCGGACGTTGGCCCCCATGACCACGGTGCCGTTCTTCTCGTCGATGACCACCTTGGCCACCGCATCAGGGATGACCTCCAGGTTTTCCAGGGTGGCCAACAGCGGCACGATGCGGTCCTTGTACCCCGGAGGCAGTTTGACGATGATGGTGCCGCCGTCCCGGCTGATGGCATAATTGCCCTTCAGGAGCCGGTTGATGGCGGCCACCGCCCGCTGGGAGGTGGTGAAGTCGGCGTCGTGGAGGGTGAGGGTGAATTCATCCTTGCCCAGGAGGTCCAGGGGCACCTCCTTTTCCACCGTGGCGCCGTTGGCGATGCGGCCGGCGGTGGGATGGTTCTTGGTCACCCCGCCCCCGGCCTGCCCGCTGGCGGCAAAGCCGCCCACCGTCAGAGGCCCCTGGGCCAAAGCATAGACCTGGCCGTCCACCCCCTTCAAGGGAGTGAGCAACAAGGTGCCGCCCTGGAGGCTTTTGGCGTCCCCCAGGGAGGAGACCAGGACGTCGATGCGGGAGCCCACTCGGGCGAAGGCCGGCAACACTGCGGTGACCGCCACCGCGGCGATGTTCTTCACCTTGAGTTTGTCCCGGAGGGCGCTGACGCCCAGTTGCTGAAGGTAATTGGCCAGTTCCTGGGTGTTGAAGTCCACGTTGGTGCCGTCGCCGGTGCCGTTCAGGCCCACCACCAGGCCGTTGCCGATGAGCTGGTTGGGCCGCACGCCTTTGAAGGAGGCGATGTCCTTGAGGCGGATGGCCTGGACCGGACCGGCCCCGAGACCGGACAGGATCACCAGACCGGTCAGGGCCGTCAGGATGGCTGCGGGTCGGCGGCGTTTGATCCCGGGGGTCATGGTTCATCCCCTCTTAAAAGGGCCAGAGATGGTCGAAGAGCCGCACCGCCCAACCCTGGCGCTGCTTGTCCGACACCACGCCCACACCGGAGTAGTCCAGTTTGGCTTCGGCCAGCTTGGTGGAAGGCACCACGTTGTTGCGGTCGATGTCCTGGGGCCGCACGATGCCGGTCAGGGTGACCACCTCGGTTTCGTTGTTGATGCGCAGGTGCCTCCTGCCCTGGACCACCAGGTGCTGGTTGGGCAGCACCTGGATCACTCGGGCGCTGAGATAGGTGGTGAAGGTGCTCTGGCGCTCGGTCTTGCCTTCGCCCTTGGAGGTGTTGCCCACCGCCGTTTCCAGAGCGGTTTCCGTCTGGGCTTCCTGGTCGGTAAAGGACTTCATGGGGAAGCTCAGGCCGAACAGCGAGCCGATGCTCACCTTGACGCCCGAGGTTTTGCTGGTCTGGGTGGTGGCGATGCCGCTTCCCTTGGCGGACTCGGTGATGCTGATGGTGACCAGGTCGCCCACGTTGGCGGCCCGGTGGTCGGCCACCAGGCCGTGGGGTTGGCGGGGGCTCCACAGGGAGCCCTCCTCGGGCGGCGCCGTGGGGGGCAGGGGCGCCGCCGCGATGGGCGCCGCCGCCTGGGGACAGGCGGTCCCCCGGGCGCAGCCGGCGAGGGCCAGAGCCAGGGCCAGCCACAGGAGGGAGACAGTCAGGTTTCTCATAGTTTCACCTGCACCGTCTTGGCGTCCACCACCTGGGCGGTGAACTCCTTTTTGCTCCTGGGGTTGAGCATGCGGATGGGCCGGCCCAGGTAGCCTTCCTCCCGGGCCAGGCCCTTGGTGGAGATGACCAGGCCGTCCTGGTCCAGGATCACCGTCACCTCGTCGCCCCGCTTGATTACCGGGGTCCGGCTCAGGTGCCGGCTGGTGATGATCTCCTGGGGGCCCACGGGCCTGCCCGCGGTTTGGCCCACCACCTGGTCCAGGCTGACGAAGAAGTCATTGGCGCCGGGGTCGCTGATTTCCCGCTTCAGGAGCTGCACGTCCTCCGCGGCGATGACGTCCCGGGGTTTGAGGGGCCGCGTGGCGCAGACCACCTGCCGCTCCAGGGTCACCTTGCCGCAGACCTTGAGGCGCTTGAGAGGCTGCCCCCGGCGCAGGATGACCAGCTCCAGAGGCACTTCGCCCAGGAAGCGGCCGCCTTTGGGGGGGAGAAACTCCAGGGTGACCTGGTGGTCGGGCAGGATGACGGGCTCCTCCAGGGGAAAGACCTGGATGTGCAGGTTGGCCGCCGGCCACTGGCTGCGCTCCTTGACGAAGCGCCGGTAAGCCCCGGCTACCTCCTCCCCGGAAAGGAGCACCCCGGTCTGCTGCACCTGGATGGCCGCGGGCAGGGCTCCCAGCTCCAGGAGGTCGGCCAGGCCCAACTGGCCCAGGCGGTACTCCAGAAATTCCCTGGTCAGGGTGTAGACCTGGCCCGGCGGCGGGGCGCTCCAGACCAGGGCCTGGCCGCACTTCTGCTGCAGGTCGGGGGGCAGCGCGGCCAAGTGGGCCAGGGTGATGTAGTCGCCGGCCACCTGGGCCTGGGCCCGGAACAGCACCGCCGCAGGGACCGGGTCGGCCGCGGCCGCCCGCACCGGCGCCGGCGCCCCCGAAATCAGGAGGAGCAGCACCAACCAGAACACGAGCCGCGTATGACGCCTGGCACCTGACAACATGCTCGTTTCACCTCCTCTGACACCTGACACCTGGCACCTGAAACCTGCCTAAGTCTTCAGGTGATAAGCCCGCTCCATCATGGCGTCCGCGGTCTGGATGGCCTTGGAATTGAGTTCGTAGGCCCGCTGGGCGATGATCATGTTCACCATTTCCTCCACCACGTTGACGTTGGAGACCTCCAGGTAGCCCTGGGCGATGGTGCCCACGCCGTCGATGCCGGGCTGGCCTTCGATGGGGCTGCCCGAGGCCTCGGTCTCCTGGAAGAGGTTGCGGCCCACGTTGCTCAGGCCCGCCTGGTTGGGGAAGGTGTACAGGGTGACCTTGGTGGTGGCGAGCGATTTATTGTCGGGCCCGAAACAGGTGATGTTGCCGCTGGTGTCCACCGAAAGGTACACCGTCTGCTGGGGCACGCTGAATTCGGGCTGGAGCCGGTCGCCGTTGGGGGTGGTGACGAAGCCGTCCTTGTCGATCTTGAAGGACCCGGCCCGGGTGTAATAATCGATGCTGTTGCTTATCACCTTGAAGAACCCCTTGCCTTCGATGGCTAGGTCCAGCTCGTTTTCCGTGTGCACGTAGTCGCCCTGGGAAAAGATCTTGGAGATGCCCACCGGCCTGACCCCCAGACCCACCTGGAGGCTGGTGGGGACCTGACCCCCCGAAGGGAGCTCGCCCCCGGCCTGGCGGATGGTCTGGTAGACCAGGTCCTCGAAGTCGCCCCGGCTCTTTTTAAAGCCGGTGGTGTTGACGTTGGCCAGGTTGTTGGCGATGATGTCCAGCCGCAGTTGCTGGGCCCCCATGCCGGTGGCCGCCGAAAACATGCCGCGAAACATGCTCTTGCCCCTCCTTCTCAGGCGGTGCGTCCGACCTCATCCACCATTTTGCGGTCGGCCTCGGTGAAGGTGTCCAACACCTTGAGATAGGCTTCGAAGCTGCGCTGGATGTCGATGAGGGCCACCGCCTCGGCCACCTGGTCCACGTTGCTTTCCTCCACCGCGCCCTGGAGCACCCGGGCTCCCTGGGCCGGGGTCTCCTCTCCCGAGTCCGCGTTGGCGGCGAAATAGTTCCGCCCTTCGGCCCTGAGCCCCTGGAGATGGGGGAAATCCACCACGCTGAGCTGTCCGCTGATGGAGCCGTCCAGATGCACGCCGCCCTCCTGGTCAATGGAAAATTTCTGGTCGATGCTGTCCAGGGCGATGGGGCCGTTGCTCCCCAGCACGGGGTAGCCCTCCCGGGTGACGAGCTGTTTTTCGGCGTTGAGCTGGAAACAGCCGTGGCGGGTGTAGCGCACCCCCCGGGGCGTCTCCACCTTGAAGAAGCCCGATCCCTGGATGGCCAGGTCCGTCTCATTCTCGGTGTTGTGCAGGGCCCCCTGACTGAAGTCCCGGCGCAGCACGTCCACATAGGCGGCCGGGCGCTGGCCCCCCGGAGGCCCGGGTTCCGGGACCTGAAGCCGCCACTGGTGCAGGAGTTGCCGTTTGAAACCGGCGGTGCTGGCGTTGGCCAGGTTGTGGCTCACCGCGTCCAGTTCCTTGGTGGCCCGCACCCCCATATAGGCCGCCATGTTCCAACCGATGTTCATATCGTCCTCTCCCCGGGCCGTTTGTCCGGCCGGGACCTCGGGCGTTGTCTGACAAATTTGCAAAGGCGGTGCCATAAATTTTTGTCAAGCAATATCAGCATCTTTGTCAAAACAACCCTCCCTCCCCGGCGGCCCTGGGGGGAAAATCTTGCCGAGCGCCGCGGCGCCGCCCCTGCCGGCCCCCATCTTGCAAAATACTGAGGTAAACGATAATTTTAAACAAATGCCTTTTTTCACCTGGTTCCCAAGCTAAACCTGGGAACTTGATAGGTAGCGCGGGCTCTGCCCGCCGCATTCATGTTACGGGGCTCCGGTCGGGCTACAGGTGTTGTCCGAAGCAGGAGCTTCGGGGGCAAGTGCGTTCCCAAGCAGGAGCTTGGGAACGAGGCTTAGGTTGCTCTTTATCCCTTCCCCAACACTTATGGGGTAATGCTCATCCCATCAGGGGAGAGAAGAAAAGGCTTGGCATGTTCTGAAACTCCCTCTCCCCCGGCGGGGGCAGAGGGCCGGGGTGAGGGGGGAGAGACGCGCGTCAGGCCCGGAGGTTATAAACCGATTTTTTCCCTATGGACAAACTGACTTACTTGGGAGCCCGGTGGCAGGAGGTGGCCGCGGCCCTGGCGGCGGGAGTGCGGGAGCTGTCCCTGGAGGGCCTCACCCCCGCGGCGGGGGCCTACGTCTTGGCCCGCCTGTTCGGGAAGCTGGGGCGCACCCTGCTCCTGGTCACCCCTGATGCCGCCGCCCAGGAGAGCTTTCTCAAGGATTTGCGGTTCTTTCTGGGCGGTCTGCCCCCTTCCGCGGCGGGGGGCTGGTCCCGATTGCGGGGTTTTCCGGCCCACGAACTCCTGCCCTTCCGCACCCTGGACCTGGACCACGAGGTCAGCGCCGCCCGGGTGGGCGCCGCCTACCTGGCCCTCACTGCGCCGGAGCCCCTCTTCCTGGTGGCCCCGGCAGCCGCGCTGCGGGAAAAGCTGCCGCCCCGGCAACGCCTCCGGGACGCCTTCCTCTACGTGGTGGAGGGGGAAGAGTTGGACCGGCAGTTTTTTCTCCGGCAGTTGCAGGCCGGCGGCTACGAGCGCCGTCCCCTGGTGGAGGAGCGGGGTGAATTCAGCGTCCGGGGAGGCATCGTCGACCTGTTTCCGCCGCTCTATGAGCAGCCGGTGCGCCTGGAATTCGTGGGCGACGAAGCGGACTCCCTGCGCCACTTCGACCCCGCCACGCAGCGCTCCCAGGGGCGTTTGCAGGACCTGGTGGTGCTGCCGGCCCACGAGATCATCCTGGACGAGGCGGCCCGGGAGTTCGCCCTGAGCGGCCGCCGCCGCCGCCAGGACCCCCAGTTCTGGCACTTCGTCCAGGAGGGCGTCCACTTTCCCGGCATGGAGCGCCACCTGCATGAGTTTTACCCCGACCCCGCCACCTTCTGGGACTACCTGCCCCCCGGCGCGGTGGTGGTGGAGTGGGACCCCGTCAACCTGGCGCGGGAACTGGCCCGACTCCCGGAGCAGGCCGACGGCAACGGCGCCGGCTGGCTGGATGAGGAAGCCTGGGAGAGCCGCCGCCGGGACTTCCCCGTGCTCCAATGCCGGGTCCTCCCCCTGGGCGGGGATGGAGACGGCCGTTTTGCCTTCCGCACGGAAAAAAACGACACTCTGGCCCGGGAACTGGCGGCCGCGGGGGAGGCGGACGGCCGCCTGGTCCCGGCCCTGGCCCAGCGCCTGGAGCGCTGGCGCCGGGAGGGCTGGCAGACGGTGCTGGTGGCCCTGAACCGTCACCGGGGCGAGCGCCTGGCCCGCCTGCTGCGGGAAGAGGGCCTGGAGGCCGACCTGGACGAGGACCCCGCCTGGGAGGCCGGGCCGGGAGTGGCCATCACGCCGGGAGAGCTGTCCGGGGGCTTCCGCCTGCCCGCCGTCCGGGTCATCGTCCTCACCGAAGACGAGGCCCTGGGCTTCCGCCCCGAAGGACGCCGGCGCAAGGAAGTCCGCCCCCTGCAGCAGCTCACCTCCCTGGACGACCTGGCCGAAGGGGACCTCATCGTCCACCTGGACCACGGCATCGGCTTCTACCGGGGGCTGGTCAAGCTCACCGTGGGGCCCCAGGTCAACGACTTCCTGGAGCTGGAATACCAGGGCGGGGACCGGCTCTTCCTGCCGGTGGACCGCCTCCACCTGGTGCAAAAGTATCTGGGCGTGGAGGGCGCGGCCCCCAAGGTGGACCGCCTGGGGGGCAAGTCCTGGGAACGGGCCAAGCGCCGGGTCAAAAAGGCGGTGGAAAAGATCGCCCGGGAGCTGGTGGAGCTCTACGCCGCCCGGCGGGTGCTGCCCGGCCACGGTTTTTCACCGCCTGACCCCCTGTTCCGGGAATTCGAGGCCACGTTCCCTTATGAAGAGACGCCGGACCAGCTCCAGGCCGTGGCCGAGGTGCTGGCCGACATGATGAGCGACCAGCCCATGGACCGCCTCATCTGCGGCGACGTGGGCTACGGCAAGACCGAGGTGGCCCTGCGGGCCTCCTTCAAGGCCGCCATGGACGGCAAGCAGGTGGCGGTGCTGGTGCCCACCACGGTGCTGGCGGAGCAGCACTACGACACCTTCATCGGCCGCCTGGCCCACTTCCCCCTGGAGGTGCGGGTGCTGTCCCGCTTCAAGTCGCCCATGGAGCAGAAGCGCATCCTGGCGGAACTGGCCCAGGGCAAGGCGGACGTGGTCATCGGCACGCACCGGCTCCTTTCCAAGGATGTGGCGTTCAAGGACCTGGGCCTCATCATCGTGGACGAGGAGCAGCGCTTCGGCGTCAGCCAGAAGGAGAAGCTGAAGCAATGGCGCAGGACGGTGGACGTCCTCACCCTCACCGCCACCCCCATTCCCCGCACGCTGCAGCTGTCCCTCACGGGTCTCAGGGAATTGAGCCTCATCAACACCCCCCCGGAGAACCGGCGCGCCATCCGCACCTACCTGTGCCTGCCGGAGCCGCCGGTGGTGCAGGCGGCCATCCGCCGGGAACTGGCCCGACGGGGCCAGGTCTTTTTCGTGCACAACCGGGTGCAAAACCTGTCCACCTGGGCCCGCTGGGTCCAGGGGCTGGCCCCCGAAGCCCGGGTGGCCATGGCCCACGGGCAGATGCCCGAGCGGGAGCTGGAGCGCGTCATGGTGCGCTTCTGGCGGGGCGAGGTGGACGTGCTGGTCTGCACCGCCATCATCGAAGCGGGCCTGGACATCCCCGCGGCCAACACCATCATCATCAACCGGGCCCACGGTCTGGGTCTGGCCCAGCTCTACCAGTTGCGGGGCCGGGTGGGGCGCAGCCAGGCGCAGGCCTATGCCTATCTCCTGGTGCCCGACGAGGCCGCCCTGTCCACCGAGGCCCAGAAACGCCTCAAGGCCCTGATGGAATTCACCGAACTGGGCTCCGGCTACAAAATCGCCCTGCACGACCTGCAGATCCGGGGCGCCGGCAACCTCCTGGGCCAGGCCCAGTCCGGCCACCTGGCCGAAGTGGGCTACGAGCTCTACCTGCAGCTCCTGGAGCAGGCCATCCGGGAGATGAAGGGCGAGCCCGGGGAGGAGGAGGCCCCCGAGCCGGAGATCCGGGTGCCCGTGGCCGCCTATCTCCCCGAAGACTTCGTCCCCGACGTGCAGCAGCGCCTCAGCCTCTACCGCCGGCTCTCCGGCCGCCTCACGGACCAGGGGTTGGCCGATCTGGAGGGAGAACTCCTGGACCGCTTCGGCCCCCTGCCCGACGAGGCCCGCTCCCTGCTGCAGGTGGTGCGTTTGCGCCAACGCCTGCGGGAGCTGGGCCTCAGACGCCTGGAGGTGGCCGACGGCCATGCCGTCCTCACCTTCGCCGCCCCGGAGCGCCTGGACCTGAAGTGCCTCCTGCACCTGGTGCAGCAGCGGCCCCGGCGCTACCGCCTCCATCCGGACCAGACCCTCAGGGTGCGTCTGGATGAAGGCGCTTTCACCCTGAGCGCCGTGCAAAACTGCTTGAAAGACGTGGAGACATTTGTTATGGGGGAGCTAGAGAGGTAGATCATGACCGCGAAATCTGGCGTATGCCTGATAATTCTGCTGTCGGCCGGACTCTTCGGCTGGGCCCGCCCCTCTCCCGGGGAAATCATCGACCGGGTGGTGGCCGTGGTCAACGACGAAGTCATCAGCCTTTCCGAAGTGGAGCAACTGGCCAGAACCTTGCAAGCGCAGGCCGGCATGGCTCCCAGACCCAAAGAAACCAAAACCATCCAGCGACAGGTGCTGGAGGCCCTCATCGACCAGAAGCTGGCCCGGGCCGAGGCCAAACGCCGGGGCATCACCGTCTCCGACAAAGACCTGGAACAGGCCCTGGCCGATTTCAAAAAGCGCAATCAGATCACCAGTGACGAGGCCCTGAACCAGGCTCTGGGCAAGGCGGGCATCACCCTCAAGGAGCTGAGGCAGCAGATCAGCGACCAGATCCTTCAGGACCGCCTCATGGCCGTGGTGCTGAAAAGCAGGCTCTCCGTCAGCGAGGCCGAGGTCCGCCGTTATTACGAGACGGAGTTTCCCAAAGAGAGGGGCCAGCGGGTGCACCTGAAGGTCATGGAAATGCCCTTCCCGCCAGGGGCTTCTCCGGCCCAGAAGGAGGAAATGCAAAAGAAGGCGGAGCAGATTCTCCTGGGAATTCGCCAGGGTTCCTCCCTGGAAAGCATGGGCGCCAAATTCTCCGTTCCGGTCCGGGATCTGGGCTTCATTTCCGCCGGCGACCTGAATCCCAAACTGGCGGAATTTCTGGGCCGCCTCAAGCCCGGCGAGGTGGCCCCCATCCAACTCCCGGAGGGCTTCCAGATCATCCAGTTCATGGGGAAAAAATCCGGCCAGCCCCTTTCCTACGAGGAGGTGGCCCCCCAGATCCGCAATTTCCTGATGCGCCAGACCGTGGAAAAACAGTTTTCCCAATGGGTGAAAACCCTCCGGGAAAAGGCCGTGATCAAGATCATGCTGTGATTGTCCGCCGCCGGGCGCTCTTACGGTGCACCGCCGTCATGTCCGACCAGGAACCTTCTCCGGCCGTTAGCATTTCCCACCTGCCCCGCCACGTGGGCCGGTCCGTCACCCTGCGGGGCTGGGTCACTCACCTACGCTCCAGCGGCAAGGTGCGTTTCCTGGTCCTGCGGGACGGGAGCGGTCTGGCCCAGGCCGTGCTGGTCAAGGGCCAGGTCCCCGAGGCCGATTTCGCCGCCTTCGACCGCCTCACCCTGGAATCCTCCCTGGTCCTCGAGGGCCTGGTGCGGGCCGAGCCCCGGGCGCCGGGGGGCTTTGAGGTGCAGGTGACCGCCCTCACCCCGGTTCACCTGGCCCAGGACTACCCCATCGCCCCCAAGGAGCACGGCGTGGGCTTCCTCATGGACCACCGCCACCTGTGGCTGCGCTCGCCCCGGCAGCAGGCCATCCTGAAAGTGCGGGACGAAATCTCCCGGGCCTGCCGGGACTTCTTCCATGCGCGGGACTTCATCCTCATCGACACCCCCATCCTCACCCCCGCGGCCTGCGAAGGCACCACCACCCTCTTTGAGACCGATTATCTGGGCCGGGGCAAGGCCTATCTCTCCCAGAGCGGGCAGCTCTATCTGGAGGCCGCGGCCATGGCCCTGGGCCGGGTCTATTGCTTCGGGCCCACCTTCCGGGCGGAAAAGTCCAAGACCCGCCGCCACCTGATGGAATTCTGGATGGTGGAGGCCGAAGCCGCCTTCTTCACCCTGGACGACGTCATGGCCCTGGCCGAAGACCTGGTGCGCACCCTGGTCTCCCGGGTCCTGGAACGCCAGCAACCCGCCCTGGCCGCCCTGGAGCGGGACACCGGGCCCCTGGAGGCGGTGCTGGCCGGGCCCTTCCCACGGCTGAGCTATGGCGAAGTTTTGGAGCGCCTGAAGGATGCGGGCGCGGAACTGGCCTGGGGAGAAGATTTGGGCGGCGACGAAGAGACCCTGGTATCAAAAATGTTCGACCGGCCCCTGCTGGTGCACCGCTACCCTTTGAGCTGCAAGGCTTTTTACATGGAGGCCGACCCGGCCGACCCCAGGCTCGCCCTGTGCGTGGACCTGCTGGCCCCGGAGGGCTACGGCGAGATCGTGGGCGGCTCCCAGCGCGTCGCCGACCTGGACGTCCTGCTGGGCCGCATCAAGGATCATAATCTGCCCCAGGAGCCCTTTGAGTGGTACCTGGACCTCAGGCGCTACGGCAGCGCGCCCCATGGCGGCTTCGGCCTGGGCCTGGAGCGGGTGGTGGCCTGGCTCTGCGGCCTGCACCACGTCCGGGAGGCCATCCCCTTCCCGCGGCTGCTGGACCGGCTGTATCCTTAGAAAATGAAGAAAGGCGATAAGGCCACATAATGCGTAGGGCGGGAAAGCGAAGCGCATCCCGCCGTCAAGACGGTTATGTCCGGAGACTTTGCATAATACACTTTTTATTATATTTCCAGTTAGTTATGCTTTATTTCAGAGAAACCTTGAATCCGCTCAGCATAGAAAAGGCGGGATGCGCTTCGCTTTCCCGCCCTACGCTACGCTCTACGCTCAAAAAGAGGCTCAAAATCTATGAGCCGCTTTCGGAGTAAAGGAAATAATCCATTTCCTACTTCCCCACAGTTACAATCTACTTCATGCCCCAAGACAACTTCCTGCGCCTGCAAATCCTGGTATTTACTTTAGTGGCCGCGGCGTTCACCACCGTTTATCTCACCCAGCCGGTGCTGCCGGTGATTCAGGGGGAATTCCACGTGAGCGCTTCGGTGGCCTCCCTCACCGTGTCCGCGGTGATCCTGGGCATGGCCCTGGCCAATCTGCCCTTCGGCGCCCTGGCGGACCGGGTGCCGGCGCCGCGCCTCATCGGCCTGGGGGGCACCCTGGTGGCCGGGGCGGGGCTGCTGTGCGCCCTCACCGCCAGCTTTCCCCTGCTGGTGGCCGGGCGCTTCCTCCAGGGGGTCTTCATCCCCTGCCTCAGCACCTGCGTGGCCGCCTATCTGGCCGGGGCCCTGCCGCCGGCGCGCCTCAATGTGGTCATGGGGGCCTACGTCTCCGCCACCGTGGCCGGGGGGCTCTCCGGCCGCCTTCTGGGGGGGTGGCTGCACCCGCCCCTGCACTGGCGCTACGCCTTCGTCACCGCCTCCCTGCTGCTGCTGGCCGCGGCCTGGGCCGCCGCCCTGGGCCTGCCCCGCCCGGCGCGCCTCCCCGCCTCTCCCGAGGAACCGGCCGGCTTCTCGGCCCTCCTGGCGCAGCCGGAGATCCGGCGCCTCTACCTGGTTCCCTTCGGGGCCTTTTTCGTTTTTTCCTCGGTTTTCAATTATCTGCCCTTTTATCTCGCCGGGCCGCCCTTTTTCGCCTCCATCAACCTCATCACCGCCATGTATCTCACTTACATCGTGGGCATCTTCATCGGGCCGGCGGCGGGCGTCCTGAGCAACCGGCTGGGCAACGGCGCCACCATGGCCCTGGGCGCCGTGGTCTTCGCCGGATCGCTGCTGGCCTCCCTGATACCCGCGGTCGCCATGGTGGTGGCCTCCCTGCTGGGCGTCTGCGCCGGCTTTTTCGCCATCCACGCCGCCGCCGCGGGCTCCCTCAACCGCCGCCTCAGCTCCGGCCGGGGCCGGGCCAACTCCCTGTACGTGCTCTCTTATTATTTGGGCGGCGCCCTGGGCATTTCCCTGAGCGGCGTCGCCTACGGCCGTGGCGGTTGGCCCGGCCTGGTGGCACTGGGGCTGGCCACCCTGCTGTTGCCCCTGGCTGTGGGCCTGCGTGACCGCCGGGCCGAGGGGGCCGTCGCCCCCACCGTTTAGGGGCCCTTCGGCCATCTGTTTGACCGGTGCAGACCTCCGGGAAAATCATGCCGCGCAGCCCTTGACGGCGACCGGGGGCCGCCCTATGACTATGACCATGACATATCCCCCGTTTCATTTTTGTACGGTTCCGGAGCGGTTGCCGGGAAAGACCCCGTTCCGGGGCGGGTTTTACGCCCTGGGGTGTCCCTGTCATGGCCGAGAGGATTTCCCAGGGAAGAGACGCTCAGGGGACACAGGCCCCTGCCCGGGCGCCCGGCCCCGTGGGGGAGCCCCCTCGCGACGGCTTTTCTTTGGCGGCCGATTGTGACAAAATAGAACCGAGGCAAGGGAATTTTGCACGGTGCGGCTTTTAACATCTTGCCGTTCTGCGGGTCTAAATTGATGAAGCCCGGTGAGGAATCCCCATGACCGACCCTCACCTCGTTGACCGGGCGCAACAGGGAGATCTCCCGGCCTTCGAGGAACTGGTGAAGAAGTACCAGAAGGAAATCTACGGCTTGGCGTGCCGTCTGGTGCTGGACCTTGAAGAAGCCAAGGACCTGACGCAACAGGCTTTTCTTCAGGCCTTCATCCACATCCGGGACTTCCGGCGACAGTCCCAGTTTCGCACCTGGCTTTTTCGGATTGCCATTAATCAGTGCTATAACTATTTGAAAAACAAGAAGAAATATGGTGAGCCCACGGACTTCCAGGAAATGCCGCTGCCCAGTGAGGAGACTCCGGACGACACCCTGGTGGCCGAGGAGGAGCGCCGTCGGCTTTACGCCGCCTTGGGCCGCCTGCCGGCCAAACAGCGGGCGGTGATCACCCTGAAATTGGAGCAGGGACTGTCATATGACGAAATCAGCCGGGTCCTGGGCGGGTCCGCGGGCGCAGCCCGGGTCAATTACTGCCAGGCCCTGAAAACCTTAAAAAAGCATCTGCACAGTGAGGACAACCATGAAGTGGCGATGCGCTCTATTCCAGCGGTGGCTGCCCGCATATCTCGACGGTGAGTCGGCCCCCTTCTGGCAGAGACGGTTTGAGGCGCATCTCACCGCCTGCGCGGACTGCCGCCTGGAGACCGAAGAATTGCAGCAGGTGGTGGAACGGATAAAGGCGCACCCTCTGCCCGAACCGGAGCCCGCCTTCTGGGAGGCCTTTTCCCGGGAACTCCACCTCGAGCTGGCTCACGCCGTCCCTGAACCGGCGCCCCGCCGACCCTGGTTGCGCGTTCCCTACTACCTGCTGGGGGCCCCGGTGTTGGCGGTGCTGCTGCTGTGGTTCGCCTCCCACCTGACCCTGAAACCCACCCCCGTGCAAAACGCGGCCGTGGCTGCGGCCACGGACCAACTGGTATATGCCGGCATGGATGACGGCCTCTGGCAGGGGGAGGAATTCCCCAGTTGGGACGTCAACGCCGTGGTGGCGGACCTCTCCGAGCATGAACGGGAGGTTCTGCTGAAAAGATTGCGTTTTTAGGAGACTGTTGCCATGCGGCGCTGGCCCACCCTGGTGTTGGCAGGTCTGATGGTGCTCACCTGTGCCCCCCAAGCCTTTGCCTGGGCTTGGGCCCAGACTTCTTCCGCCTCTCTGGATCAGTTTCAGGAGGAGGCCAAGCGCACCCGGCTGGGGCCGGCCATCGGCGTGGACCAGCGCACCGTGGACCTCCTTATTCAGATCGATCGTCGCTACAAGCCCCTCAAGGCCAAATTGACCAGGGAGATGAGCAGCGACCTGCACCGGCTGCGGCAACTGCTGCAAAATCCCAACCCCGGCGAAGACGAGGTGCGCACCATCCTCCACGGCATGTTCCAGAAGCGCCAGGAAACATTGGCCCTGCAGCAGAAGCAACTGGAAGAGGAAATGGCCGTCCTCACCCCGGTGCAACAGGCCCGCTACCTCATCTTCCTCATGGGGCTGCGCCAGCAGATGGCCAAGGAGGCCTTGAACCTTCGGGGAGCTCCGGGAGGCTCCCGGCCGCCCCAGGGGGGGGCGGTGGGCGAGATTCCCGCGGTCCAGCCCTCCCGCTGACCTGCCCGGTTTCCTTTACCATCCCAGGACCGGGGGATAACCGCCGCCCCAACGGTCACCGGCCGCCCCATGCCGCCGGTCGGCGCCCGGCCCACCTTTTCTTTTTTTGCCTGAAAGCTGACAGCCGACGACCGAAAGCCGTTTTCATATGAAAGCCTGCGGCTGCCTTTGTTGTCTGCTCCGAAAAGTTTTTTGTAGGGTGCGCACTGCGCACCGTAAGGATGCTTAACTTTTCATAATTTATGGGTGAGCCCCAGGCTCATGAGCAACTGTCTTGAAAAGTCCTTCCGTAGGGTGCGCACCGCGCACCATTGCCAGGCGCTGGCGGCGGGCAGGGACGCCCGCCCCACCGGCCTTTTCATGGGTTACGGGTGGGCCAAGGGCCCAGGCGCGACTGTTTTCACATTGACCTGCAACACACCTCGCAATCGGATGATAGTAACCTGGGGAAGGTTCACGAACCGCCCCTGCCAAAAAGTTTGTTGCAAGTAAAGCGTAAAATGGTATTAATCCGCAAAACTCTCTCTTTGACGTTGAATGGGGATGAGACGCCACTATCCTGACCAGCCCGTGGTGGGTGTAGCGGCGGTGGTCTTCCGGGGGGAGGAGGTGCTGCTGGTGCGGCGGGGGCAGGAGCCCGCCCGGGGGGTGTGGAGCCTGCCCGGCGGGGCGGTGGAGGTGGGGGAGACGCTGGCCCAGGCCGTGGTGCGGGAAGTCCGGGAGGAAACGGGCCTGGTGGTGGAGGTTCTGGGGATCACCGCCGTCCTGGAGCGCCTTTACCGGGATGATGCGGGGGGCTTCCCCTATCACTACGTGCTCATCGACTTTGCCTGCCGGGTCCGGGAAGGCGAGCTGCAACCGGCGTCGGACATCGACGCCGCCTGTTTCGCGCCGGTGGCCGCCTTGGACGACTTTCACCTGCCGCCTTTCACCGCCCAGGTCATCCGCCGGGCCGTGCGCCAGCTTCAACAACAGGCCTTTCTGCCCCTGCTGCCCGATGATGCATGACCAGGGCGGCGCGGCGGTTTGCCGCCGCGCCTGTTTTGGTAAGAAACGCCATGGCCCCAGGTTCTCCTTGGTTTTGCCGCGAACCTGGTATCAGGGCGTAAAGAAGAGCACCAGGCGATTTTTGCGGTCCGCGGTGCGGTAGTAGATGAGGCTGTCGGCCAGTTGTTGCAGGTCTACCAGGGGCGGGGAGGAGACGTTGGCGCCGGCCGGGGGTTTGGTATTCAGGCTGGTGGGGTTGTAGGGCGGGGCGTCGTCTTCGAACATGAGGCGCACCCGTGCCCCTTTCTCATCTAGAGACACGGTGATGGAGCCGGGCTGGTCCGGTTCGTAGGCCTGGTTCACCAGGTGGCGGAAAATCTTCCCCGCCACCATCTTCAAGGCATTGATCCGATTCTGGGAGAAACCCCGCTCCCGGGCCCACCGCGCGATGTAATCCTGGAGCAGCTTCAGGTTTTCCAGACGGTTGCTCACCGTCAGGCGCTCGGTCATGGGCCGCTCATCCTTCCCCGCCGGGACGGGTCCGGGTTTCCCCCGGTGCAGACTGCGCCTGGGCCGCCGGGGCGTACCGGTCCCGCTCGCTGTAGATGCAGCCGCAGTAGGGCTGCCGGTAGAGCTTCAGCTCCCGGCCGGCGGCCACCCCCTCCTGCCAGCCCTCCCGGAAATCCTGGTAGTGGAACGGCACCCCCCAGTCCTGCGCCAGCGCCTCCCCCAGCTCCCGGATGAGCCCGTGGTTCTGGTACTTGCTGTAGAGCAGCGTGCTGCTGAAGGCGTCGAAGCCGCCCTCCCGGGCCGCTTGCGCCGCCGCGGCCAGGCGCAGGCGATAGCAGAAGCGGCAACGCTCCGCCTCCCGGAAGACCATGAGGCGCAGGAATTCCTCCAGGGCATACTCCCGCCGCCAGAGCACCGGGAGCCCCGAGCTTCGGGCATATTCCTCCAACGCCGCCACCCGCCGGGCAAACTCCTGGTAGGGGTGGATATTGGGGTTATGGAAAAATCCCACCACCTCGTGCCCGGCGCTTCTGAGCACCCGGTGCGGATAGATGGCGCACGGCCCGCAGCAGATGTGGAGCAGGATTTTCATATCATTTATTTTGAGGAAGGGGGCCGGGGAGTCGGTGGCGCAGGCTTTCCAGCCTGCGCCCCTTGTGTCCCCCCGCCGGCTCCCTCCCCCACCCCCTTAAGGCTTGCTGTAGGGGCGGTTCGCGAACCGCTCCTAGGCGAGGCGGAGAGAGGAATCTCAATGAAAAGACTCACCGGCGGGACGCCGGCGCCACCAGCGCCTTCCCAGGTCCCGGCGTTTCCCCCCAACCCAAACCCTGACACCTGACAACTGGCACCTTTCTCCGCGCCCTCCCCCCACCGACTCAATACTTCATCACCGCCTTCACCGTCTCCCCCAGGGTGGCGATAGTGGGGGTGACGGTGACGCCGGCCGCAGTCAGGGCCGCGATCTTGTCACTGGCCTTGCCGCTCCCGCCGGCGATGATGGCCCCCGCGTGGCCCATGCGTTTGCCCGGCGGCGCGGTCTGCCCGGCGATGAAGGCCACCACCGGTTTACTCACCTTGGCCTGGATGAAGGCCGCGGCCTCTTCCTCTGCGGTGCCGCCGATCTCCCCGATGAGCACGATGCCCTTGGTTTCGGGGTCGGCCTGGAAAAGCTCCAGCATGTCGATGAAGTTGGTGCCGATGATGGGGTCCCCGCCGATGCCCACGCAGGTGGACTGGCCCATGTCCAGCAGGGTCAGTTGGTAGACCGCTTCATAGGTGAGGGTGCCGCTTCTCGACACCAGGCCGATGGGGCCGGGCTTATGGATGTGCCCCGGCATGATGCCCACCTTGGCCTGGCCCGGCGAGATGATGCCCGGGCAGTTGGGGCCGATGAGGCGGGCGCCCGCGCCCTTAAGCGCGTCCATCACCTGCACCATCTCGAGCGTCGGGATGCCTTCGGTGATGCAGACGATGACCTTGATGCCCGCGGCCGCAGCCTCCAGAATCGCGTCCGCGGCAAAGGCCGGCGGCACGAAGATCAGGGCCGTGTTGGCCCCCGCGCCGCTCACCGCCTGGGCCACGGTGTTGAACACCGGGATGTCGTCCACCTGCTGGCCGCCCTTCCCCGGCGTCACCCCGGCCACCACCCGGGTGCCGTAGTCCCGACAGGCCCGGGCATGAAACGAACCTTCCTTGCCGGTGATGCCCTGCACCACCACCCGCGTGTTGTGGTCAACCAGAACGCTCATACCATTCCTTCCATGGAAAGGGATTTTTCATCGAAAAGCTTGGGTGATTGATATTCTCTGAGGAATTTCGTGATCCTCTTGTTTGCCAGTCTGACATATTCGGGGTCTACTTCATAACCCACATAGTTCCGTCCGGCCTTGAGCGCGGCGACGGCCGTGCTCCCGCTCCCCATGAAGGGGTCCAGGACCACTTCGCCGGCATAGGTGTAGAGCTGGATGAGGCGGTAGGGCAGCTCCACCGGGAAGGGCGCGGGGTGGCCCACCTTGCGGGCCGACTCCGCCCCGAAGGTCCAGACACTCTTGGTGTATTCTAAAAACTCTTCCTTGGAGATGGTACTTGCCCTCTTTTCCGGGTTGGGCCGGGAGAAGGCCCCCTTGGAGAAGACCAGGATGTATTCGTGCACGTCCCTGAGCGTGGGGTTGCCCGGGGATTTCCAGCTCCCCCAGGCCGTGGAGGCGGCGGCGGAGGCGCCCTTGTCCCAGATGATCTCCCCCCGCATGAGGAAGCCCAGATCCAGCATGTCCCGGATGATGTAGGCGTGCAGCGGGATGTAGGGCTTGCGCCCCAGGTTGGCCACATTCACGCAGGCCCGGCCGCCTGGGACCAGAACCCGGTGCACCTCCCGCCACACCCGTTTCAGGAACTCCAGGTACTGGTCCAACGTGAAATCTTCGTCATACTCCTTGCCCACGTTGTAAGGGGGCGAGGTGACCATGAGGTGGACGCATGAATCTTGTAATTCCATCATGTCTTCAGATGATTTGCAAAAATTCTTGTTTATAATTTCTATTTGGATCTTGTTTTCAATGTATTCGCATTTTCTCTCTTGTGGCAATCCTTCATACAATTTTCCTGAATAAAAACGAGATGAATCATGACCAATTCTTCCTGAAGAACCAAACGAGCTCGTTTGAGTCCCCATTTTTTTGTTCTTAATTTTAGCCATTAGTTTTCTCTCCAGTAATCCACCCATCTTTGGTAAGGGTTAAGTTTGACTTGTGGCTTTTCCCAATTAATATCTATTTTAAGAGTCCCCTTTGTTTTAAGTAGAATTGTCATGGCTTCCTTTGTAAATTCTACACCTCTTGGATTTGTCCCTGCTTTTGGAAGCTTAATATATGAATTACGCCCCATTTTCATAAAAACTTCCTTCTAAGTATCTAAGGGGACATAGTAAACACCACCGCTTTCATTCCAAGTGATATGGATAAATAATATATCACAGGTAGGAACATAATTATCTCGGAATTCATTAGCCTTTATGGGATCTACAGTCCATATAAGTTTAACTCCGGCAAATGTTTTATTGGATATTGTTTTAATAGATATTGGTATCCCAAATAAATGCACATCTACTTCTGGCTCAGTGATTCGAATTTCAGTCATCACATTTTCTTCGCCAAATCTATAGATTAATAGTGCTATGATAATATTTTCTCGTAGCGAGCCAACCTGCATCCCAATTTTGCCAGCCCTAGAACTCTTCATCTCGGCCAGATGAAAAAGAATGGGCAATTTTCTCTTAATTTTAGCGACTAATTCAATATCTTCAAACATTTCTTTAAGTCTTCCAGCCACATGAGTCTCCAATATAATTACCGCAATTGTTAAAGATGGTTGCGCTAATAGGCGCTGGTGCGGGTGCCGGGTTTGCCGGATTTGGTCTTCATGGCCGCGCTACCAAGATTTTTTTCTCATGTGGGACACCCTGCCCCTCGGGCGTCCGCAGAGCCGTGAGGCCGTAGGGCGGGAAAGCGAAGCGCCTCCCGCCGTTTGCCTGGTCAGACTCAGACTTCAAAGGGTGTTTTGCATAAAACTGCTGCCATCCGGCCGCCGCCCCCCGTGCTCCGAAGCAGGAGCTTCGGGGGCAAGTGGGTTCCCAAGCAGGAGCTTGGGAACCAGGGTTAATCCAGAACCCAGAATCCAGAACCCAGAACCCAGAACCCAGAACCCACCCCCCCTGGCACCTGGCACCTGACACCTGTCTCTCAGCGCGGTTTGCGGCGCATGAGGGGTCTGCCGGCGTCGTCCCGCAGTTGCATCACCTGGGCGCCCTTGCGCACCTCGGCGGCGATGATCAGAGGCCTCCCCCGGAAGGTCACCCGGGAGCCCTTCACCGACACCGGATCGCCCACCGCGGGCTGATAAGGCATTTTGTCGATGAAGCGGGACGGTCCCAGGAAGACGAGGATGTTCTCTTTTTCCGTCTGGAGCATAAAGCCTTTGAATTCCTGGGCGCCCTTCCGCTTGGGAGTCACCTTTTCCACCTTCACCACCTGGCCGTTGAGGACCTCCACGGTCTGGGGGTTATAGAGTCTGGCAGGGCCGGACCCGTCGGCGAGGGGTTGGGCCGGGGTCGGGCCGGCGCCCGATAACATGAGTCCCACTATTGCCAGGACGCTGATCAGATGTCGCACTTGGCGCTCCTTTCTGCGATTGCCATGACTCCCGAGGGGCTTTGCGGTGAATCAGGAAAAGTTGCCGACAATCGTTGATGAGCCTGCGGCTCTCTCCAAAAGGAAAAAAAGTCGTGGTGGGGCAGGCTTCCAGCCCGCGCCGGGACACCCGGGGGCGGGTGTCCTGCACAAAACAACCCGAAATTCTTCCGATCCGGGTGGGCCCGGCCCTGCGGCCCCACCAAGGGCCAGGAAAAGATTCCCTTGGGGATTTGAGTGTCTTGCGGGGATAAATGTTGCACGCAAGAACACAGATTCGCCAAAGATTTTTTCAGGTCGTGAGCCTGAAACCCGGAACCCGGAACCTAAAACCTGGAACCGAGAACTTGCACCAAGGCCGGTTGTCCTCCAGGGTCTTACGGGAAATTTTCAGGTCAACGAACTCCTATTGGGGCCCGCCGCGCCAGCGGGGCACCCCCTGGTCGTCCCGCAGCTCCAGGGTCTGTTCGCCCTTCTTGACGTGCATGGCGATGATGAGTGGTTTCCCTTCCATCATCACTCGGGAGCCCTTGACCTCCACTTGGTCGCCGACGGTCAGCTTGACGCCGCTCCGGTCCACATGCCAGGCGGGGCCCAGGTAGACCAGGAGGGATTCCTTGTCGGTCTTCAGGGTCAGGGTCATGCGGCCGGGCAGGTCGGTGCGGCCCGACTCTACGGTGCTGACCGCGGTCAATTCGCCTTTAAGGGTCTCCACCGTCTTGGGGTCGAACATCCTGACCAAGGGGCCGGCGCCGCCACCCACCCCCTGCGCCTGGGCCGATAAAGGCTCCAGGCCGGGGAGGAGCAGGAGCACGGCTGCGACTGCCAGAAACCGATGTGGCATGAGCGTTTCCTCTGTTCCGCGAGGTTGTTCCCCAGGGTGCGCACCGCACACCGATGCCGGGGGTCGGCGGCGGGCAGAGCCCGCCACAGCACTTTTCAGGTTTTACGGGTGGGCCCGCGGCCCAGGCGCGACAGCTTCCGGAATATCCGGTTATGGTATCTGACCCGGTTCCGGCCGGCGACGTTAGGTTCCGGTTACCCGGACCGCCGGGTTGGCGGCGCGCAGCCGGGTGATGAATTCATGCATGCCGGTGGTCTGGGCGAACAGATAGATGACGCCCCCCCGGTGTTTGAGGCGGAGAAATCCTGCCCAGATGAACATCCCGCTGATGCTGACGATATCCTGGGGATTCACCCGGGTGGTCCCCAGGAACCGGTGGAACTCGATGGCCCCCCCCTCTTCCCACCTGATGGCATAGGGGAGGCGGCCGAAGGCGTACCAGTTGTAGGCCAGGATCACCAGCCAGGCGAGAGCGAACCACAAGGGCGGCCCCGGGCCGTCGTGCAGGAACGTCAGCAGCAGGATGGCCGCGCCGCCCAGGGTGAGGAGGAGCAAAAGGGCGAAGCTGACTCCATACAGCGAACGGGCCACCTGCCAGTGCGTCATCTCCCCACCTCCTGGGGGGTGCGGGTTTTAGGCCACCAGGGCCGCCACTTTGCGGGCCGCGTCCTGCATGTCCGCGGCCACGGTGAAGGTGAGGCCCGAGTCGTTGAGCAGGCGCCGTCCTTCCTCCACGTTGGTGCCCTCCAGGCGGACGATGACGGGCACCTGGACCTGCACCTCCCGGACGGCCTGGATGACGCCCTCGGCCAGGCGGTCGCAGCGCAGGATGCCGCCGAAGATGTTGATGAGTACTCCCTTGACCCGGGGGTCCGAGAGGATGATGCGGAAGCCGTTGGCCACCATCTCGGCGCTGGCGCCGCCGCCCACGTCCAGGAAGTTGGCCGGCTCCGCGCCCGCGGCCTTGATGAGGTCCATGGTGGCCATGGCCAGGCCGGCGCCGTTCACCATGGCGCCCACGTTGCCCGACAGGCGGATGTAGTTCAGGTGGTGCTTCTTGGCTTCGTGCTCCAGGGGGTCCATCTCGTCGGGGTCGTCCAGGGCGGCCAGATCGTGGTGCCGGAACAGGGCGTTGTCGTCCAGGTTGAGCTTGGCGTCCAGGGCCAGCAGGCGGCCGTCCTTGGTGAGCACCAGGGGGTTGATCTCGGCCAGGGAGCAGTCCAGGGCCACAAAGAGGCGGTAGAGGCTCTGGATGAAGCCCACCGCGGGCCGCAGGAGCGCAGGGTCCAGCTCCACCCCGAAGGCCAGGTTGCGGGCCTGGAAGGGCATGAGCCCCAGGGCCGGGTCCACCACTTCCTTAATGATGAGCTCAGGGGTTGTGGCCGCCACTTCCTCGATGTCCATGCCCCCGGCCTTGCTCATCATGATGACGGGGCGGGCCAGGCTGCGGTCCACCACGATGCCGAGGTACAGCTCCTGGGCGATGTCCTGGGCCTGCTCCACCAGGACCTTCTGCACCAGGCGGCCTTCGGGGCCGGTCTGGGGCGTGACCAGGGTCATGCCGATGATCTGGCCGGCGACCGCCTCCACCTCGTCCGGCGTGGCCGCGGTTTTGATGCCGCCGCCCTTGCCCCGGCCGCCGGCGTGGATCTGGGCCTTGACCACAAAGGGCCCCTGCTCCAGGGTTTCGGCCACTTGCCGGGCCTCCCGGGGGGTTTCGGCCACCCCGCCCGCGGGCGTGGGCGCCTTGAATTTCTGGAGCAGCTCCTTGGCCTGGTATTCGTGTATCTTCATGGATGCAACCTTTCATGATGATTTGTTGAGAGGGAGGGGGCCAGGGGCCCTGTGGCCCTGTGGCGCCAACTCATCAATAAGCCGTTTGATATTATAACAATTTGCTATCACTAAGAAATCCCCCTCAATCCCCCTTTTTCAAAGGGGGACTTTCAGTTGTCAACCACGTGTTCCCCCCTTTGGAAAAGGGGGTTAAGGGGGGATTTATCTTATTCCATCGGCAGGTTACCTTGAACGTAGCCACTGCTTTCTGGAGTCGGCAACATGGGGCATTAGACCCTCGCTCTCTGCGCCGATCATTCTCTTACCTATCACACATAGCCCAACTCTTCCAGCCGTCGGCGGATTTCCTCCTGCTCCCCGTGGGTGGCCTCTCCCTGGTCCGGGTCGGTTCCCGCTCCCGGCGGCCCTACCAGCCCGTGCAGGGTGGCCGTCAGGTCCCGGAGCCGCTGCTCATGCTCCGGCGCGGCCGCCAGGTCCCGGGTTTCCCCGGCGTCGAGGCTCAGTTCATAGAGCTCCCGGCGGCCGTCCCCCCATTCGATGAGCTTCCAGAGGTCCCGGTCCACCAGGGCGCGGCAGGGTTGCATCTCCGGCCTGGGTGCAAAGTCGGGCGCCCGGGCCCGCAAGGCCATGAGCCCCACCGCGGGATTGGGGTAATCCGCCAGGGCCCAGGCCCGGGCAGGCCCCAGCAGGGAGCGGGAGCCGGCGGGCAGGGGTCCTCCAGCCCCGGCCACCTCCAGGATGGTGGCATAAAGATCGTGCAGTTGCACCGGCGCGGCCACCTCACCCTGCAGGTTGAGCCGCCGGGGATAGCGGACCACCAGGGGAATGTGCAGCACCTCATTGTAAAGCCCGAAATAATGGCCCCAATGGCCGTGCTCCCCCAGGGATTCGCCGTGGTCCGCGGTGACGATGAAGAGGGTGTCGTCGGCCACCCCCAGGTCCTCCAGTTGCCGGTAAAGACCCAGGATGAGCTCGTCCAGGTAGGCCAGCTCCTCCTCATAGAGGAGGGCCAGCTTTTCCAGCTGTTCGGCGGAGACGCCCGTCAGGTAATAGTCGAAGGGATTGAGGGCCAGCAGGGCCTCCCGCTCCTGGGGGCTGAGGCGGATGAAGCGCTCCCGGCCCTGGGGGGGGTTGTAGCGCCAGTGGGTCTCCATCAGGTTCATGAAAATAAACAGCGGCCGGCGATTCCGGTGGCGGGCCAGGAGGCGGGCGGCGATCTTCAGACTTTTTCTCGTCACCGGCGCGGAATTGTGAAAAATATTGACCCGGTGCTTGCGGTACCAGCGGTCCAGGACGTTCTGCAGGGGAAAGGCGAAGGAGCGGCGGCGCCAGACATAGCCCAGGGTGAGGCGGAGCCTGGCCCACTCCGAATCCGCGGCCCGGATCAGGTCCCGCACCGCGGCCCGGTCCTGCTGGTAGCGCTCCGAGGTGAACAGGGTGTCCATCTCGTAGAAGACGTTGAAGCCGGTCTGGAAGCTCACCAGCCCGTTGCTGGAGATGGCCGCGGTGTGGTAGCCCAGACGGCGCAGGGCCTCGGGAAGCGGCACGGCCCCCTCGGGGAGACGGGCGGATTTCTCATCGCACCTGTGCTCGCCGGGGTAGAGGCCGGAAAAGAGACTGGCGTGGGCCGGGATGGTCCAGGGCGCGGGGGTGTAACAGTGGCGGTAGAGCACCCCGCCGTCCGCCAGGCGGGTCAGGCCGGGGGTGGTGTCCCGTCGGTGCCCGTAAGTGGAGCAGCGCCCGGCGGCTACCGAGTCCATGACGATGAGGACGATGTGGGGCTGCTTCCGGTCCGGCATGGGCATCCTTGACAAAAAAAAATCACTTCAACCGCGCCACGATGCGGCTGATCTCCCGGCAGCGCCCTGCAAGGTCCAAATTGATGACCACCGCCTGGAGTTGGACGTCCTGGCTGGCCACTTTAAAGGGCTGGGGCAGTTGGGTGAGGAAGCGCTGCAGGATCACCTCCGTCTTCATGCCGATGACCGAGTCGACGGGGCCGGTCATGCCCACGTCGGTGATGTACCCCGTGCCCCGGGGCAGCACCCGGGCATCCGCGGTCTGCACATGGGTGTGAGTGCCGATGACGGCGCTGACCCGGCCGTCCAGGTACCAGCCCATGGCCAGCTTTTCGCTGGTGGCTTCGGCGTGCATGTCCACCACCACGGCCCGGACCTCCGCGGGCAGGGAGGCCAGCACCTGGTCCACGGTGCGGAAGGGACACTCCAGCGGGTTCATGAAGACCCGGCCTTCCAGGTTGACCACCGCCGCCTTTTGCCCCACCGCGGTCTCCACCACGGTCCAGCCCCGGCCCGGAGTGCCGGGAGGGTAGTTGGCGGGCCGCAACAACCGGTCGGTGTCTTCCAGATAGGGGATGATCTCTTTGTGCTTCCAGATGTGGTTGCCGCTGGTGAGGACGTCCACCCCCATCGCCAGGAGCTGCTCCGCCACCGGGGGGGTGATGCCCACGCCCCCGGCGGCGTTCTCACCGTTGGCCACCACCAGGTCGATGGCGTGCTGGTCCACCAGCCGGGGCAGGAGTTCCTCCACCGCGCGCCGCCCCGGAGACCCGACGATGTCGCCGATGAAGAGGATATTCATGGCTGCGCCTAGCGGGCGAATTCCACCGCCCGGGTCTCCCGGATGACGGTCACCTTGATCTGGCCCGGATAGGTGAGCTCGGCCTCGATCTTCTTGGCCACGTCCCGGCTGATCAGGGTCGCCTCCTCATCGGTCACCTTGTCGCTTTCGACGATGAGGCGGATTTCCCGCCCCGCCTGGATGGCGTAGGACTTGCTGATGCCGTTGAAGGAGCGGGCGATCTTCTCCAGGTTTTCCAGGCGCTTGATGTAGGTTTCCAGCATCTCCCGGCGGGCGCCGGGCCGGGCCCCGGAGAGGGTGTCGGCCGCCTGCACCAGGACCGCCAGGATGGTGTCCACGGGGATGTCGTCGTGATGGGCGGCGATGGCCTGCACCACCTTGGGCGATTCGCCGAAGCGCTTGGCCAGGTCCGCGCCGATGAGGGCGTGCACCCCTTCGGCCTCGTGGTCCACCGCCTTGCCGATGTCGTGCAGGAGGCCGGCCCGGCGGGCCTGCTTTTCGTTGAGGCCCAGCTCCGCGGCCATGATGCCGCAGAGATAGCAGACCTCCAGGGAGTGCTGGAGGACGTTCTGACCGTAGCTGGTGCGGTATTTCAGTTTGCCCAGGAGCTTAATGAGGTCATGATGCAGGCCGTGCACCCCGGCGTCGAAGGCGGCCTCTTCGCCGGCTTCCCGGATGCCGGCCTCCATCTCCTGGGTGACCTTGTCGACGATCTCCTCAATGCGCCCCGGGTGGATGCGGCCGTCGGTGATGAGCCGGTCCAGGCTGCGCCGGGCGATCTCCCGGCGGATGGGGTTGAAGGCGGACAGGATCACCGCCTCGGGGGTGTCATCGATGATGATGTCCACCCCGGTGGCGGCCTCCAGGGCCCGGATGTTCCGCCCTTCCCGGCCGATGATGCGCCCTTTCATCTCCTCGTTGGGCAGGGGCACCACCGACACCGACTGCTCGGCCACGTAGTCGCTGGCGTAGCGCTTAATGGCCAGGGAGATGATCTCCTTGGCCTTGCGGTCGGCCATTTCCCGGGCCTCGGTGTCGACGCGCTTCACCAGCCGGGCGGCTTCGGCCCGGACTTCCCGCTCCATGTTCTTGAGGAGCAGGTCCTTGGCCTCCGCGGCGCTCATGCCCGCCAACTCTTCCAACCGGGCGCTCTGTTCGGCCACCAGTTTCTGGTAGTGGTCCTGTTTGTCGGCCAGGTCCTTTTCCTGCCGCTCCAGACCTTTCAGCCGTTTGGTGAGCTCCAGCTCCCGCTCGTCCAGGAGGGTGCTCTTTTTTTCCAGGTTTTCTTCTTTCTGCAACAGGCGCCGTTCCACCAGGTTGATTTCCTGGCGGCGCTCCTGGGTCTCCTTTTCAAAGTCCAGCTTCATCTGATAAAGCTGGTCCTTGGCCTGGAGACGGGTCTCTTTCTTGAGGTTGTCTGCTTCCCTGCGGGCGTCCTCCAGAATCTTCTTCCCCAGGGCCTCCAGGGAGGCGACGTGGGAATCCATGAGGTACTTGCGGTAGAAAAAGCCCGCCAGGAAGCCGACGCCCAGGATGAGAGCGCTGATAAAGATATAAAGCAATATATACATGGGGGATGCCCCTCGTCTCCTGGTATATCCGGGAGCCGGCGTCCTGAC
The DNA here is from genome assembly GCA_016874975.1 of Deltaproteobacteria bacterium. GTDB lineage: Bacteria > Desulfobacterota > Desulfobaccia > Desulfobaccales > 0-14-0-80-60-11 > VGSQ01. The sequence goes on from VGSQ01000003.1 coordinate 44,108, forward strand.
TCAGGACGCGCCCCGGCTGCGGCAACCTGGGAGAATTGCGAGGCAGGTGCAGGATGGCGTCGGCTGGGAAAAGTCGGGGAAGGTCAGGGGCGCTTCAGGATGCGGCGTCCGGGGATGGACGCACGCCTGAAGCCACCCGGTCTTACCAGCAAGGCATCTGTCTTTTTCATCCCCCCTTTCCTGGCATAATCGGTCAAGTGCGGAGCCCGGGGTGCGGCTGCCGACTCAATCCCTTTATTGCTGACCGCGGCGGCCCGGGGGACCGCCCGGATTATTTCCTGGAGTTTCCCAAACTCTCCCCGCGCTGCTGGCCCCTGCTGCCTCATCCTCCCGGATTTAGTAATCAGACATCCATGTGGGCCGCCGCCCTCCGGACGTTAAGGACCGGGGGGGCTGACGGAGCTGTGCACCTCCAGTCGTTGGAGGAGCTGCCGAGAACGGGCTTCGATCTCGGCCCGGTATCTGTGGTGGTCCTCCTTGGTCTCCATGGATTCCAGGGCCAGGTTGAGAGCGGCCAGAATGGCCAGTTCGGCCAGGGGACTGGCGGGAAAGGCCTGCTGCAGTTCCTTGAGCTGTGCGTCCACCACCTGGGCCACGGCCGCCAAACGGTCCCGTCCCATATTGGTGACAAGATTGAGGGGCCGTCCCAGGATTTCCACCACCACGGGCTTGGTTTCCGGTTCCAATCCTAAACCGTCTCTCCCAGATCAAGAATTTTCAGGCGATCGAGGATCTTGTCGATCCTTTGGCGAATGGCTTCGCGCTCCCGGGTGACCTTTTCCACCGTGGCCTCGGCCTCCTGCAATCGGGGCGCCATCTCGGCCAGCACCTGCTCCCGTTGGGCCAGGGCCTGTTTGAGTTCGGCGTTGGCCCTCTGCAGACCCTCCATCTGGTGGAGCACCATCTCCAGCTTCTGTTCCAGCACGGTGAACAGGTCCATCAACAGCAGGTCCCCCCAGGGTTTCTTTTAGATTGTGCTCTTGGGAGAGCCGATTGTCAAGCACTTTTCCGGGGTCGTCCGGGGGGCAGGGCCGCTTGCAGCCGGGTAGCCAGATGGGTGTACCGCCGCACCGGCCGGTCGTTGGCCAGAGCCAGGCCCACGGCCTTCTTGCTGCCCATGAGCACCACCAGGCGGCGGCCCCGGGTGATGGCGGTGTACAAGAGGTTCCTTTGCAGCAGCAGATAATGCTGGGTGGTGAGCACCAGCACCACCGCGGGGAATTCGCTCCCCTGGGCCTTGTGCACGCTCACCGCATAGGCCAGGGTGAGTTCGTCCTGCTCGCCCGTCTCATAGGAGACCACCCGGCCGTCAAAATCCACCTGGAGCACCCGGCTGTCCGGGAAGAAGCCCCGCACCCGGCCGATGTCGCCGTTGAACACCTCTTTGGCGTAGTTGTTGCGGAGCTGCATCACCTTGTCGCCCCGGCGGAAGTGCCGCCCGCCCCAGGCGTAGGCGGGGCCGTGCGGGTTGAGGCAACGCTGCAGCTCGGCGTTGAGGGTCTGGGTGCCCAGCCGGCCCCGGTGCATGGGGGTGATCACCTGGATGTCCCGCACCGGGTCCAGGCCGTAGCGCTGGGGCAGGTACTGCGCCACCAGGCTGAGCAGCCGCTGGTGCAGGGGCTCCGGGTCGTCGAAGGGCAGAAAGACGAAGTCCCGGCCCTCGAAGCGGGGGGAGAGCACCGGAAAGGCCCCCTGGTTGACGCGGTGGGCGTTGACGATGATGAGGCTCTCCCGGGCCTGGCGGAAGATCTGGGTGAGGCGCACCGTGGGCACGGCCTGGGAGTCGATGAGGTCCTTGAGCACGTTGCCCGGCCCCACCGCCGGCAACTGGTGCGCGTCCCCCACCATGACCAGGCGGGCCGGGGCGGGAATGGCCCGCAGCAGGTGGTACATGAGGTAGACGTCCACCATGGACATTTCGTCCACCACCACCACGTCGGCCTTCAAGGGGTCGGCCAGATTGCGCCGGAAGCCGCCCTCCTGGGGGGAGAACTCCAGGGCCCGGTGAATGGTGGCCGCCTCCGCGCCGGTGGCTTCGCTCAGGCGCTTGGCGGCCCGGCCGGTGGGGGCCATGAGCATCACCCGGGCGCCCAACTGCCGGTACAGGGCCAGGATGCAACTGACGATGGTGGTCTTGCCGGTGCCCGGCCCGCCGGTGATGATGAGGAGTTTGTCCCGGAAAGATTGGGCCACCGCGTCGGTCTGCTCCGCGGTCAGGACGAGGCCCAGGCGCTGCTGGACCCGGTCCAGCAGGTCCTCCAGGTGGAGCGGGGCCGGCGGGGCGGGCGTGGTCAGGAGCCGGGCCAGGGCCTGAGCCACCCCCGTTTCCGCCACCCAGGCGGGCTTGCGGTAGACCACCCGGCCGCCGGGCAGGTCCTGGAGCACCACCCGGCCTTCCCGTTCCAGGGCGCCCAGGGCCGCAACCAGGGGCTCCCGGGGCGTCTGCAGCAGCTCCCGGGCCTTGCCGAACAGTTCCTCCTCGGGAACATAGACGTGGCCGTCGGCGCTCACGCCCTCCAGCACGTGCAGCAGTCCGGCCAGCAGGCGGGCCGGGGCCAGGGGGTTGAGGTTGAGGCGGGCGGCCAGACGGTCGGCGCTGACAAAGCCCAGTCCCTGAATGTCCAGGGCCAACTGGTAGGGGTTGGTGGTCACCACCTCCAGAGCCCGGCTGCCGTACTGGCGGTAGATTTTGAAGGCGTGGGCCAGGCCCACCCCCAGGCCCTGGAGGCCCACCAGCACCTCCCGGGCCTCCTGGTGGTCCCGCCAGTCGGCCAGGAGCTGCTGCACCTTCTTGTCGCCGATGCCCGGCACCTCTTTCAGGCGTTCCGGGGTTTCGTCGATGATCTTGAGGGTCTCGGTCCCGAACCGCTTGACCAGGCGGCGGGCCAGCTCCGGGCCGATGCCCTTGACCAGCCCCGAGGCCAGGTAGCGCTCAATGCCGGCCACGGTGGTGGGCAGCACCGCATACCACCAGATCACCTTGAACTGCTGGCCGAAGCGGGGGTGGACCTCGTAGCGGCCCTTGAGGTGCACCTCCTCCCCCTCCCGGGCCGTGGCCAGGGGACCCACCGCGGTGACCTCCTGCCGCCGGCCGTGCACCCTTAGACGCACCACGGCGTAGTGGTCCTCCGGGGCGGCGAAGGTGATGCGCTCCACCACCCCCTCCAGGACCTCCAGGCCCGCGTCGGTGGTTTCCAGATCAGGTGTGGGGGGTGCTTTGGCCATGTTCAGGGGGAGGCGCGGTGGGGGAGGGGGCCGGGGGCCCCAGGCCCCTCCCCCTCAAGAACCTTGTCATGTTTTCGGGTTAGCCGCAGGTTCATGCGTAACCGCCCAGTATGCCGTTTCAAAAAATGGGAAAGGTATTCATGAGAGAGGACCGGACAAGAAAGATAATTCCCCCTCACCCTGACCCTCTCCCCCATTGGGGGAGAGGGGAGATACTCTGCCTGGCGATATTTCTCCCTCTCCCCCCTGACGGGGGGAGAGGGCTGGGGTGAGGGGGGAGAAAGTGCTTGATGGTATTGCTAAAAATGAAAACTAGGCAACTGGGGAGGTCAGGATTTTCCGGCTGACGCCCCGGCCCAGGGCCACCCGGCCGCCGTTGACGCCCAGGATGATGAGGCCCCGGTTGTTTTGCAGCACCTCCACTTCCTGTCCCACGTTGAGTCCCAGGGCCACCAGGCGGCCCCGGAGCATGCGCCCCCCTTCAAAGCCGGCGATGCGCACCCGCCGGCCCGGAGGGACTTCGGCCAGCAGGCGTTCTTGGGTAAATGGATTATCGGTCATGACGCCGGACCGCTCCTTTCCTAGACAATTCTCTCCACCGGGTTCGACACCGGGACGCCGGGCCTCGGGCTTTCCTTCCCCGGCTCACCAGATTCAATCATCCTGCTGTTCCGCCTGGCAGGGGGAGCAGTATCCCTTGACTTCCAGTTGCAGGTCGGCGATGCGGTAGCCGTATTGCCGGGCCAGTCTCTCTTGCAACAGAGGGAGCCCGGGTTCCTCAAATTCCACGATCTGGCCGCAGGAGAGGCAGCGCAGGTGGCAGTGCGGGCCGTGGCCGTAAATGTACTCGTAGTGCCAGTGCCCGTCGCTGAAGTCCACCTCCCGGATCAGGCCGCAGTCCAGAAAGAGCCGCAGGGCCCGATAGATGGAGGCTTTGGAAACCTTGGCCCCCTTCTGTTTGAGGCGCAAGTAGAGCCCGTCTACGTCGAAGTGTTCATGGGTTTCGAAGATCTGCTGCAGAATCTCTTCCCGCTCCGGCGTTCTCCTGAGGCCCCGCTGCCGGATATACTCGCGGAAAATTTCCAGCTCCGACTTCATGGGAAGATTCTATCTTTATTGAGAATAAATTGCTATAATATTTTGCCATCGCTTGGCGGCACGGGCGGGAGAGCCTGCCCCGGGACACCCGGGGGCGGGTGTCCCACACAAGCTGTTTCCGACAGGCGCGCCTGGGTTTTGTTGTCTAGTTCCCAAGCTCCCGCTTGGGACCCCCGGCTGGCCCGCCAAGCTCCGGCTGGCCGGAGGACTGCAGCCTAAGATGGGGCAGGGCAAAGGGGCCATAAGGCGCTCCGGCAGAGCTTGGGCGGAAAAGAGGGTTCCCAAGCGGGAGCTTGGCAAAGAGAAGAGAGCGCGACTGCCCCGCCCTCCCTCACCAACGGCTTTTCCACCCCGAAAGGAGGAATGGACCAGGTGAAAAGGGAGGCTCCGGCCCCAAGCCTGGAGCGTCGGGAGGCATTGGAGGCCCTGGCCGTCCGTCTGGGGCGCCGGTTCCGGGACCTGGAGCTGCTGGACCGCGCCCTGCGCCACAGTTCCTACACCAATGAGAACCCGGACACCGGTCCCAGCAACGAACAGCTGGAATTCCTGGGAGACGCGGTGCTGGCCCTGGCGGCGAGCGATCTGCTCCTCAAGTCCTTCCCCGAAGAGCCGGAAGGGGCGCTCACCCGTCGCCGGGCCGCCCTGGTGAACGCCCGCACGCTGGCCGCGGTGGCCCGGGACCTGGGTCTGGGGCGGCACCTGCTGGTGGGCCGGGGGGAAGAGCGGCAGGGGGGGCGCCGCAAGCCGTCCCTGCTGGCCGACTCCTTGGAGGCGGTGCTGGCGGCGGTGTTCCTGGACGGGGGCCTGCGGGCGGCCCAAGCCTGCCTGCGCCGCTGGTTCGCCCCCATGCTCACCGCCGCGGCCCACTCCCACTGGCAGGACAGCAAGACGGCCCTCCAGGAACTGGCCCAATCCCTCCTGAAAATCCCCCCCACCTACCACCTGTTGGAGGAATCCGGCCCCAGCCACGCCCGGCACTTCGTCATGGAGATCCGCCTGGGGGGACGGCCCCTGGCCCAGGGCGAGGGGAGCACCAAGAAAGAGGCGGCCCAGGCCGCGGCCCGTCGGGCCCTGGAGGTCCTGGAGAATGAGGGCCAGGGGTTGGGGGGATGATATCGTTTGAAGGCCCGGCGGCCGCTCCCGGAGGGCGGAGGCCGGCCTGGTTCGGCTATTTACCCCACAGGCCCGCCAGGGCCATCTTGCGGCGCACGAAGGCCAGTTGGCCCTGGAGGGGAATCTCCATGGGGCACAGGTCGTCGCAGGCCATGAGGCCGATGCAGCCGAACACGCCCTCGTCGGTGCCCACCACCTCGAAGACCTGGGCCGCGGGGCGCTCGTCCCGGGGGTCGATAAGGAACCGGGCGATGCGGTTCAGGAAGGCCGCGCCCATGAAGTCGGCCCGCATGTTGGCGGTGGCGCAGGCCGCGATGCAGCAGCCGCATTCGATGCAGCGCTCCGCTTCGTAAATGCTGAGCGCCGTGGGGTTGTCCATGCGTTCTTCCAGACCCTGGGCCTCGAAGGTCTTGTCCGTGTGGATCCAGGATTCGGTGCGGAGACTCAGGTCCCGGAACCAGACGCCGGTGTCCACCGAGAGGTCGCCCACCAGCCGGAAGACCGGCAGCGGCATCAGGGTGATCTTGTCCGGCAAATCCTGGGTCAGGGTCTTGCAGGCCAGGTTGGGCCGGCCGTTGATGAGCATGGCGCAGGAGCCGCACACCGCCGCCCGGCAGACGAAGTCGAACATGAGGGAGGGGTCCTGCTCCTCCCGGAGCTGATTCAGGGCGATGAACAGGGACATGCCCGGCGTTTCCCGGAGCTGATAGGCCTGCATGCGGGGCGGGATGTTGGGAGTCAGGGGATTGTAGCGGAAGATTTCCAACGTCAGGAGCCGGTCGGCCATCTCTGTCACCTTGCCTGTTGCTGTGCTGAACAATCTGCCGTATGGCGGGATGCGCTCCGCTTGTCCGCCCTACGGTCTACGGTCCTTCTCAATCACCGCTGATGGGCATGCCGCCGTAGCCCCGGTCCCCGGGAGGCAGTTCGGTGATCTTCACGTCCTCGTATTCCAGCCGGGGGGCCTCGGCGCCTTCGGGCCAGTAAGCCAGGGTGCGCTTCAGCCAGTTCTCGTCGTCCCGGTGGGGGAAGTCTTCCCGATAGTGGCTGCCCCGGCTCTCGGTGCGGGCCAGGGCGCCGTGCACGATGCACAGGGCCAGGCGCAGCATGCCGGGCAGCCGCAGGGCGGCGAAGAGTTCGGGGTTGGGTCCCAGGCCGCTGCTGCGCAGGCGCAGATTCTGGCTGCGGCGGTAGAGCTCGGTGAGGGTAAGCAGCGCCTCCCCCAGGGCTTCGCCGGTGCGGAAGATGCCCACCTTCTCCAGAAGGGTTTCTTCCATGGCTTTTCTGAGTTGGTAGACGTCCTCGCTCCCCCGGGAGCGGCTGCGCAGGTCGTCCAGACGGGCCTGTTGCACCCGGACGGCCTCGGCCACCAGCGAGAAGGAGAAGTGCAGGGGATGTTCCCGGACGAAGGCTGTGACCCGTTCGCCCACCACCATGCCGGCGACGATGGTTTCCGCCAGGGAGTTGCCGCCCAGGCGGTTCAGGCCGTGCAGGTCCCAGCAGGCGGCTTCGCCGGCGGCGAACAACCCGGCCAGGTGATAGGCGTGGCCGTGCTTGTTGGTGCGGACGCCGCCCATGGAATAGTGCTGGGTGGGCCGGACGGGAATGAGGGCGCTGACGCAGTCGATCCCCAAAAAATTTTCACAGATGGTGTGCACTTCCCGCAGGTTGGTGCAGATGTGTTCCTCCCCCAGGTGGCGGATGTCCAGCCAGAGGTGGGGCCCGTAGGGGCTGTCCACGCCGAAGCCCCGGCGCATGTGGTGCACCATCCAGCGGCTGACCACGTCCCGGCTGGCCACCTCTTTCTTCACCGGCTCATAGTCGGGCATGAAGCGGTGCAGGTTTTTGTCCAGCAGATAGCCGCCGTCGCCCCGGCAGCCTTCGGTGACCAGAATGTTGGCCGGGACGATGCCCGTGGGGTGGAACTGCACGGCCTCCATGTTGCCCAGGGGCACCGCGCCGGTGTCCAGGGCGATGGCCATGCCCGTGCCCTCGTTGATCACCGCGTTGGTGGAGGCCCCGTAGATGCGGCCGTAGCCCCCCGTGGCGATGACCGTGGCCTTGGCCAGATAGGGCCGCAGAGTGCCGTCCCGGAGCGAAACGGCCACCGCGCCGCAGCAGCGCTCCCCGTCGTGGATGAGACTGATGGCTTCGGTGCGGTCGTGCACCGCGACCCCCAGCTTGACCACCACCGAGTCCATGGCGTATTGCAGGACGTGCCCGGTGCCGTCCGCGGCGAAGCAGGTGCGCCACTTGGCGGTGCCGCCGAACTGGCGCTGGGCGATGAGGCCCGCCTTCTCCTGCAACTCCTCCACCTCCACCCCGTCGGGCAGGGTGCGCTTGCCCGGCGCCACCCGGGACCAGGGGACCCCCCAGTAGGACATCTGCCGCACGGCCACCGGCGCCAGTTCCACGAACATGCGGGCCACTTCCTGGTCGCAGCCCCAGTCCGAGCCTTTGACGGTGTCCTCGAAGTGGATGTCGGGGTTGTCGCCGTAGCCCATGGCCACGTTGCCCAACGAAGCCTGCATGCCTCCCTGGGCGGCGGTGCTGTGGGAGCGGCGGGGCGGCACCAGGCTGAGGATGGTCACCTGATGCCCCTCCTGGGCCGCCTCAATGGCCACCCGCTCGCCGGCCAGACCGGCGCCGATGACCAGAACATCAGTGATGTGCGCGTCGGACCACTTCATGCGAAACCTTTATCATTCAAACTTTGACGTTGATGAACAGGAAGACGATGAGGGCGAGAAGACCCAGGACCACGAAAAACAGGGTGGCATAGATCAGGTGCAGGACAAATTTGTGGCGGTCGTAGGCGCTCCACTTCACCAGAATGCGGTACAGGCCCACCATGGCGTGAATCTCCGCCACCAGCAACAGCGCCAACAGGAACGAAAAATATCCCCCCTGCACCCGGGCGGCGCTGGTGGCCGCGGCGATGGGCCAGGTGAGCAGGGCGCTCCAGATATGAATCACCCCCAGCACCAGGACGGCCATGCCGGTGCCGATCTGGACGAGCCAGGCCCAGGTGTCCAGATGCCCCAGGCGGCGGCTGTGCTGCAGGAAGACGCGGGCCTCCTGAAATTTCCAGGGGGCCTTGCGCATGGCCGCCAGGCCGTGCACGAAGATGGCCAGAATCACCAGGGGGATGCCGATATAGGAAATGTAGTGCTCGTCCAGAAACTGGGCATCCTTGTTGAAAGCGGCGGCCCCCAGGATGATGGTGGACACGGCCATGACGTGGAACTGCAGGAAGCCCAGGAGGAAAACACCGGTAACCAGCTGCACCAGCTCCATGCCGGACTCCCACCGGGGATTCTTGGCCAGGGTCTTTTGGAGGTTCACGGACGCACCTTCGGGGATGTGGTGAAGTGAAATCCAATTAGTCCTCATCCGGAAACTCCCCCTCTGTTGGTGGGAGGGGGTTGGGGGGAGGGGGATCAATAGGGCAACTGGTCTGTATTGCTAATTTATTTCACCCCCACCCTAACCCTCCCCCATCAAGGGGGAGGGAACAAAACGACTTTCCGGATGAACACCAATTAGAAACTTTATTTGAGGCCCCGGCCAAAGTCAAGAGGGCTCCGGGAAAAAGTGAAACCCCGGCGCCTTCAGGAAAGACTTGACGCCCGCAGCTTTTTCAGGATATAAACGGAAATGGAAACAGGCACGTAGCTCAGGGGGAGAGCACTACCTTGACGCGGTAGGGGTCAGGGGTTCAAATCCCCTCGTGCCTACCAGGAATGCGCAGGGGTTGCGGGGGGAGACCGCAACCCCTTTTTTGTTGAGATGTATCCCGGGGTGCGGTGCGCCTCTTAGAGACCCTGTTTCTCCATGCGTCAGGGATTCCTCCCGGCCGACGCCTTCGAGGTCCGGCGCCAGCCCTTTTTGCCGTGGTCGGCTGCCGGCCGCAGGCTCGGGCGGAAAATTCACCTTTTTTGACGAACATTGGGGGGTGGCAGAAAACATTTATTGATTTGGTACGAAAATTGCTTATTATGTAATGGGGAGAGTCATAATTTTTTGCTCTCATAGATTTATCCAGCCCCTGCGCCTCTCCTCCTGGTTTCCCTGTCCGGGCTCAGGGGAGCATGCTTAACGCCGCTGTTACTCACTGGCCTTCGCCTCTGAGAACCTCAGTGGGACGGAACGGAGAATATGCTGGCACTCACACCGCCGCCGGAAAAGCCTCTGACTTCGGGAAGGCACCCGGTTTCCGAAGCACCCGGGCCTCGCCTCCAGCCATCCGCCACAGGTCCTCCCCGTATCCGTAAGTCTCTGAAAAAGCGCGGGTTGCCGTTACCCCGCCCCCCAGGAGGGAAACCCGGTCTGCGCTGAACCGCGCCGTGGGGTCGTTCCCCCGGCCGGGAGGAAGAATCATGGCACCTCTGACCAGCATTCAAAATGCCCCCCGCCACGACAAGAGAAATTCCCTGTCCGAGCCCCCCCTGAATTTCCTGGGACTTACCCATCAGTGGTTGATGGACCAGTTGCCGGAAGGGCTCTTTATCGTCAACACCCGCTGGCAAATCAACTTTTTTAACCACATGGCCCAAGCCATCACCGGTTTTTCCCGGGAGGAGGCCATGGGCAAGTTCTGTTGGGACATCTTCCGCACCGACCTGTGCCACAAGAGCTGCCCCATGCGGCACTCCATGAGCAGCGGAGACACCCTGGTGGACCGGGAAGTGGAGATCACCACCAAGTTGGGGCAGAAGAAACTGGTGCTGGTGAATACAGCCCAGCTCAAGCGGGCTGACGGCCTGGTAATGGGGGGCGTGGAGACCTTTCATGAGCTGGTGTGCCCCGCAGCCGACATGGTCAACCAGGAAACCTGCTCCATCGGCGATATCGTGGGCGTCAGCCCCAGGATGCAGGAAATTATCCACAGTCTGCCGGTCATTGCGGCCGCGGATTCCAATGTCCTGATCCAGGGAGAATCGGGCACCGGTAAAGAGGTGGTGGCCCGGGCCATTCACCTGCACAGCCCGCGGTGCAAAGGCCCGTTTGTGGCGGTGAATTGTTCGGCCATCCCGGACACCCTGCTGGAATCGGAGTTGTTCGGGCACGAACGGGGGGCCTTCACCGGGGCCGTGGCCAGCAAGCCGGGGCGCTTCGAAATGGCCAAGGGCGGCACCCTGTTTCTGGACGAGATCGGCGACCTCAAGCCGGAGTTGCAGGTGAAACTCCTGCGGGTCCTGGAGGAACGGGCCTTCATGCGGGTGGGCGGCACACGCAAAATCTTGCTGGAGGCCCGAATCATCGCCGCCACCAATGTGAATCTCAAGGAGGCCATGCGCCAGGGCAGGTTCCGGGACGACCTCTACTACCGCCTCTTCACCGTGCCCGTCTATCTGCCGCCCCTGCGGGAAAAGCGGGAGGACATCCCTATCCTGGTGAAACACATCCTGGAGAAGCTCAACCGGAAATTCAACAAGCGCATCAAAGGGGTGGATCCCAAGGTGATGAAGCTCTTCTGCCGGCACCCCTGGGCGGGCAATGTCCGGGAATTGCAGCACGTCCTGGAATATTGCTTTGTCTTTGCCAAAGGGGCTCTGATCACCCAACGGCACCTGCCCCGCCTGGAGTCCGCCTGGGTGGGCCGGGAGCTGGACCTGCCCCTGGGCGAGGGCTCCACCGGCCCCCTGGAGGCCCTGGAGAAGAAAACCATTCTCACGGCCCTGGAAATGACCCAGGGGAACAAGCAGGAAACGGCCCGGATACTGCAAATCAGCCGCAGCAAGCTGTGGCGGAAGATGCGCCTCTATCAGATCAGCGAGGTGGATTTCAAATAGGGAAGGTTTTTCAATTTCGCGACATGGGGCCTGAGAGGATATGGCCCCTTTTTTATTGAACTTTTTCATCCCAAAATGCCCTCTGTTGCAAATACGCTCATTTTGAGGCTCCGCCTTTTTTTCGGAATTAATACGCCGGTCAATTTCGCGACATTTTCCAGCAATTTTGTAACTTAATGATATTTCATCTAATTTTATCCATAAATCCTGGAAGTGTTTTAATCCCGCCCATCCTCTGCCCTTTTTTGGCCGGCGCTCCAGCCCGACTGTCATAATCTGTTACTATTTTCAAGTAGTTATGCAAATGGTCCCGTCCTTGCTTTTTACCCCGGCAAAGCTTGAAGTCGATTCAGGGGAGGAGGATAAGGACATGAGCATTTCCTTTAAGAGTCTGGAAACCATCTTGGAACGTCATCCCCCCAGTCCCGAGCATCTCATCAGCGCCCTGCAGGACGTTCAAGCCCGTTTTCATTACCTTCCCAAGGAAGCCATGACTGCGGTCTGCGACCATCTGGGGGTGCCGGTGTCCCGGGGCTGGGCCGTAGCCACCTTCTACAAATCCTTCAGCCTGGAACCCCAGGGGGAGCACGGCATCAGCGTCTGTATGGGCACGGCCTGCCACGTGCGGGGGGCCCGCAACCTCTACGACAAGTTCCGTCGCGACCTGGGGCTGCCCGGCGAAGAAGGCACCACCCGGGACCGGAAGTTCACCCTGCGCCAGGTGCGCTGCCTGGGATGTTGCTCCATGGGGCCGGTGGCTCAGGTGGATGAGGAGATCCACGGCAACCTGAACCAGAGAAAAGCGGGTCAGTTGATCAAGTTGTACCGGAAGAGGTGATGGCGATGCAGATCACGACATTGACAGACTTGGAAGCGGTGAAGGCGCGGGGTCTGGCCCAACTCTACCCGGAAAAGCCCAAGATCCTGGTGGGGATGGCCACCTGCGGGATGGCGGCGGGGGCGCAGCGGGTCCTGGAGACCCTCCAGAAACGGGCCCAGCAGCTCCACTGGGACGGCGCCGTGGAGAAGACCGGCTGCATCGGTTTCTGCTACGAGGAGCCCCTGGTGGACCTCATCATCCCCGGGCAGCCCCGTCTGACCTACGCCAGGGTGGACCAGGAGTTCGCCGCGGAGATGATGACGGCGGTGGCGGCGGGGACGGTTCCCGAGGAGAATTTTCTGGCCCGGCTGGACGTGGACGACATGATCCTGGACGGCGGGCCCCGGCGGTTTTACGAGGGGGCTCTCAGCGGCTTCGTGGCCCAGGCGCCCCGCTATGAAGACCTGGATTTCTTTAAGCTGCAGCGCCACCTGGCCATGCGCAACTGCGGCTTCATCGACCCGGACAATCTGGAGCACTACATCGCCCGGGGCGGTTATTTCGCTCTGCACCGGGCCCTCACCAGCATGACCCCGGAGGAGGTCATTGAGGCCGTCACCGTGGGCGGACTCCGGGGCCGGGGCGGCGGCGGGTTCCCCACCGGGGTGAAGTGGGCCTCCTGCCGCAAGGCCAAGGGCTGGCCCAAGTATGTGTTGTGCAACGCCGACGAAGGCGACCCCGGTGCTTACATGGACCGGAGTCTGATCGAGGGCGACCCCCACGCCATTTTGGAGGGCATGCTCATCGGCGCCTATGCCATCGGCTCCACCGAGGGCTATATCTACGTCCGGGCCGAATACCCCCTGGCCGTCAAGACCCTGCAGCGGGCCATTCTCACGGCCCGGGAGGCGGGTCTGCTGGGGCAGAACATCTTCGGCGCCGGCTTCAGCTTCGACATCAAGCTCAACCTGGGCGGCGGCGCCTTCGTCTGCGGCGAGTCCACCGCGCTCATGGCCTCCATCGAGGGGAGACCGGGCGAACCCCGGGCCAAGTATGTCCGCTCCGTGGAGAAAGGCCTCTGGAACCTCCCCTCCAATCTGAACAACGTGGAAACCTGGGCCAACGTGCCCCTGATCATCGCCAAGGGGGCCGACTGGTACCGGGAGATCGGCACCGAAGGCAGCAAGGGGACCAAGATCTTCTCCCTGGTGGGCCAGGTGAAGAACGTGGGTCTGGTGGAGGTCCCCATGGGGGTCACCATCAAGGACATGGTCAACCTCATCGGCGGCGGCGTGCCCGAGGCCAGGGAGTTCAAGGCCATCCAGATCGGCGGCCCCTCGGGAGGGTGCATCCCCCGGGAGCTGTGGGACCTGCCCATCGACTTCGACTCCCTGTGGGACGCGGGCGCCATGATGGGCTCCGGCGGCATGATCGTCATGGACAATTCCACCTGCATGGTGGACGTGGCCAAATTCTTCCTGGACTTCCTCATCGACGAATCCTGTGGCAAGTGCATCCCCTGCCGACTGGGTTTGAAACGGATGCGGGACATCCTGGAGGAGTTTTCCTCCGGCAAAGGCTCCCTCGCTGACCTGGAAGAGTTGCAGTCCCTCTCCGAAGCGGTGCAGGACGGGGCCCTGTGCGGTTTGGGCAGCTCGGGGCCCAACCCCGTGCTCACCACGCTGCGCTATTTCCGGGACGAATATGAGGCCCACATCCTGGGGCGCCGTTGTCCGGCGGGCGTCTGCAAAGACCTGATCACTTACGCCATCAACCAGGAGCTCTGCAACGGCTGCATGGCCTGTGTCCGGGAATGCCCCCAGGGGGCCATCACCGGCGAGAAAAAGCAGCCCCACCAGTTGGACGCCACCCTGTGCATCAAGTGCGGCGCCTGTTTCGAAGTCTGCAAATTTGGCGCGGTGGAAGTTTCGTAAAAGGAGAAACGGGTCATGGTCACCTTCACCATCAACGGTAAGGAAGTGCAGGGCCAGAAGGACTGGACCATCCTGGACGTCGCCCGCTGGGAGGGCATCCCCATCCCCACCCTGTGTCACCACCCGGCCGTAGAGCCCTACGGGGCCTGCCGCCTGTGCGTGGTGGAAGTGGACGAAGGGCGCCGCACCAGGATCGTGATTTCCTGCATGTACCCCGTCAAAGAGGGCATCAAGGTGCGCACCGACACGCCCCGGGTGCAGAACGTGCGCCGCTGGATCATGCAACTGCTGCTGGATGAAAGCCCGGCCTCGTCCTACCTCAAGGAACTGGCCAAGTCTTTCGACGTCAAGCCCTCCCGCTTCCAGAAAGCGGGGGTGTCCTTCGCCTGCCATCTGTGCGGCCTGTGCGTGCGGGCCTGCCAGGAAGTGGTGGGCATCCAGGCCCTCACCTTCAGCAACCGGGGCCTGAAAAAGGAAATCGCCAGCCCCCTGCAGATGGGCTCCAAGGATTGCATCAGTTGCGGCAACTGTCTCTATGTCTGCCCGTCCCTGGGGATGGAACAGCTTTACGCCCGGATGAGGGCTTGATACGCCCCGGTGGCAGCCTTGCCGGGGCGAAAGGAGAACCCCATGAAAACCGAGGTCAGAACCGGCGTTTTCCTCTGTGAGTGCGGGGGGAAAATCAGCAGCCGCGTTGACCTGCCCCAGGTCTGCGAACTGCTGAGAGACGCCCCCCAGACTCACCTGGCCGTTTACCCGCACCCCTGCCTGACTCCCGGCCTGGAGGCCATGAAGCGGGATATTCAGGAGCAAGGGCTGGACCGCCTGCTCATCGGCGGCTGCTCTACCCGGGTCATGAAGAAGCGCTTCGCGCTCGGCCTGGCGCCGGCGGGGATGGAAAAATACCGCATCGAGATGGTCAATCTGAAGGACCACGTGGCCGCGGTGCACGACGACCCGCCCGCCGAATTGGCCCGCAAAGCCGCCGCCCTGATCGCCGGCGGCCTGGCCAGTCTGGCCCTGTTGGAGCCCTACGAGCCGACCTCGCTGCCCTTTGAGGGGCCGGCGCTCATCGTGGGAGGCGGCGTCTCCGGCTTCGTCTCCGCCCGGGAACTGGCCCGCCAGGGCATGGAAAGCATCATCCTGGCCAAGGCCTCCACCCCGGAACGGATTTTGGACAATCTCCACCGCACCTTCCCCGGCTGCCGCCTGTTCTGCGGAGATTTACGGGAGCTCCTGCGGGAGGTGTTCGCCAGCCCGCTGGTGACCGTGAAGTCCGAGGCTCCCGTGGAGTACCTGGTGGGAGGCGTGGGTGACTACCGCCTGGGGCTGCGTCAGCCCGACGGCAGTGTGGAGGAGCTGACCGGGGCGGCCATCATCGTGGCCCTGGACCAGGAATTCGCCCCGGCGGACGTGGCGCATATCGGCGGCGGCCGGCGGGTCTGCACCATGCAGGACCTGGAGGATTGCCTGGTGGAGGGCAATGTTCAACCCGGCCGGATGGTTTTCTATGTGAACAGCCCGCAGCATGGCCAGGAGGTTCAGGATTTTTCCGCCATGGCCGCCTGGCGGGACAGCCTCCTGTTGGCCCGGGAGACGCCCCAGGTGAAGCCCACGGTGGTCTATCCGGCCAACGTCAGGCTGCCCCTCTCCGGCGCCGACCTGATGGAGGCCCGGGCCCACGGCATCGGCCTCCAGGCTTACGCGCCGGAGGTGCACCCGGTAGTGCAGTCCGGCTACCTGAGCTTCGTGAGCCCCGGCGACAATCTGGAGCACGAAGTGGAGTGGGACACCCTGGTGATTCCGGGGCTGCCCACCGACCCCAGCTCCAGGTCTCAAGACCTGCTCCGGTGGCTTCCCATTTATCCTGAGAACGGCGGCCGGCTGGCCAAGAGCCATATCAAATTCTGGCCGGAGCAGATACCCGACGAGTCGCTCTTCTTCACCGGCTCCGCGGGGGGCATCTGCGACCTGAACGAGGTCCTGCAGCAGGGGAAAAAGGCGGCCCGGGGTCTCCTGAACCTCCGGGAAAAAGCCAAACAGGGCAGGCTGGTCAGTCCCGTGGTGGTGCACGTGGACCAGGATCTGTGCGAAGGCTGCGGCCTGTGCACCGAGATCTGCCCCTGCGGCGGCATCGAACACGTCAAGCCGGGGAGCGGCCCCGTCGCCCGGGAGACCGACAACCACCTGTGCAGCGGCGGCGGCACCTGCGCCGCCACCTGTCCCTACGAAGCCATCAAGGTCCTCAACAACAGCGCGCAGCAACTGGAGGCCCGGGTTAAGGCCATGATCTCCCGGATGACGGAACATGACGTCCTGGGCTTTGTCTGCGGCTGGGGGGGGCTGGCTTCCTCGGAACAGGCCGCGGTCAAGGGGCTGACTTACCCCCGGGGCATCCACCTCATCGCCGTCAACTGCCTGGGTTCTATCGACCCCAGCATCCTCTCCCTGGCCTTCTTAAACGGCGTCAAGGGCATCATGCTGGCCGGCTGCACGCCCACCCACTCCTGCCATTACCACTACGGCGTGGACCACTGCTGGTACCGGGTCAACGCCATGAAAAAGCTGCTCTCCCTGGCCGGGCTGGAACGGCGGCGCATCGGCATCGGCTACGTGGAAGTCAACGAGCCCGAATCCTTCGCGCGCATGGTGGAATCGCACCTGGAAGCCCTGGAGCAACTGCCTCCTCTGCCCCAGGACGACCTCACCACGACGAAGTTGTGGGCCATCCACGCCACCATGCACCGACCCCGGGTGCGGTGGGTGTTGGGGACGAGCCTGCGGCGGCCCACGGAGAAGGAGTTCCCCGGCTCGCAGTTCAACGCGGTGGATGCAGACGAGACCATGTTGGAAGTGCTCAAGGAGGAGTACACCGTGTCTCGGATTTTCAAGGCCCTGACCGACCAGCCGCTGAATCCGCCCGACCTGGGCCGGATGCTGGCCGAGCCGGTGAAACATCTCACCCCCATCCTGATGGATCTGGCCAAAGAGGGCCGCATCGCCATCAGGGGTTGGGAAAAGGGTTATCCCCTGTACGCCATGGGCAAGGCCTGAGCTGTGGGCCTCCCCTGGCAGCAAACAACCCGGATCCGGGTTCCGGCCGAGAGGGGCTCAGCCCCAACCGGCGGGAACCCCGTCCGGGAAGCGGGAGGACGCCATGAAATCGTTCACCCACCTCATTGAGGAAGTCCAGGAGCGGGGCCTCTGCCATCACTGCGGCGGCTGCGTGGCCTTCTGCACCGCCATCAACTACGGGGCCCTGGAGCTGGGGGAGGACGGCAAACCGCGGTATCGCGACCGGGACCGCTGCATCGACTGCGGCATCTGTTACGCCATCTGTCCTGAGATCGAAGAACTGGACAGAGAGACCAAACACCTGGTGAACTGGACTCCCCCCATGGGCCCCGTCCTGGGCACCGCCATGGCCCGGGCCTCTAACCCGGAGGTGTGGACCCGTGGCACCGATGGCGGCGTGGTGACTGCTCTCCTCCTGTATCTGCTGGAGCGCGGGCGCATTGACGCGGCCATCGTCAGCCGGAGAGCCGGGCCCTTTCAGCGGCAGCCCTGGCTGGCCATCTCCCGAAAGGACCTGCTGGATGCCGCGGGCTTCCACTTCGACACGGTGCCCAGCATCGCCCATTTCTCCGAAACCTACTCCACCTTTTCCCCCTCCATCATGGAATTGCAGGGGGTGGCCAAAAAGACCTACAAACGGGTGGCCTTTGTGGGAACGCCCTGCCAGATCAAAGCCCTGCGCCGCATGGAAGTGCTGGGTGTGGTGCCTTCCGACGCCATCAAGGTGCATCTCGGTCTGTTTTGCGCCGGCAACTTCCAGTTCGGCCCGGAGGAGCGGCGGCGTCTGGAGACCATCGGCAACTTCGAGTGGGCCGACGTCCTGAAGGTGAACGTCAAGGAAGACCTGATGATCCACCTGCGTCAGGGAGGGGTCCGGCACATCCTGCTGGAACACCTGGACTTCATGAAGCGGTATGCCTGCCGGTTCTGTGAGGACTATACCGCGGAATACGCCGACCTCTCCTTCGGCGGCCTCGGCGCCCTGGAGGGCTGGACCACGGTCATCATCCGCACCCCCCTGGGGAGGGAACTGTTCAACCGGGCCCGGGGTCTGGCGCTGGAGGTGTCGTTGCACCAGGAACACTCCCTCCTGTACCAGGCCTCCATCGCCAAAGTGGCGGAGTGGTCTGAGCGCAAAAAGCGCACGGCGGCGGAGAACTGTCTGGAGCTGGGCCAGGTGGCGGTCTGACAGTCTGGAGAGGCGGAATCGTAAGAGGAGGGGCCGGCAACGGCCCACCCGTAAAGCATGAAAAGGGCGGTGGGGCGGGGCATCTCTGCCCGCCGCCTTTGTCTTTGGTGGCACATCCCGGCCTGGAGGCCGGAACCAAACCGAAAAATGATACAATTACTTTGCCAAATCAATAAGATACAGATAAATTCTTGTTGAAAAAACCAGAAACT
>VGSQ01000004.1 GCA_016874975.1 Deltaproteobacteria bacterium
CCCAAGTAGGGTGCGCACCGCGCACCATGAAAGAGATTGGCATCTTGCCGAGCGTTTTCAAAACCGCCGCCCTTTCCCAGGACAAAGGGAGAATTTTGCAAGAGCCTGAGTAGTAAATGGTGGGGCGGCCGTCCCTGGCCGCCAGGAGGTGGCGGGCACGGAGGCCCGCCCTACGGCAATTTTCATGGGTTACGGGTGGGCCGACGGCCCATGCGCGACTGCTCTACTATTACTTCAAGGACCGCCATTCCTCAAGGGAAAAGTCCCGGGCCGCAGTCCCAGCGCCAGGATAGCCGCCCCCGTATGGAGCGCCGCCAGGAGGTTGAGGGTGGGGACGACGCCCCAGGCGGGGAGAATGAGGAGCCCCACTCCCAGGGCGCCGACGGTGGCCCCCAGCAGATCCACGGCGTAGCAGAAGCCGGAGCTCCGCGCCGGCCGGGCGGCCGCCTGGAAGGCGAGGTCGGCCGCCAGCGCAAAGATGCCGCCCGCGGCGCCGCCCAGGATTGCCAGAAACAGCATGAGGGAGCCAGTCACCAGGGGCTCCCGCCCGGCTGAGGCAAGGCTCCCCAAACCCGGAGCGCCCCAGGCCAGCAGCAGCGCCCCTGCCCCCAGGAAGAGCTGCAGGGCCGCCAGCCGCCGCCCCACCCCCCGGGGCGAAGCGGGACGCCGCGCCGCCAGGAGCCCGCCGGCTCCCATGCCCGCCATGAAAGCCGCCAGGAGCGCCCCCATCTCCCGATAGAGGCTGCCCGCATAGATCTGAAAGACGATGAGCGCCACCAGCGACAGGGCCATGCTCCCCAGGCCCATCACCAGAAGCTGCGTCCAGGCGTTGATTCCGGGACGTTTACGGCAGACCGGCAGCAGCAAGCCGAAGGCCGCCAACAGCCCCAGGCACAGCCAGAGGGGCGGCAGCCGCCCCCAGAAACGCAGCACCGCCGGCAGAGGGCCTCCCTCCAGGAAACCGGTGAGCCGGAGATCGCCGCCATACCCCTGGAGGTTGAGGTCGGTGTTGACCCGGACCGGCTGCTGCATCAGCACCCGATGCAGATGCTGCCGGCGCGGTTCGGAAAACTCTTGCTTCAGGGTGAAGGCGTCCAGGTGCGCCAGATCCAGCCGGCGCTCCCGCAAGCGCTCCGCCAACACCTGGGGGGACACTGCCAAGGGCTGGAAGCCGGCGGCGGCGTAGAATCGCACCGGCTCGCCGGGGAGAGCCGCCACCTGGGGGAATACCTGCCGCAGGGTGTGATAGGCCAGCCCCAGAAAGGCGGCCCGTTCCGGATTGAAGGTGGCGCCCCCTCCCGCCGGCAGGGAGAAGGAGAAGATGCCGTCCGGTTCCAGGCGGCGGGTCGCCAGCTTAAAGCACTCCACCGTGTAACAGCCGTTCAGATGGGCGGTGGTGGGGCCGGGCAGCGCCATCAGGATGAGGTCGTAGCGCCGGTGGGTGCGGGCCAGGTAGCGCCGGGCGTCCTCCCCCAGCAGGCGGACCCGGGGATCCCGGGTCAGCTCGGCGGCCCCGGGAAGGAGGTCCATGGCCAGCCGGATGAGGCGCTGGTCCAGCTCCACGTAGTCCACCTGGGAGACGCCGTCGGTCTTGAGAATCTCCGGGACCAGCCCCGGCCCGCCCCCCAACAGGAGCACCCGCCGGGGCTGGGGATGAACCAGCAGGCTTATCTGCACCATCTGTTCGGCGCTCCAAGGGTCGGGATGGCTGAAGAGCCAGATCCCGTTGGCATAGAAAGACTGCTGTTCCGCCTCCCGGGTGACGGTAAGCAGCGCCAGGGGGCTGTCCACCGCGGCCGCGACCAGACGGTCGGGCCACTGCCATTGTCGGGAGAGCCGCTCCAGAGGTCCGGCCTGCCAGGAGGCCAGTCCCAGGGCGGCCAGGACCGCGATGCCCCCGCACCAGGCCGCCATTCCCCGAGGCCTGACCAGGAAGAGCCCGGCGCCGGCCAGGACCAGCCCGGCGCCCAGGCTGAGGGTCAGATTCCCCACCCGGCCCAGGAGGAAAATCTGCAACGCGGCCACCCCCAGACCGGCCCCCAAAGCCTCCAGGGCATAGACCCGGCCGGCGGCGCAGGCTGCTCCCCGGTCCTGCAGGGCGGCGCCGGCCAGAGGGAAGAACCACCCCGAAACCAGGCAAAACGGCGCCAGCAGGACCAGGAGGGCCGAAAGGGTGGAGCCGAAACCGGGATATTGCCCCCCGGCCCCGAAGCCCAGCGCGGGAAGGAGGCGGGCGGCCAGGAGAGTGGCCGGCAGGAGCAGCCCCAGCACCATGAGGGAGACCGCCGGGGAGCCCTTCGGACGGGAACGGCGGCTTACCCATTCACCCCCCAGGAGGCTGCCGGTCCCGACCCAGAGAAGCCAGGCCCAAAAGCCCAGGGCCAGCTTGAGCTCCTGACCCCGGCAGAGGACCAGGATCTCCCGCAACAACAGCACCTGGCCCACCAGCGTGCCGGCCCCATAAACCAGGATCAGGCCCCGCAACGGTGCAGCTCCCTCAGCGGTGCGGCCCACTGTGGCCATGGGGCATGGTCCGGGGGGTCAACCGTGCTTGCGTCTTGATAATGATCTCCGGCCCGGTGCGAAACCTTGCCGGGGGCAGGAGGGGTCCGACCCCCGGCCCCTTCCCCCGCCAGGCTGTTTTCACCAACCTGTCAGGGGTTGCTGGGCTTGGGGGCCGGGATTTCCTCTTCCGTTTTCTCCGGTGCCGGTCGATGCTGACGGTAGTAAATGACGGAGCTGATGACGCCGGACAGGACGTAGGCCAGCATGAAGGGAAAGCCCGTCAGTTGCGGGGCGAGGGCGATGACCACGAAGATCAGGACCACGGTCACCAGGGTCTGAAAGGGCTTGCGCCGCATCAGGTCCCATTTCTTGAGGCTGAAAAATTTGATGTTGCTCACCATGAGGAAGGAGAGCAGGTACATCATCACCAGGATATAGATGTTGTATCTGGGGGCCCACTCGCCGATCTCGTAGTAGAAGCCGATGGCCGTGGCCACCACCATGGCCGCCGCGGGGATGGGCAGACCGTTGAAATAGCGGGGGTCCATGGTGCCGGTCTGGACGTTGAAGCGGGCCAGACGCAGGGCCCCGCAGACCACGAAGAGAAACGCCGCCACCCAGCCGAAGCGGCCGAAAGGCTTCAGGCCCCAGAGATAGACCAGCAGGGCCGGGGCCACGCCGAAAGCCACCAGGTCCGCCAGGGAGTCGTATTGGACCCCGAAGCTGCTGGTGCTGTTGGTCATGCGGGCCACCCGGCCGTCCAGGCCGTCCAGGATGAGCGAGGCGAAGATGGCCCAGGCCGCATACAAAAACTTCCCTTCGATGGCCAAGACGATGGCCAGGAAGCCGGCAAACAGGCTCGCCGTGGTGATGAGGTTGGGTAGCAGGTACACCCCCCGGAAACGGCGGCGATCTTTCTTCTTGCGGCGGCGTTTGAATCTCATGTCCATCTCCCCACCACGCTCTCCCCGGCCAGCACCCGGTCGCCCACCTTGACCAACACCCGGGCCTCCAAGGGGAGGTAGAGGTCCACCCGGGACCCGAAGCAGATCATGCCGAAGGGCTCGCCCTGGGCCAGCACTTCGCCTTCCTCCACACTGACAATGATGCGGCGGGCCAACAGGCCGGCGATCTGCACCACCAACACCCGGCGCCCGTCCTCCATCTCCAGGACCGTAGCCAGCCGTTCATTGGCCCGCTCGGCCGCTTCTTTGAAGGCCGCCAGAAAGCGGCCCGGAAAGTGCCGGGAGACCACCACCCGCCCGGCCACCGGCGCCCGGTTGACATGTACGTCAAAGACGTTCATGAAGATGGCCACCCGTCGGGCCGGCACGTGGAGAAACTCGGTCTCCTGCAGTTCGTCCACCCGGATGACCTTGCCGTCCGCGGGGGCGACGATGGCCGCTTCCTCGTCAGGGATGGTCCGGCGGGGGTTGCGGAAGAAGTAAACCAGAAAGAAAGCGCCCGCCAGACCCAGCAACGCGAGGGCGGTCCACTCTACGAACCAGAAGGCCAGGCTGAGGCCTGCGGCCACGAAAATGATCAAGCAACCCGGCGCCGCAATGAAGCCGCGGCCCAGGGTGCGGTGGCGGTCAGTTTTCTTCAAGTATCTCTGCCACCCTTCCGCCGGGTTCGGTGAGCGACGAAGACCAGCCCGGCGCCACCGGAAGCAGGCATCCACAACTCGGGACAATCGCTCATAAGCCTGCGGCTCACTTTAAAAACCTGAAAAGAGGCCTCCGGGGACAGGGCCGGGGCTTGCCTGCCCCTGGCCCCCTACCCCACGGAAATCTTTCCCACGACAGAAACCTAAGTCAATTACCATTTTAAAAGAAAAGGCGAAAGGAGGCCAGCATTTTCCCCTTCCGCCGGATGGTTCGGTTCCGTTTTGTCTGAATTTATCGTTTCAGCCAACTCATCAGGGCCCGCAGTTTCCGGCCCACCTCCTCGATGGGGTGTTCCGCCTCCATGCGGCGCAGGGCGTTGAAGACCGGCCGGCCCGCCTGGTTCTCCAGGATCCACTCCCGGGCGAACTCGCCGGTCTGGACCTCCTCCAGGATCATCCGCATCTCCTCCCGGGTCTCCTCGGTGATGATGCGCTTGCCTCGGGTGTAGTCGCCGAATTCGGCGGTGTCGGAGACCGAATAGCGCATGTAGCTGATGCCGCCCTGGTAGAAGAGATCGACGATGAGCTTCAGTTCATGCAGGCACTCGTAGTAGGCGATCTCCGGGGCATAGCCCGCCTCCACCAGGGTGTCGAAGCCCGCCTTGACCAGTTCGGAGACGCCGCCGCAGAGCACGCACTGCTCGCCGAAGAGGTCCGTCTCCGTCTCTTCCTTGAAGGTGGTGTGGAGCACCGCGGCCCTCGTGGCGCCGATGCCCTTGGCATAGGCCAGGGCGGTCTTGAGGGCGCTCCCCGAGGCGTCCTGGTGCACCGCCACCAGACAGGGGACGCCCGCGCCCTTCTCGTACTCGCTCCGCACCAGGTGGCCGGGGCCCTTGGGGGCCACCATGACCACGTCCACGTCCGGGGCGGGCATGATCTGGCCGTAGTGGATGTTGAAGCCGTGGGAGAAGAGCAGGGTCTTGCCGCCCATGTGGGGCTTCAGGTCGTTCTCATAGAGCCGGGCCTGGACGTGGTCCTGGGTCAGGATCTGCACCACCTGGGCGGCGGCCGCAGCCTCGGCGGCAGAGACGGGCGAAAAGCCGTATTTCAGCGCGGCCTCATAATTGGGCGTGCCCGGCACCTCGGCGACGATGACGTCCACCCCGGAATCCCGCAGGTTCAGGGCCTGGGCATGCCCCTGGGAACCGAAGCCGATGATGGCCACCTTTTTGCCCTTGAGCACCCCCAGGTCCGCATCCGCATCGTAGTAGATTTTCATCTATCCTTACCCCTTCAAGAAATTTACAAATCCGCCCCCAAGCAAAGCTTGAGGGACAAAAGCGTTCCCAAACTGGACCTTGGGGACGAGAAATGTTCGTGTAGGGTGCGTCGGCGCGTAAGACGCGCCCTACGGCTGGGTTAGCGGCGGGTGGGGACGCCCGCGTTACCGAACTAAGGGGTTGGGGGAGGGAGTTTGAGGGAGGGGGCAGGGGGCTGTGACCCCTGGCCCCCTCTCTCAATCCCCAACCCTTATTCCTTCTTCGCCCGCTGGATGGCCAGGGCGCCGCTGCGCACCACTTCCAGGATGCCGTGGATTTTCAGCAGCCCCAGGACGGCGTTGGTCTTCTCCCGGTTGCCGGTGATCTCCAGGCTGTAGGTGGCGGGG
Organism: Deltaproteobacteria bacterium; assembly: GCA_016874975.1. Lineage (GTDB taxonomy): Bacteria > Desulfobacterota > Desulfobaccia > Desulfobaccales > 0-14-0-80-60-11 > VGSQ01. The sequence goes on from VGSQ01000004.1 coordinate 5,778, forward strand.
CTGACGTCCACCACCCGGCAGCGGAAGATGTCGGCGATGCGCAGCACTTCGGCCCGGGACTTGTCCTCGGCCTTGACCCGCACCAGCACCATTTCCCGCTCCACGTGGTCCAGGGTGGTGAGGTCCACCACCCGGATGGTGTTGATGAGTTTGCGCAGTTGCTTGATGATCTGTTCGATGATCTGTTCGTCGCCGCTGGTCACCAGGGTGATGCGGGAGACGGTGGGGTCCAGGGTCTCCCCCACGCACAGGCTTTCGATATTGAAGCCCCGGCCGCTGAACAGCCCGGTGACCCGGGAGAGCACGCCGGGGATATTGTCCACCTCCACCGAGATGGTGTGCCGCACGGCCGCTTTTTCTGTTTTTGCCATGGCCCCCTCCTTTACGCCAGCAGCATTTCATGCATGGCCTTGCCGGCCGGCACCATGGGCATGACGCACTCTTCGGGCTCCACCCGGAAGTCCATGACCACCGGCCGGTTGGCGGCCAGGGCTTTTTTGATGACCGGCTCCACCTCCTCGGGTTTTTCGGCCCGCAGCCCCACGGCGCCGAAGGCCTCGGCCACCTTGACGAAGTCGGGCTGGGCCATGAGCGAGGTCTGGCTGTAGCGTTTGTCGTAGAGCAACTGTTGCCACTGGCGCACCATCCCCAGGTAGGCGTTGTTGAGGATGGCGATCTTCACCGGCAGGTTGTGCTCCACCACGGTGGTGAGTTCCTGGATGTTCATGAGGATGCTGCCGTCCCCGGCGATGTCGATGACGATCTCGTCGGGGCAGGCCACCTGCACGCCCATGGCCGCCGGGAAGCCGTAGCCCATGGCGCCCAATCCTCCGGAAGTCATGAGCCGCCGGGGTTTTTTAAAGCGGTAGAACTGTGCGGCCCACATCTGGTTCTGACCCACCTCGGTGGTTATAAAAGCCTCTCCCTGGGTGAGCTCCCAGAGTTTCTCCACCACGTACTGGGGCTTGATGACATCCTTCGACTTTTTGTAGCGGAGCGGGTTTTTCTTCTCCCAGCTCCGGATCTGCTCCAGCCAGGAGCGTCGCTCTTCGGCCCAATCCCGGGGCGCTTCGTGCTTCAGCAGCCTGTTGAGCTGGTGCAGGGCGTTTTTGCAGTCGCCCACGATGGGGATGTGCACCACCACGTTTTTGCTGATGGAGCTGGGGTCGATGTCGATGTGCACAATCTTGGCTTCCGGGGCGAAGGCGTCCAGCCGTCCGGTGACCCGGTCATCGAAGCGCGCCCCCACGGCGATGAGCACGTCGGACTGGGACACCGCCATGTTGGCGCAATAGGTGCCGTGCATCCCCAGCATGCCCATCCACAGGGGATGGACACCGGGAAAGCCCCCCAACCCCATGAGGGTGCTGGTCACCGGGATTTGCAGCGTCTCGGCGAATTCCAGGAGCTCCGCGGAGGCGTTGGAGTGGATGATGCCCCCGCCGGTATAGAGCACCGGCCGCTCCTTTTCCAGGATGAGTTCCAGGGCCCGCTTCAGCTGCCGGGGATTGGCATCATAGGTGGGCTGATAACTCTTGATCTTGATGTGCTTCAGGTCCGGAAATTCGGGCACGATGGCGACCTGCTGGATATTCTTGGGCAGGTCCACCAGCACCGGCCCGGGGCGGCCGGAGCGGGCGACATAGAAGGCCTCATGCACGGTCCGGGCCAGGTCCTTGATGTCCGTGACCAGATAGTTGTGCTTGGTGCAGGGCCGCGTAATGCCCACGATATCCACTTCCTGGAAGGCGTCGTTGCCGATCAGGGCGGTGGGCACCTGGCCCGTAAAAACAATGATGGGAATGGAGTCCATGTAGGCGCTGGCGATGCCGGTGACCGTGTTGGTGGCGCCGGGGCCGGAGGTCACCAGGGCCACCCCGACTCTGTCCGAAGCCCGGGCATAGCCGTCGGCGGCGTGCACCGCCGCCTGTTCGTGGCGCACCAGGAAGTGCTTGATTTGGGGACAGCGGGTCAGTTCATCGTAAATGTCGATGACCGCCCCACCGGGATAGCCGAAGACGTGCTGGACGCCTTCCCTCTGCCAACACTCCAGCAGAATCTGCGCACCGGTCATCTTCATGGGGTTGCTTCCTTTTTCCGATAATTGGCCAGGATCTGCTCGATCCGGTCCCGCCCTGCCAGTTTCAGCTTTTGCAGACGCCGGCGCTCCAGGGTTTCATCCGCGGTAAGGTACGGCCGGCGGTTGAATTCCTCCAGGCGCCGCTCGAAATCGGCGTGCTCTTCCAGATACCGCTTGAGGTCCGGATCCCGGTCCACCCAGCGGCTGATGAGCTCCAAGTCTCGTTCTTCCATGGCCCGCCCCTGTAGGCAAATTTGGAGATTCATCTTAGAAAAAAACCGCCTGCTTGTCAACCGGTTGAAAAACCAGCATTTCCGTGCGAGTCGCCGCCGCCTCCCTCTCCGGGCTCCGCAGACGGTCCGGCAACCTAACTAGTTCTCATCCGGAAACTCCCCCTCCCCTGGTGGGAGGGGGTTGGGGGGAGGGGGATCAATAGGGCAACTGGTTTGTATTACTAACTTATTTCACCACCACCCTAGCCCTCCCCCATCAAGGGGGAGGGAACAAAATGACTTTCCGGATGAACAATAACTAAAAAGTTTTCTGGGGGGGCGGGGGAACCGTGTTCCCCCGCTCCTCCCCCTAAAAATCCTTTCATGTCTTAGGGCTGGGCAAGGGCCCAGATGAAACGGTGACAAAAAAAGGCGGCCCGCGGGCCGCCTCCAAGAGTCTTCCCGCGGGTCAATCAGGCCAGACTACTACACCGGCTGCGGCCGCCACGAACCGGACCTCGCCACCCCCAGATCGGATGTTCGGAGCACCGGCGCGGGAAGAAGGCAAGCTGAGTCTCAAGGGCAAATCTCCCAAAGCTTTTCGATAGTCATCATATTCTCCCCTTTCCCCTGCCCGAGTCAATGAAAAAGTGAGACCGCGCCGTTTTATTTCTCCGCGGCCGGCACCTTTCCTTCGGACTTCAGGCCGAGATCCTTGTCATTCAGGCGCTTGCTCTCGGGCAAGATGGCGCCGCTCACTTTGCCGAACTTGAGGACCCGGCTTTCGGCCTTGGTGGGGACCCCTTCGGCGTCCATGAGGCCCTGGATCTGGTTCTTACTTTCTTCGAAGGCCTTATTATACAGGGAGACCCAGATCTTGCGGCCTTCGGGGGTGAGGGGTCCGATGCGCACAATGATCTCTTCTGGTTTGGGGTAGGGGATGCCCATCACCTTCACGGTTTCACCGCCCTTGTTGAGGTTGATGAAGCCCAGGCGCTGGTTGTAGAAGAGGCTGATGCCGTCGCTGGGCGGCGTCGTGAAGGTGGTTTCCCACTTTTTCACCAGTTGGCCGCCCTGGTACTGCCACAACTCGACGGTGTTCTTCTGGTAATCGAAGCGGTACTCCTTAAAGTTGCGTTTGCTCCCGCGAGAGGATTCCTCCCGGTAGATGAGGGGGTGCAGCTTGCCCTCCCGAAAGATCATTTCCGTGGAGAACACGCCCTTCCAGTTGCCGCTCAGTTTGGCCAGGATGCCCTGGGATTCCCCTATGACCGCGCCCCAGAGTCGCTCGCCGTCCAGGCGTTTGAGGACCACCTTGCTCCGTATGGCGTCGGGCATGATGGAGACGTCCACCCGGTAGCGCAGTTCTTCCAAGATTTCCGCAGAGACCGGCTGGGCCGGGATCAAGCCCATCGACATTACCAGGACCAGGACGGCGGCCAGACGCCATCTCTTTGCTGTCATCATCCTTCATCCATACTTTCCGGAGGCGTGGCGCACCTCCCGGTTCGTTAACCGCTTAGACGCCGGGACGGTCGGGAGGGTTAACCCTCCCATCCCGCCCTTCCGTGGGATTCGTTGGCTTGGGCGGTCTCCGGCCACGCCGGCCAAACGGCCCGCCCCCCTTGTCATTCCGGGCGCAGACTCTCCCACTGCCGAGAGGTTGAGAGCCTGCTTTGCGTTCACCGTGACGGAATCGCCGATTTTGCCGGAACCTCCCTATTTATCTTTTTTACGGTCCGCGCTCCGGGGCCGCCCCCCCCAGACCCCGGTATTGAAGCGGTCCTCCCACCACGATTGATAATCAAGCGGGGCGGCGGTCTCCTCCAGCCGGAAGCGATAGTCCTCCAGGAACTCCCGCAACCGGTGGTAAGCGGCGTTGACCTCCTGCATCCGGGCCCGGTATTCCGCTTCGGCTCCGGCAGGGGCGCGGTCCGGATGCCAGCGACGGGCCGCCCGGCGGTAAGCCGCCTGGATCTCCTGGCGGGTGGCGGTCAGGCCCAACCCCAGGATTCCCCGAGCCTCTTTCAGGGTCATGACAGATACAGGGGCAACCTTGAAGCCGCCGAAGAGGCGGACACCGCCCCCCTCTTCCTGATTCGGCCGCCCCGCTCCTTTCCTTAAATGGTGGCGCCGCTCCGGGAAGCGATGCCAGGTGTCGGATGTCAGGTGTCGGAGGCCGGATTTTCCGCCTCGTTCCCAGGCTTCGGCCTGGGAAAGTTTCCCGGCAGTCGCGCCTGGGCCGTCGGCCCGCCTGTAACACCTGAAAAGTCTCGCAGGGCGGGCTCTGCCCGCCGCCGACGCCTGGCAACGGTGCCCGGTCGCACCCTGCGGAACCGGGGGGAAGTGGGAAAATTCCGTCCCCTCCTTCCCCGGGCTTACGCGCCCGGATTTATCAACCGAGCCACCCGGCCGCCCCTATCCCCCGGACCCGGGCCATGTGCTTCAGATACACGCGGGTTCATTATAAGCATTCTTGGCGGCGGAGTCATTAGTCGCCTCAGCAGAAGTGCCATTTCAATTCCGGAAAAACCTGCTGTGGGGCAACCCTTTGAGAAATACGTCGATTCCTGACTCCTTCCCTTGTCAACTGCTTGACCGCATGGTAAGTTTTAAAAATTCAGGTTGTGATGGCCTCGTAAAAAGTCCATTCACCCCCTCACCCCAGCCCTCTCCCCCAAGGGGGAGAGGGAGATAATGAGGCATATCAATCAGTTATCAATAGCAGCGAGAGCCATCTTTTGGGGATGGTATGGCCTTTTTGACTTTTTACGATTCCATCAGGTTGTCTGATTTTTACGGCTGCGGGCTTGCCCAGGGGTTATTCCGGTCCCGCCCCGGCAGCCCCGGGTTTGCCTCGGAAGGGAGATGACGGGCCTATGGCTCTGCCGAAACGAATTGTCCTCACCGGCCCGGAGGTGGACCGCACTCTGGAGCGGTTGGCCGAAGAGGTCTTGTTGGGTCGCGCCCACCTGGACGAAATGGTGGTGGTGGGCATCCGCACCGGCGGCGCCTTCCTGGCCCAACGTCTGGCCGACAAGTTGGAGCGGCGCCTCAAGCGGCCGGTCAGGGTGGGTATTCTGGACATCACCCTCTACCGGGACGACTGGACCCGCATCAGCCACAAGCCCCTGGTGGGAAAGACGGAACTCCCCGGCTCCATCGACGACCAGGACGTGCTGTTGGTGGACGACGTCTTTTTCACGGGCCGCACGGTGCGGGCCGCCCTGGACGCCCTCATCGACTACGGCCGGCCCCGCCGCATCGAACTTCTGGTGCTGGTGGACCGGGGCGGCCGGGAGTTCCCTATCCGGCCCGACTTTACGGGCTTGCTCCTCAGCCTCCCGTCCGAGGAGCGGGTCAACGTCTACCTGACGGAGATGGGCCCGGAGGACCAGGTGGCCATCGAAGCCACCCCGGCCTATAAGGGCTGAAGGGCCGGGGGAAGTGGAGTATCGGCTCTTAAGTTACAGGTCTTAAATCCCGGATCCTTTGACAGCGTTCATCCGGAAAGTCGTTTAACCCCCCCTTGATGGGGGAGGTAGCCTGAAATGCAGGCTCTTCCATGTCCGGAGGCCTTTTTGCTATTCGCCTCCTTTTCTCTCAGGGCTGAAACATCAAGGCTGGAAGGCCATATCCTTATCAGACTTGTAAGCAAAAAGCGTGCCGGACAGCTCTGGCGCCACTGATATTTTTTGAAGATTTATGAAAGACAAGGGAAAAAAACCAGGCAAGGCGGCCGCGGAAAGCCTGCCCATCCTGGCCCCGGGGGACGCCGTCCTCCTGGAGCAGCAGGTGGCCGGGCTGGAGGCCGCGTTGGCCGCGGGGGAGGAGCCGGAAGTCCTCCTGGGGCTGGTGGAGCGCCGTCCCCAGGACCCGGCCTGGGACCTGCACCTGCTGGCGCGGCTGGCCCAACTCTCCCACCCGGACCTGCCCGCCCTGCTGGGCCGACTCTTCGGCGCCGCGCCCGACAAAGCCCGGCGCAAGGCCCTCCAACGTGCCCTGCATATTTTGAAGAGCAAGGGTCTGGCGGTGGACGCCGCGCTCCTGCCCCGCCCGGAGCCCACCGTCCTCAAGTTCACCAAAGAGCCGGTGGTGGCCCACCTCTCCCACATTTTCAGCCTGGACGGAAACGAGGGGGAGCGTTACGTGGTCCTGGAAGGCCCGGCCGAGGTCCTGGGGGGCAGCCAACTGGTGGCCCGGTTGAGCGACCGGCGCGGCTTCCGGGAGCTCCACGTGATGAGCCTCAGGCGCAAGCAGTGGGCCGAATTCTGGGAATATTTCCGCAGCCACGGCCTGGACGAGTGGGCCAAGGCCCCTCCCGCCTATGCCCTGCGCCTCCTGGAGGAAGCCTGGGCCCTCAACCCCTCCGTGGAGGGGAGAGGCCGGCGCTACGGGGCCCTGCGGGAGCGTCTGCACCAGCGCCTGGGGCCTCCGGAGGCAGCTCCCACTCTGGCCACCCTTCTCCCCGCTTTGCCGGACGCCGACCGCCGCGGGCTCCTGGAGCGCTCCTGGGAATTGAGTCGGGACAGCCTCTTCTTTTCCTGGCTGCCGGGGCCCGACCAGACCATGCCCTGGTATCAGAAAATGTTGGACTCCCGGTCCAGCCCCCTGGTCCTCACCGAACAGCAGCATCAGGACCGTCTGGACGCGGTGGTGGAAGATGCGGTGCAGGCCTTCTACCCGCCGGAGTCCCGTCCCTTCTGGGGCCGACGTCTTTTGGAGATCGCCTATTTCCTGGACCTGAAAGGTCGGACCGAGGAAGCTCGGGCCGCCCAGGCCGCGGGTGAAGACCTCTTCACCGGGACCGCCGGCCCGCTCACCGGGGAGAATCCCTTTCTCAAAAGCCTGTCGGTCTTCGCCCTCACCATGGCGGCGCAACTGGCGGCGGCCCCGGACCAGCCCCAGAAACCGTCGGGGCTGGTGCTCCCGCCCTCGTCCCTGTTCACCCCCGGGAGGTGAGGATGATACAACTCCTCCAGGTCCACACCGGCAGCCGCACCGAATTTGTGGAGGTCACCGCCGAAGTGGAGCGTCTGGTGCGCCAAAGCGGGGTTTCGGAGGGACTCTGTCACCTGTTCGTGCCCCACACCACCGCCGGTCTCACCATCAACGAAAACGCCGATCCCACGGTGAAAGCCGACATCCTCATGGCGCTCAACAAACTGATCAGCGAGCATGAGCCCTACCGCCACCGGGAGGGTAATTCCCCGGCGCACATCAAAGCCTCCCTGATGGGGTCCGGCCTTACGCTGTTGGTGGAGGGCGGCCGTCTGGTCCTGGGCGCCTGGCAAGGCATCTTTTTCTGTGAATTTGACGGGCCCCGGTCCCGTCGCCTCCTGGTCAAGATCGTGTCCGGCTGATGACTGCAGCGCAGGAATTCTTCTCCCAGGTCAAAATCGGCGGCGTCTCGCTGGCCGCCCTCCAGCGGGGCGAGGCCCCCCTTCGGGACCGTTATCACCTCAAAGAATTCCTGGAATACCAGCACATCAAAAAGGGGCTGCTGGCCCCCTACGGACCTTCCTACCCACTGGTGGAGGCCCGTGAACTCCTTCCCTCCTTTGAAAAAAATTTCAACGAATATAAAGAGCTCCCCGGCTTCAGCCTGGTGGTTCTGAACCGTCAGCTCAATTACCAGGAGGAGGTTTTTCAGTTCGACCTGCTGCATGCCACCGCGGAAGGCGGCCGGAAGAGTCTGCGGGAAAATCTGGAGCGCCTCCAGCCCCACCTGGACCGGCAACTGCGGCCGCTCTTCCGCCAGCGCTTCGCCGGCCGGGACGTCACCGACCTGGCCCACTACGAGGAACTGCTGGACTACCTCCTGCACATGGACCGGGCCCAGGTCATCGCCCGGGACGAGCAGGGCGACTTCCGCCTCCTGGGGGTGTACGCCTCCTTCCCCGCAGACCTGGACACGGAACTCAAGGCCTTCGGTCTGCGCCTGGGCAAATTCAAGAAGCAGGACAACGCCCTTTACGAGCAGGAGCGGTACTTCGTCTACCAGTTTTTCATGGAGCTTTACGGTTTTCCCATCGCCGCCGAACGCCGCACCTCGGCGGCCCTCTTCGCCCGCCGGCTGGCCCGCCTCAAGGAGCAGTACCTCATCAAGGTGTTGGGCTCCTCGGACCGCACCATCACCAGTCTCTGCGGCTTCGAGATGAAGCGCTACCCCCTGGTGGAAAAGCTGGCCCTGGTGGCCCTGCCGCCGGGCATGGCCGAAGCCTCCCCCCACCTGGGGGAGCAGGGCTTCTTTGTGGACCCGGAGCGCCGGGTGGTCATTCTCAAGGTGACCTACCAGCAGCACAAGTACAACCGCCTGAACGTGCTGGAGGACCGGGCCCTGTCGGTGCTCCGGCAGGAGGTCATCCACCCCGTGCACGGCGGCCGGGACCAGAGCCTCAATCTCCTCAAGGACAGCCGCCGGTTCCTCAAGGACCTCACCGACATCGTCCGGGGAGAATATCTGGGCAGCATTTCCTACCAGCGCAGCGAACTCCTCACCTCCACCAAGACCCATGAGGACCGCCTGAAGTTTCTCTCGGCCTGGCTGGTCAAAAACCACCGGCGCCTGGCCACTTACAGCCACGATTCCTTCGACGCGGCCAAAAGGCTCCTGCACAGCTATCTTCTCAACCGGGAACACCGGGAGGTCTTTGCCAAGCACGCAGAGCTCCATCGGGAAGCGCTGCGCCGGTTGACCTATCTGACCCAGGCCCATCAGCTCCAGACCCTGGAGAAACTGGTCCAGGGCCAGACCGGCCGGCGTCAGTTGGGGCCTTACCAGCGCATGGCCCAGGCCGTGGCCATGCTGGAAGAGAAGAAGGAGGAACTCCCCTACTACTACCCCGACCTCTTTGATAAGTTCCTCAAACTCTGTGAAGAACTCCTGGACTACCCCTACTTCCGCCGTCTCCGGAACCTTCCCGCCCCCCCTACCCTCCCATATCGCCGCCGGGTCTGGCAGCTCATGCTGCTGGGGGAGCGGCTAGTCAAGGAACTGACGGCCCAGCACCGGCAGATCCAGGCCGAGGTGAGCCGGGGCACGCCCCTGCCCCTCCTGGCGCCGGGGAAAGCCCGGGCCCCCCGCCCCGTGCAACCCTGACAGGAGACTCTGCGGATGTCTGAGCAACACGCCTGGTTCTGGCTCGACGAGGGGCAGGGGTATCCCCTGGTCCTGCTGCACGGCCTGGGGGCCTCCACCTTCTCCTGGCGTTGCCAACGGGAGCCCCTGGGTCGCCATTTCCGGCTGCTGGCCCCGGACCTGCCGGGCCACGGGCGCACCCTGGTTTCCCCCGGCGGTGATTTTTCCATCCGCGCCCTGGCCGCCGGGGTGGCTCGATGCCTCCAGGATCGGGGCGTCACCCAAGCCGCCGTGGCGGGGAACTCCCTGGGCGGCGGCCTGGCCCTGTGGCTGGCCCGGGAGCACCCGGAGATGGTTTCCCACCTCATCCTGCTGGCCCCGGCCGCGGCTTTGCGGAGGCTGCCTTATATCTTTGTGCCGCTCAGCCTGCCGGTCCTGGGAAATCTCACGGCCCTGGCCCTGGGTCCCTGGATTCTCCCCCCGGCCCTGGGCCTGATATTCCATAACAGGGACCTGATCACCCCGGAAGTGCTGGAAGGCTACGCCCCCCCCTACCGGGACCGCCGCCAACGCCGCCTTCTCGGTGAGGTTTGTCGCCAACTCCAGCTTCTGCCCTTGGAAGAGGTGGCGGCTCTTTTGCGAAAAATCTCCTGCCCCACCGTCCTCATCTGGGGGGTCGAGGACCGCATCCTGCCCCTGGGCCAGGGCTGCTGGATGCTGGCCCATCTGACCCAGGCCCGGCCCTATTTCCTCCCCGGGGTGGGCCACGCACCCCAGGAGGAGGCCCCGGACCGGGTCAACCAAATAATCATTGATTTTTTGCGGGGGACATTAAAAAATTAATCCGGTAAGTTAGACGGCGGCCGGAAACCGGGCGGGGGAAGGGCGGGAGAGTGGCGGCTCCTGTGGCGCAGGCGTCTCCGAGCCCTGGCCCCCTCCTCCACAAAATCTCTCAAGACAGATAATAACAAGAATTATCAACGACATATGCTGCGCGGTGCGCACCCTGCCGATCAATTTGCCGAGAATGACATCACATCGCCAGGAGGCGCCGGGCGCCGCGGTGGGGCCGCAGGGGCCCAGGACGAAACATGAGGAAAAACATCATCCCGTTTGAAAAGGCCAAGCGCTCCGTCAAAGAAGTGGTGGAGCGGTTTTACCAGGATCTGGACGACATCGAGGAAATCGTGGTCATCGCCAAGGACCGGGAGGGGGAATGGATCTTCGCCAACTCGGAGCTGGAGAACGAGCTGGAGTGGATCGGCAGTCTCTATAAATTCATCAACAAAGCCATCATGGAAGACGGCGACGATTTTTAGCGCGGCGCCGGCCCATCGAGCAGGAGGGGGCCTTGCGGCCCCCGTCCTCTCCCGCCACCCTGGGTATGGTTCCGTAACCGGCGGCTCCTGAGGCACCTTGAACCAGGTGCAGATAATCGAGCAGCGACCCGAGTCCCCAGTTGTCAACACACCACTTCAGGAAGGCCTCGTGCATATGACAGGCCCCGGCCGACACTCCCGAAAGACGGAGTAAGGCAGCTTGGTGGCGCGGCCGGGTCGGGCCCGCCCACCCGGGTATCCCGGACCGCAGAATTCCTTTTCGGGGGTTATCGGGCCATTTTCCCACTAAAGCATAATATATCGGAAGCTCATTGACTTATCTGCTCTACCCGCTGCTGCTGCTCATCCTGGCCGCCCTGGTTTACCAGGTGCTGGCCCTGGTATCCCTGGCGCGGCTGTTCTCGGCCCGGCCCGGCCCTCCTCTTCCGGAGCCGCCCCCCGGGGTCACGGTCCTCAAGCCGGTGAAGGGGCTGGAGCCGGACAGCCGCGCCTGCCTGGAAAGCTTCCTCACCCAGGATTACCCCGCCTACGAGGTGTTGTTCGGGGTGGCCGACCAGGGCGATGCGGTGTTGCCTCTGTTGGACGACCTGGTCCGGGCCCACCCGCAGAGGCCGGCCCGGGTGGTCCTCTGCACCGAGGTTTTGGGGCAAAACCCCAAGGTGAGCATTCTGCGCCAGTTGGAGCCCCTGGCCCGGCATGATCTCCTGGTGGTGGCCGACGGGGACGTGAAGGTGGGTGAAGATTTTTTGCAGCGCGTCGCCGCGGGCCTGGCCGAGCCCGGCGTGGGTCTGGTGAGCTGCCTCTACCGGGCCGGGCCGGCCCGCACCCTGGGGTCGGCCCTGGAGGCCCTGACCATCAGCGCCGACTTCATCCCTTCGGTGGCCGTGGCCCGACAGGTGGAGGGCATCCGCTTCGCCCTGGGGGCCGCGCTGGCCCTGCCCCGGCAGGTGCTGGCCCGTCTGGGTGGGTTCGCCGCCATCGCCGACCACCTGGCCGACGATTACCAACTGGGGTGGCAGGTGCACCGTCTGGGTCTGAGGGTGGACCTGCTCCCTTATGTGGTGGAAACGGTGAACCCCCACATGACGTTGGCCGCCTATTTTCTTCACCAACTGCGCTGGAGCCGGACCTACCGGGTCTGCCGGCCCGGCGGCTACCTGGCCTTCGGCGTCACCCATGGTCTGGTCTTCGCCCTGGTCCTGTGGCTTGCCTCGGGCCTGGCCGGCTGGGCCCTGGAATTGACGGGAGCGGTGCTGGCCCTGCGGGCCGCGGTGGCCCTGGCCTCGGAGCGCCTCTATCTCCGGGGCCGCCTGAGGCCGGGGGCTTTTCTGCTGCTTCCGGTGAAAGACCTCCTGGCCTTCGCCCTCTGGCTGCTGAGCTTTTCGGGCGACACCGTCACCTGGCGGGGACGGCGCTTCCGCCTTAGACGGGACGGCGCCCTGATGGAGACCCAGAAAGAGGACTCAGGGCGGAAGTAGGGAGTAGGTTTTGTGAGGGGAGGACCGCGGTAACACAGTTCCCCCGCCCTCCCCCACAGTAAACTTTTCAGGACAGTTCCTCATGAGCCTTTGGCCCACCCATAAATTATGAAAAGTTAAGCATGGTTACGGTGCGCAGTGCGCACCCTACAAAAAACTTTTCGAAGCAGGAAACCTGCATGGACCATAAGTTGCTCGAGCAATTGTTACAGGAAGTGCAGTCCGGCACGGTGGGGGTGGAGGAGGCCCTGGACCGGCTGCGGACGCTCCCCTTCGAGGACCTGGGTTTCGCCCTGGTGGACCACCACCGGACTCTGCGCCAGGGGTTTCCGGAGGTGCTCTTCGCCCAGGGCAAGGAGGTGGGGCAGATCAAGGCCATCCTGACCTCGCTCTGGAGCCGCAGCGAAAACGTGCTGGTGACTCGCCTGGCCGCCGACCAGGCTGCGGTCCTGCGCGCCGACTTCCCCGAAGCCCGGTATTACCCCGACTCCCGCCTCCTGACCCTGTCCCGCCGCCCAATTCCGGACCGGGGCCGCGGGCTCATCTGCGTCATCTCCGCCGGCACCGCGGACATCCCGGTGGCGGAGGAGGCCGCGGTCACCGCCCGCATCATGGGGCACCAGGTGGAAACCCTGTACGACTGCGGGGTGGCCGGCCTGCACCGCCTCCTGGCCCATCAGGCCCTCTTCGCCCAGGCCACCGTCTTCGTGGTGGTGGCGGGAATGGAGGGGGCGCTGCCCTCGGTGGTGGGGGGACTGGTGGACCGGCCCGTCATCGCGGTGCCCACCAGCGTGGGCTACGGGGCCAGTTTCGGGGGCCTGGCGGCGCTGCTGGCCATGCTCAACTCCTGCGCCACCGGGGTGGCCGTGGTCAACATCGACAACGGCTTCGGGGCCGGCTGCCTGGCGGCCCTGATCAACCGGAAGGATTAAGGTGGGGGGGAGGACCGGGGGAGCAGTGGCTCCCCCGCCCGCCCACAGGCAACTTTTCTTAACAGTCCCTCATGGGCCGCCGGCCCACCCATAACACATGAAAAGGCCGGTGGGGCGGGCGTCCCTGCCCGCCGCCGGCCCCAGCCTTAACTCTGCGCCCTTTGCGTCTTTGCGAGAAAAATTATTTGTTTCTCGCGAAGGCGCAAAGGGCGCAAAGAGAAAAAGATGCACGAGAACGACATTGCCCGGGAGATAGTGGGCGCGGCCTATAAGGTTCATACGGCGCTGGGCCCCGGCCTGCTGGAATCGGTCTACGAAGCGGCTCTGGCCCATGAATTGCAGGGGTCGTAGGGGGGGAAAGGGCGATGCGCTCATACTCCTCTGGTGATGCCTTGTTCTCTTAGCGACGCACCCTCAAATGAGGGGTTTTTCCTTCTTGGATTCCAGGACGGCGCGCAGGTGGTCCCGGTCTTTGCGGGTCTGGAGGAGCTCGCCTTCCAATTGGGCGCGCTGGGGGGAGGGTCCAAAGCCCAAAGCCTTCAGTTGTTTCTCCAGCTCCTCCGCCTTGCGGGTGAGGCGGTAGAGTTCCTGGGCCAGTTCTCTGAGGGGCATGGGTCGGCCCGACTCAGTTGGGGGCCGCCAAAGCGGCGCTGAGAGGACCTTCGGGAGCGGACACGCGGGGCAGGACGAAGAAAAAATTGTTCCCCCCGTCGGTGGGTTCATAGTCCACGGCGCCGCCGTGGGTCTCAATGACGTTGCGCACGAAGTACAGGCCCCGGCCCGTGCCCACCTCGCCGTTCACATTGCTGCCCCGGTAGCCTTCGTCGAAGATGCGGGGCACATCCTGGGGGGGGATGTGGGGCCCGGTAGTGAAGACGTTGAACTTGATGCCGTCCTTGCCCGGCCCGAAAAAATCTCTGATGATTTCCCGGCCGTAGGACATATATTGTCTGCCCTGGTAGTTGTTGCGGGTGTATTTCACCGCGTTGGAAAAGAGGTTGGCGTACACCTGGGCCATGAGGCCCTTGTCCACGGACAGCGTCAGGTCCTCGTCGGGCACCCCGCCCAAGGCCACGTCGATCTCGATGCGACGTTCTTTGAATTTGGGGAGAATGAGCTTCAGTTGGGGCTCGATGATTTCACTCTGCACCCGGCAGGTGCGCCGCCGCAGCACCAGATGCCCCTTCTGGAAGTGGGACGGCCGGAACAGGGATTCAATGAAGAGGCTCACCCCCCGGTACTGCTGGTCCAGGGTCAGGTAGTCGTCCTCCATGCTCTGCACCAGGTCCCGGAACTGGATTTGTGATGCGCGAATTTCGGGGCAGTGCTGGGCTCGGGTTTCACAAAGACATTCCAGCTCTTTGAGGATCTTGATCTTGTCCCGCAGGTGACGGAGATAGAGCTTCAGGCTGATGTTGGGAATAATGATGTTGTGTTCGATGTCGGCCACCAGGCTGTTGATGAAGCGGATGTGATGAATGTTTTGCCAGGCGATGATTTTGTTGTGCAGGTTGTAGCCCAGGCGGTTGGCGTATTTCTCTATGAAAAAGCGGTTCTTTTCGGTCAGGGAGTCCAGGGGGAAGACCTCGAACAGACCGATCACCTGGTCCTTGGCGTAAAAGGGCAGGCGGTCCACCAAGAGCAGGTTGCCCCGGATGGGCGCCACCCAGGACTCGGCGGTGGCGTAAGGATGGCTGGCCAGCACGATGTGGGGCGGCGCCGGGGGCTTGTCTTCCCGCAGGCCCGTGAGGCTGTCCGTGACCAGATCCAGGGCGCCTTCCTCCCGGATGAGATAGAGCCGGGATTCCCACCCGAAGAATTCCTTGATCACCCCCACCGTCACCCGGTAGATGTTCTCCAGGGTTTCATATTCCTGGGCCAGGTCAAAGAAGGTTTTCAGGGCGTCGTTTTCCAGGGTGGTGAAGTCATAGTCCTGGAAAGACCGCCGCTTTTCTCTGATGCGGGCCAGTATCTTGTCGAGATCGTAAGGAACGGTCATACGAACGGTTTCCCAGGCGCTCAGGCCGGGCGGGCGTAGCGGCGGCGGCCTTCTTCGTACAGGTCGCCGCCGTGGCAGTCGTTGATGACGATGGCGGGAAAATCCTCCACCACCAGGCGGTGGACGGCCTCTGGACCCAAGTCCGGGAAGGCCACCACCCGGGCCTCCCGGATGCACCGGGAGATGAGGGCGCCGGCGCCGCCGGTGGCCCCCAGATACACGGCGCGATGGCTCTGCAAGGCGGCCAGCACCTCAGCAGAGCGCTTGCCCTTGCCGATCATGGCTTTGAGCCCCAGCCCCAGCAAAGTGGGAGTGTAGGCGTCCATGCGGGAGGCGGTGGTGGGGCCGGCCGCGCCGATGACCCGGCCGGGCGGCGCCGGGCTGGGACCCACATAATAGAGAATCTGTCCCTGCAAGTCCACCGGCAGGGGCTGCCCTGCCGCCAACAGGTCCATCAGGCGCTTGTGGGCCGCATCCCGGGCGGTGTACAGCACGCCGCTGACCAGCACCGCGTCGCCCGCCGTCAGCCGCAACACGTCGGCGTCGGTCAGGGGGGGAAGCAGCTTCACCGCATCCGTCATATTCACCTCTACAACACCACTTCCCGGTGGCGGGAGGCGTGACACTGGATGTTCACGGCCACCGGCAGACTGGCGATGTGGCAGGGCTGCATGAGGACATGCACGCCCAGGGCGGTGAACCGGCCGCCCAGCCCCATGGGGCCGATGCCCAGGGAGTTCACCGCGTCCCACAGTTCGGCCTCCAGGGCCGCCAGTTCGGGATCGGGGTTGGGGGCGCCCAGTTCCCGGAGCAGGGATTTCTTGGCCAGGTAGGCGGCCCGCTCGAAGTTGCCGCCCAGGCCCACGCCCACGATGATGGGGGGGCAGGGGTTGGGGCCGGCCTCGGCCACCGTGGCCACCACCCGCTCCCTGATGCCGGCCCAGCCCTCCGCCGGCTTGAGCATGAACAGCTTGCTCATGTTTTCACTGCCCCCGCCTTTAGGGACTACCATCAGGGTGAGGCCGTCGCCGGGGACGATCTCGGTGTGGATCACGGCGGGAGTGTTGTCGCCGGTGTTCTTCCGGGTGAGGGGATGGCACAGGGACTTGCGCAGATACCCCTCGCCGTAGCCCCGGCGCACCCCTTCCTGGAGGGCGGCGGCAAAGTCGCCGCCGACGATGTGCACGTCCTGACCCACCTCGGCGAAGATCACGGCCAGGCCGCAGTCCTGACAGAGGGGGATGCGCTCTTCCCGGGCGATGCGGGCGTTTTCCAGAAGTTGCCGGAAGATTTCCCGCCCGGCGGGTGATTCCTCTTCCCGCTCGCCCCGGGCCAGGGCCGCCCACAGGTCCTGCCCCAGTTCATAGTTGGCGGCCATGGCCGCCTGCTTCACCGCGTCGATAATCCGGTCCGTGTGAATCTGCCGCATAATGGTTCGGGTAAAGGACGCCGACAGGCGGCGAGAGTGTCTGAGTCAGGGAATGTTCGCGGGAGAAATGGAAGGGCCGGGAGCCTGCCGCCCCTTCCTCCTCTCCCTTCCCGCGGAGACGTGCGCCTCAGGTGCCGGGGTGTTATCCCTCCAGGTCGTCCTTCAGAAACTTCTGCGTGGAGGACGGCTTCTTGGGAGAATGCTCCGACAAGGGGGTGTTTTCGGGGTAGAAGTCCTCGTCGTCGGTGGCCTCCTCGTCCCCCCGGCCCACAGGACCGCCACCCTTGGCCAGAAGGGTCCGGGAGACGGTGGGGAAGTCTTCCACCGGCTGGCCCTTCAGGGCCTCCTGCATGTAGCGGATGAAGATGGGGGCCGCGGCCTGGGAGCCCGTCTCCCGGGGACCCAGGCTCTTTTCCGTGTCCATGCCCACCCAGATGCCGGAGATCACCGAGGGCGTGAAGCCGATAAACCAGGCGTCCTTGGTGCGGTTGGTGGTGCCGGTTTTGCCGCCGATGGGCCTTTTAAGCACCCTGACCCGGGTGCCGGTGCCGTGCTGCACCACACCCTGGAGCAGATGCGTCATGATGTCCGCGCTTTCCGGGGTCATGACCAGTTTCCGCTGGGTGCTGGCCTCGTACAGGACCCTGCCGTCCCGGTCTTCGATGCGCTCGATGAACACAGGCTCCACCAGGTAGCCCCGGTTGGGGAAGACGGAGTAGGCCCGGCTCAGCTCCATCAGAGTCACTTCCGAGGCGCCCAGGGCGGAGGAATAGTTGGGGTAGATGGGGGAGGTGATGCCCAGGGTCTTGGCCATCTGCAGGGTGGCCGGCACCCCCAGAGCCAACATCATGCGGACCGCCGGCACATTCCGGGAGCGGGCCAGGGCCGAGGCCAGGGTGATGGGTCCGCTGAAACTGTGGTCATAGTTCTGGGGGGTCCAGGCCGCTCCGGCCCGGCCGCCGGGCAGGGACAGGGGGCTGTCCTGGAGGATGGAGTTGGGCCCATAGCCCTTCTCAATGGCCGCCGCATAGATAATGGGTTTAAAGGCGCTGCCGGCCTGGCGCTTGGCCTGAATGGCCCGGTTGAAATTGCTGTCGTTGAAGTCCCGCCCGCCCATGACGGCCATCACCCGTCCGGTCTTGAAATTCATGGAGAACAGGGCGGCCTGCACCAGGGGGGCCGGTTCCAGTTCTGCGTGCCAGAGGTTGGTCTTGCGGTCGTGCCGGGTGAGGCGCACCTGGATCACGTCCCCGGCCTGGAGCGACCCGTAGCTGCTCCGGGCCCGGGCCCGGCTGCGGCCGGAACCCTCTTCCGCCACGCCGTCCAACACCCCCTGATGCTCGCCCAGGCGCAGGTGCAACCCCTGCTGCCGCTTGTCCCCCGCCGCTACCAGGGCGTAGGCCAACTGCCCTCTGCGGGGCGGATACTTGCGGTAGAAGCGGATCTGCCGCTCCTGGAAAGCCACCATGGCCTTGCCTTTCACCCGCTTCATAGGCCCCCGGTAGCCGTTGCGCTGCACCAGGCCCTCCACTCCCTCCTTGATGGCTTCCTGGGCCAGCCGGTGCAGCCCCACATCCGCGGAGGTATAGACCTTCAGCCCCAGATTGACCACCTGCTCCCGGCCGAAGCGGTTTTCCAGCAGAGTGCGCACGTGCTCGGTGAAGTAGCCGCACTCCTTGAGCCAATCGGGGCGCATCGATTTCAGCCTGATGGTCTGCCGCAAGGCCGCCTGCAATTGCTCCTTGGTGATAAAACCCACTTCGGCCATGCGCCGGAGCACATAGGCCTGCCGCTCCCGGGACTGCTTGGGGTTGAGGAAGGGGGAATAGCGGCTGGGGGCCTTGGGAATCCCGGCCAGCAACGCCGCCTCGGCCAGGGTCAGGTCCTCCACGTGCTTGGAGAAGAATTCCTGGGCCGCGGCCTCCACCCCGTACGCTCCCCGCCCCAGGAAAATGTGGTTCAGGTACAGGGTCAAAATCTCTTCTTTGGACAGGTAGTTGTCGATCTGATAGGCCAGCACCGCTTCCCGGATTTTCCGGCTGAAACTCTTCTCCGAAGTGAGGAGGATGCGCTTCACCAGTTGCTGGGTGATGGTGCTGCCCCCCTGAACGATCTCGCCGGCCTCCAAGTTGCGGAAAAAGGCGCGGATGATGCCGAAGATATCCACGCCCGGATGCTCGAAAAAGCGGGCGTCCTCCGCGGCCACAAAGGCCAGAATCAGGTGCCGGGGCAGACGGCTGTAAGGCACCTCGATGCGGCGCTCGGCATAAAATTCCCCCATGAGCCGCCCATCCCGGGCATGAATGCGGGTAATCACCGGCGGCCGATATTCCTTAATGGCGGTGAAATCGGGCATGTCCTTGATATAGCGGGAATAAATGTACACGCCGGCGCCCACGCCACTCAGCATCACGGCCAATACCAGGCCGTAGAGGATCCAGCTCAACCGCCGGGCCCAGCGTTTGCGCAGGCGGTAGCGATCAAGGTCGGGCTCGTCGCCGCGTCTGAACCACTTCATGGTGAACTCCCCCCGAACACGAAAACCTTCCCCCGGCCGCCCTGTCTTCAGCCGGCCGCGCCGTCACCCCGGCCGCGCGTTCCCTCATTTCCCTCAACGACTGCAGCAGGAAACGGCAGGCTTTCAGGCAGGTATATCGGCAGTCCCGCAATTTTCATGACTCCCCCCAAGACCGCCCACAGCCTGAAGTTGTTTTTCCGTCTTGCAAGACCGCCGGTTCTGCACCCCCTGGCTGACTCACCGCCGGCCTTCGCTGCCGGCGTCCTCTGCGCCACCGGGCGGGCGGCACCCGCCTTTCCGTCCCGGCAAAGTCTTGGGAGCGCGCCTTTCTTTCCCCCACAAGGGGGCCGGTGTTCTTCCGCCCTTCCGGTCCGGAGCGGTTATTGTGACCTCGGGAACAACAACTCCACAATCTCCCATCAGCCTCTCACAGGCTACATGGGGCTGGAGAGGAAATATTTTCGCGGTTCTCTTTGAGATACGACTTTAATTATACTAGAATATCAAGCAAGTATAATGATATTAATTCTGCATGAACAGGAAAAAATGTCACTTCCGGTTTCTTCCGGCCTTAACGTAACCTGAAGGAAAGCCACACGACCGCCGCTCCTGACTTTTTCCGCACCGGCCCCCCAGGTCTTCCTTGCACCGGGCACAAACCGACAGAAGAGGCTTCCCCCGCAACACCCCCGCCCCCTCCCGGGAGATGCCCGGCATGAGAAGGCCGAACAGGCGTCCCCCGGTCCCTCTTCCGCCCGGACCGCCGGCGACCCTCAGGGTTGGACGGCATCCACCTGGTAGCTCAGTTCGTAGCTCCCCCAGTCCTCGCTGGTGACGCCGCTCCTGGCGCTCCCCTGATAGCGGTCCCGGCCGGGGGCGATGGTCACCTTGACCAGTCCCTCCTCCCCGCTCTTCAGCACCCCGGCATGCACCGCCGCCCCGGCCAGGTCCGAGTCCAGGGTGTAGAAGTCCGTGCCCCAGACGGCGCCGCCGCCGATCTTGCCGGTGACCTTGAAGTACATCACCTCACCCGGCTGCAGGTTCTTAAAGCTGGACAGATTGCCCGGGTTGGGCAGAATCTTGGCCCCCTTGAGCTTGGCCGCAATCTTCAGATGCTTGATCCGGTCCCGCACCGCCACCGCGCCGTCCAGGTTCCCCGCCTTGGTGAGGGCTTCCAGGAGGGCCTGCAGGTCGGCGAAAAGCTTCTCCCGCCGGGCGGCGATGTCCGCTTCGGCCTTTTTCAGCGTCTCCGCTTCAAAGACCTGGAATTCCTTGATGAGCTTGTCCGCCTCCGCCGGCGCGCCCTGGGAGAACGCCGGAGAAGCCGCGGCCGGAGAGATGCCCAGAACCAGAAGGATGCCCAGGCGCCAAAACAGTTGCCGTTTCATGGTGATCTCCATCCTCCTTTGTTGTCAGCCGACCCTCTCATGAATACATGGTTCCCACCCCCGGCAAGGTGGAAAAGCGCGGCATCTTCCTGCCCGAGGCCGGAACCGCTAAAGACGCGCCTGGCTGCGCCGGGGGATAACCTCACCCCCCGGCCTCCGGTCGGCGAAGGGAGGGGGCTCAATCCTCGTCCGACCAAGCCCCGTCGTCTTCCCCCGGCCCCCCCGCGCCCTGAGACCCGGACGCCTCCGCCATGGCCTCGTCGATGATCTGGTCCACCTCGCCCGGGTAGTCCTCGCCCAACTCCTGGCCGAAGCGTTTGAAGATTCGGGCCATGCTGCGGGGGTCGCGATCGTCCAGTCCGCCCCGTTCGGCCAATTCGGCCAGGCGCTCCATGCGGGTCTCTTCCGAGACGGCCACCCGGAACCGGGACATCACCCGAGTCAGGCTGCGGCCGCCACAACGGGGGCACACGGGGGCCACGGGCTGGTCCCGTTTCAGGACCAGGTGCTCCGACACCCGCCCGCAATCGCTGCAATGGTATTCATAGATGGGCATGAGAGGGCCCTGTCCGGGAAATTGTTTCCGTAGGGTGCGTCTTACACACCATCAGCCTGAGGGGTGGCGGTGGGCGGGGGGGGCCCAACCTGCCTGCACTTTCCTCCCCGGCTCCCAGGTGGAACCGGGAAACCCGAGATATGGGGCGGGCTTTGCCCAAGTCTGGAAGAACCTCCGGCTTCAGCCCGGCACAGGTGAGGACACCTGCGCCACCTGCGTTATTTTTGAGGCGTTGCTCCGGCCAAGCGGGAGCTTGGCGGGCAGGCCGTTTCCCAAGCCGGAGCTTGGGAACCAGAAAAAAAATGTCCCCCACTCAGCCCCAGCCCTCCCCGCCGCCGATTCATGCCAAGGGTGCGTGAGACGCACCCTACCTCAAGATTTCGGCACAATAGCCCGGCATCAAGGCGGGAACAACATTCCCAAAACCCAGAACCCAAAACCTGACATCTGGCACCTGTCAATTCACCCGCACCCGCATTCTCTCCAGGCGCGCCACCTGCCGGCGGGCCTCGGCGTAGCGGTGGTCCCCGGGGGTCAGGTGGGTCAGGGACTTTCTGAAGTGAAACAGCGCCGTGGGGTAGGCCCGGGCCCTGAGGCTGTGCAGGCCCAGATAATAGTGGCCCGGCCCCAGCCGGCCCTTTTCCCCGTAAAGGGTCCCCAGGTTCAGGTAGACATCGATGAAAGTGGGGTTGAGGCGGTGCATCTTTTCAAACAGCGCCAGGGCCTGGTCCGTCTGCCGCCGCTCTTGGGCGATGCGCCCCAGGTAGTAGAGAATCACGTCATCCATGGGCCTGGCCTGGGAGAGTTCCCGGAAGAGGGGCTCCGCGTCGCCGAAACGGTTCCGCTCAAAGTAGTGGATGGCCAGGTCGCGTCGGATGAGGTAGTTACCCGGCGCCAGCTTCAGCGCCGCCTGGAAAGCGGCGGTGGCCTCCTCGGAACGCTCCAGGCGGGCCAGCGCCAGGGCCTTGCCGTAAGGGTAGAGGGCATTGCGGGGGTCTTTGAGGCCTTCCTGGGTCATGCGCCGCACCATCTGGTTCGCATTACCGTAAACAGCCTCGATTTTCACGGTGAAATAGGCAAACTCCGGGTTTTGCACGGCCGGCGGCAATTTCCCCTCGTTGGCCGCCAATTGATGGGCCAGATCCACCAGACGGTTTTCCAGATCGGGGTGGGTGCTGAGGTAAATGGGAATCTTGCCCCCTTCGAACCACCGCTGCTTGTTCATCTTATTAAAGATGGAAATCATGTCCCGGGGATGGTAGCCGGCCTTGACCATGATCCTGAAACCCACGCTGTCGGCTTCCTGCTCATGGTCCCGGCTGTATTTCAACATGGCCGATTCCCCTGCGGCCATGCTCCCCATCAACAGCGGCTGGGCCAGGGCCCCCCCCAGAAACACCGAGGCCAGGGCGGCGATGAGAGTGGCGGCGGTGACGAGCCTCGCCTTTTCCATGATCTTCGCCATGTGGCGTCCGGAGATGTGGGCGATCTCGTGAGCCAGCACCCCGGCCAGTTCCCCTTCCCGCTCCATCATCCGCAGAAAGCCCGAGGTAATGAAGATGTAGCCGCCGGGCACCGCAAAGGCGTTCATGGACGGCTCTTCCACGATAAAAAACTGGTATTGGAAGGCGGAGGAGCCGCTCTGGGCGGACAACTTCTGCCCCACCCGGTTCAGATAGGAGATCAGGAAGGGGTCCCGGCACAG
Organism: Deltaproteobacteria bacterium; assembly: GCA_016874975.1. Taxonomy (GTDB): domain Bacteria; phylum Desulfobacterota; class Desulfobaccia; order Desulfobaccales; family 0-14-0-80-60-11; genus VGSQ01. The sequence goes on from VGSQ01000004.1 coordinate 28,496, forward strand.
GGGATATTGGTTCTGCACTTCCAGGAAAAATTCTTCACCGATCTGGCGCTCCTTGTCGATGGTCAGATCGCTCAGGAAAGCCGCGGCCGGTCGGACCAGGATGCAGACCCACAGAGCGGCCAGGAGCAGGGCCGACCCTTGGTTGCCGCCGGTCCGGTTTTTCAACGGGAAGTGCTTCATGAGACTCAAGAGGGAGGCGGCGGCGCTGCCCCGAGAAACTGCTCCAGGGGCGGCCGGTGCGCCTCTGACCAGAGACCCTCCAGATTGTAAAACTCCCGCAGGGCGGGACTCAGAAGGTGGATGACCACGTCGTTGAAGTCCAGGAGCACCCAGCTTCCTTCCTCCAGCCCCTCGGTCCCCAAGGGCCTGCCGCCCACCTCCTTCAGGGCCTGGAGGAGGTAGTCCGCCAGGGCCAGGACCTGCCGCCTGGAAGCCCCGCTGACGATCAGGAAATAATCCGCAAAGCCGCAGAGTCCCCGGACATCCAGGACCACCGGATCCAGCCCCTTTTTGTCCGCCAGGGTCCTGACGGCCGCCGCCACCAGTTCCTCCGCTCCCGGGCCTTGCTGCGGGACCTTGCGCACGGGCAGTTTGCGCCTGACCGCTCTCAGTGGCTCCCCTCCTTGCCGGTGGTCATCCCCGGCCTTGGTTCTTTATCGGTATAATCTGTTATCAAGTATATAGCGCCGCACCGTCTCGGGCAAGAGATAGCGCACCGACCGGCCGGCCCGGGCCAGAGTGCGGATGCGGGTGGCGGAAATGTCCAGCCGGGTGGTGGCCAGGAGCAGCACCCGCGACCCCGAGGGGTGGGTGAAACCCTCCCCTCCGGCCAGTTCCTGAAATTCAGGGTGCACTTCCCCCCGGAGCACCGTCCACAAATGGCTCCGGTCGTATCCCGGCCGATCCAGCACCGCGAAATGGCTCAGGGTGAACAGCTCCCGATAGTCCTTCCAGGTGGCGATCTCCAGGATGGCGTCCAGCCCCAGGACGTAATAGAGCTCCCCCTGGGGCCCCAGCTCCCGCCGCAGGTGTCGCAGGGTCTCCACCGTGTAAGACTTCCCCGGGCGCCCCCCTTCCAGGTCGGAGACCGCCAGCACCGGATGCTCCCCCACCGCCAGCCGGGTCATGGCCAGGCGCGCCTCAAAGGGCGTCAGCCCCGGCCGGGCCTTGTGGGGCGGCGCCGCCGCGGGCATGAACCAGAGGCGCGTCAGGCCCAGGGCCTCGGCCACCTCCTCCCCCGCCCGCAGATGCCCGTAGTGGATGGGGTCGAAGGTGCCGCCGAAGATGCCCAGGCGGGAGGGCGCATGGGCGTGGGAAGTGACGTCCACGTCGCCCCCCCAACCCTTTCCCGCTGCACCTTCAGGTCCTGATCTGGCCCGAGCCATAGGCGATGAACTTGGTGGTGGTCAGCTCCTCCAGGCCCATGGGCCCGAAGGCGTGCAGTTTGCTGGTGGAGATGCCGATCTCCGCCCCCAGCCCCAGCTCCCCCCCGTCGTTGAAGCGGGTGGAGGCGTTCACCAGCACCAGGGAGGAGTCCACTTCGGTCAGAAACCGCTGAGCCCGGTCGAAGTCCCGGGTGATGATGGCCTCGGTGTGGTTGGAGCCGTAGCGGGCGATGTGGGCCAACGCCGCGTCCATATCCGGCGCCACCTTGACGGCCAGAATCAAGTCCAGGAACTCGCAGCCCCAGTCCTCTTCGGCCGCAGGCTTCACCTGCGGGTCGATTTTTAGGGTGGCCGGGCAGCCCCGGAGCTCCACCCCGGCCTCCCGCAAGCGGGCGTGCATGCGGGGCAGAAAGGCCGGCGCCGCGGCTTCGTGCACCAGCAGGGTCTCCATGGCGTTGCACACCCCGGGCCGCTGCACCTTGGCGTTGAAGCACACCGTTTCCGCCAGGTCCAGGTCCGCGCCCTCGTCCACGAAGATGTGGCACACCCCTTTGTAGTGCTTCAGCACGGGAATGCGGGAGTGTTCGGCCACGAAGCGGATGAGCCCCTCGCCCCCCCGGGGGATGATGAGGTCCACCAGTTCGTCCTGCTTCAGGAGCTCCAGGGTGGCCTCCCGGGCCACGCTGGGCACCACCTGGATGGCCCCCGGCGGGATGCCCGCCTCGGACAGGGCCTCCTGCATCACCGTGGCCAGGGCCACGTTGGAGTGCAGGGCCTCCTTGCCGCCTTTCAGGATCACCGCGTTGCCGCTCTTCAGGCACAGGGCCGCGGCGTCCACGGTGACGTTGGGCCGGGATTCGTAGATGATGCCCACCACCCCCAGGGGGATGCGCACCCGCCCCACCAGCAGGCCGTTGGGCCGGCGCCACATTTTGGTGACCTCCCCCACGGGGTCGGGCAGCGCCGCCACTTCGGCCAGGCCCTTCACCATGGAGTTGATTACCTTGTCGGAGAGCGTCAGCCGGTCGATGAAGGCCGCGCCCATCCCCGCCTCCCGGGCCGCGGTCACGTCCCGGGCGTTTTCCGCCTGGATTTCGGCCTTAAATTCCAGCAGAAACTCCGCCATGCTCAGCAGCACCCGGTCCTTGACGCCCCGGGTGAGGCTCCGGAGCGGCCCGGCCGCGTCCCGCGCGGCCCGGGAAATTTCGGCGATCATTTTGGGGATATCCATAAGCTCCCTGCGGTGAGGAAATAGCTGCCGCTAATCAACATCTTTCTCTTCGAGCCCCGCCATCTTCAGAAGATGACGCAGCAGCCCGGTTTTCAAAGGAACATTGATGGAATCGTAAAAAGTAAAAAAGGCCGTACTATCTCCAAAAGGTGGCTCTCGCTGCCATTGATAACTGATTGATTTGCCTCATTAACCCCCTCTCCCCCCGGAGGGGGGAGAGGGAGAATGATCGGGGTTTTTTCCCTCTCCCCCGATGGGCATTGGCGCTAACTTAAGAAAAAACCAGTTTACATCATAACATACCGATTTTACTTAAAATCCCCCTAAATCCCCCTTTCCCAAAGGGGGACTTCGGGTCACCGACTGCTCATTCCCCCCTTTGGCAAAGGGGGGTAAGGTGTGATTTATCTTGACTGTTCAACAGGTTACCCTTGTCATACCCGCTGCTTGCTTAAGTTAGCGCCAATGCCCCCGATGGGGGAGAGGGTCAGGGTGAGGGGGAATTAATTTTCATCTGCGGTTATTTCAATGCATGAATTCAAAAGCTTATGAGATAATGTGCCAAATCCACAGAAAGACACCCCTCAACGGCCTCGTATAGATTTTTGAGCAATTCCTCGAGGGTTTCCCCCTGGGTGGCGCAGCCCGGAATAGCCGGCACCCCGGCCCAGTAGCCCCCTTCCTCGGCCTCATGGATGACGACTTTGATCTTCATATCATCCTCACTTAAGACTTCGCAGCAGATAACCGGAAACGGTTTATGGTCCCTGCCTACACAGGCTTACGGCGTTTTCTTACCCGGGAAAGGGAATGACCGACGCTCCTTCGCCGCCTCCATCTTCCTAGTCGTCGGCAGGAACGTCCTTCTCATCCAAGGGGGTTGCCTGCAGGGCCGCCAGCGCCTCCCGGGCCCGCTTCTCGTCCTCCTTGGCCACCAGCAGGCGCACGCCCTGGAGCCACTGGAGCACCGGGTAGGCCCCGCCGGCGTCGTCCAGGGAGACGAAGGCCTCGATGCCCTCGCCCTCCAGGAACCCCGCGGCCATCTCCGCCGCCACCCGGTTGGGGAAGGTGGCGACGACTTCCAGTTCCTGTTCTTCATCATGGTCTGCTGCGGACATGGCGCTCCCCTTGCTGGTTTAAAACCAGGAGGCTGGTCGTGTATCAACGGGCGGGTCCTGCCCTACCTTTAACGCTCACATAAAACCCGGCCCGCCCCAAACCCACACCATTTCCCGGGCCAGGGTCCCGAAGGCAGAACGGGTCTGGACCAGGTGCAGCCATTCTTCCCGGCTGTACGTCAGCACATCGGCGGGCACGGGGAGGTCCCGGGTGTCCCAGGCCGCGGCCCGCATTTCAAAAGGCTTGGCTGATTGCTCCACCACGATGACCACGTCCAGGTCGCTCCCCACCCCCCAGTCGCCCCGGGCGTAGGAGCCGAAATAGCCGACGCCGAGCACCTCCGGGTGCGCCCGGGCCAGGTCCGCGGCCCACCGGCGCATGGCGGCCGCCACCGCCTGGGCGTCAGGCCATCTGAAGACGGACGAAGTCAAGGATCTCGTAGGCATAGTCCAGAGCCGCCTCGCTGTGCAGCGGGCCGTAATGTTCGAAGGGCGCGCCCTCCGGGTGGCTGTTGGGATAACGGGCCGGAATATAAAAATTGTCCAGAATCTTTGCCTTTTCGATCAGATCACCAGGCGCCGCGGCCGCAGCCGGCAATTCCAGGAGCAGCCGGGCCACCACGCGCCCCCAGGCCTCCTGCCCGTGGTGCAGGTGCAAAGCCTTGACAGCCTTTTCCGCCCCCTGGTGGGCGGCAAAGCAGGCCCATTCGTGGCGCCCGGCGGCCTGGGAATCCTTCGCCTGCTCCAGGTCCCGCACCGCCTGCTTCAACCAATCCCGGGCCCGACTGACCATGGGCCGCAGCCCCCTCTGCATGTCTTATGTGTGATTACTATCTGAGCAATCCTTCCAGCGATAAATCTTCATCCAGATCTGGCCAGTGGATGCCGATGCCTTTGCCGATGAGACGCCAGTTGCGGCGTTGTTCCGCGCCGGCGTCCCGCAAAGTGGGGAACCATTCCAGGGGCACCCTTACCTGCCGGCCGTCGGTGAGCTTCAACAGCATCATGTCGTCAGTAAACGAAATATCCATGCAGATTGTGCCGTATGATAACCGTCCATGGGCTTCCATGGCCGAAAAATCCATGTATCGGCGTGCTAAGCCCGCCCTCCCTTTGCGGCTGAACCTCAGCCGACCAATGGGGCGCCGACCCTTACCCCCTTCCCTAAAAATCCCTTCCCTCCTTTACCCCACCTCCGGGAAGATCACCAGGTTGTCCCGGTGGATGACTTCGTCGTAGTCCTTGTGGCCCAGGGCCTGGGCGATTTCCTGGGTCTTTTTGCCGCGGATGCGGTTGATGTCCCGGGAGGAATAATTGGTGAGGCCCACTGCGAAGGTCTGTCCTTCGATGTCCATGAGGTTTACGGGCGCGCCCTTGCGGAAGCCGCCGAAGACCTCCAGAATGCCCGCGGGCAGCAGGCTCCGGCCCAGGCGCACCAGGGCCTCCCGGGCCCCGGAATCCACCAGGATGGCGCCTTCGGGACTGACGTTGTAGGCCAGCCAGTACTGGCGGCTCTTGAGCTTGTGGCCGTGGGGCAGGAACAGGGTGCCCACCTCTTCGCCGGCAAAGATTTTGGCCAGGACGCCGGGGGTGAGGCCGTTGGCGATGAGGCTGGGGACGCCCGCGGCGGCGGCCTTTTTCACGGCCTGGAGTTTGCTCACCATGCCGCCCCTGCCCAGGGCGCCGGGTTTTTTCCCTGCGGCCTCCATGAACCGGGGGTCGGCCAGGTCCACCTGCCGCAGCAGGGGCGCGGCGGGGTCCTCCCTCGGGTCCCGGGCGTAGAGGCCTTCGGTGTTGGTGAGGATGATGAGCAGGTCGGCCTCGGCCAGATTGCAGATGAGGGCCGCCAGGTTGTCGTTGTCGCCGAACTTGAGTTCGTCGGTGGCCACCGTGTCGTTTTCGTTGATGATGGGCACGACCCCCCAATTGAGCAGGGTGAACAGGGTGTTGCGGGCATTGAGGAAGCGGCCCCGGGCGGCCAGATCGTCGTGGGTCAGGAGAATCTGGGCCACCTTGAGGCCGTGGGCCGCAAAGGCCTCTTCGTAGGTCTGCATCAGGGCGCCCTGGCCCACCGCGGCCACGGCCTGCTGCTGGGGGATGCCCGTGGGCTTTTCGCTGAGGCCCAGCTTGCGCAGGCCCGCGGCCACGGCCCCGGAGGAGACCATGACGATATGCCGGTCCGCACTGCGCAGGGCAGCGATCTCCGCCACCAGACGCTGAATGAGGGGCAGATTGAGTCCGTCCGGGGCGGTGAGCACCGCGCTCCCCAACTTCAACACCAGCCGCCGGGCTTTTTGCAAATGAACGAGTCTTCCTAAAGACATGCCTGCCGCCGCCGGAAATACTTGCCGGGTGATGGGGGTTGGGCTTCATGAGCCGCACCCCGGCGCCAGGTACCATTATAGACCCTTTTGGGGCGGCTGGGAATGACACTTCCTGCGCTGGGTCGAAATTAACGCAAGAGATGCGCTGCGAAACATCAATGCAAAGGTCTCCGCCTGGTCGCCGGGTATCGGCCGGCGGCGATGCTCAGAAAACCGGGGCTGGTTGAGGAAAAGAGAAAATAGTTCCCCCTCGGCCGGAAGCAGCGGCTCCGCCGGAGAGAGCGAGGAAGGAATACTGCCGGATGGAGGGTGTTACGCCTTGACGAGTCGCAGATGGGAAACCCGGTCCGGCTCCCTCTGGAATCGTTGCAGCTTTTCCCGCTTGAGAGCGTTCTTGACGCGCACGCCGTTGATGAGGAAGTAGGCGATGACGGCCCGCTCCCAGGCGCGGTTGGGTTCGCCCTGGGTCATCCGGGCTTTGTAGTGATTGAGGAGGTTTTTGAGTTCGGCATCATCGAGAGCGAGCACCCTATCGGCAATCATTTCAAGGGCTTCTGGGATCATACCCCTTGGCCTTTCTGAACGCGCGACGGCGTCTGGTTTGCAAACCGTACCTGCTAATAATGAACCAGTACCAACCCCCCTGTCAAGCACAAAGTAACGATGAGGGGAATTTTCCCGAAAGGGGCCCCGAAACCCTTGTCCCACCGGGCCTGGCGGTATCTTTCCCCGAGATAATTTCCCGGGCCCGGGCGCGGGGGCTCCTTGGGCGCAGGCAGGCGCCGGGCCTCAGGGGTCCCCGGCCTCCATCTGGGCGATGACCCGGAGCAGGCGCCGGGTCTCGGCCTCCAGAATGGCCTCGCCCTGGTCGGCGCTCGCCGCCCCCGGGTCGCCCCAGACCCCGCCCGGCCAGTGGCGCCGCTTGTCCCGGACCAGCAGATATTTGGGGAAGGCGGGCCATTCCGCCGGGGCCGAGCCCTGCACCAGGTGCGGCCGGGCGGCCAGCATGAGGGCCGTCTCCACCTCCCCGGCGTGGGCGTCGCCCCGGCTCTTGACCAGCTCCGGCCGCTCGGTCAGCACCTCCCGCAGCAAATCCAGGATGTTGACCACGGCCACCTTCACCCGGGGCAGTTCCGCGAGGAGCCGCTCCCCCGCCTCCGTGAGGGCGGCCATGTGGACGCCCCCGGCGTGGCCGCTCAGGTACACCAGGCACTCCATCCCCTGGCGGTGGAATTCCCGGCCCAGGTCCAGGGCCAGGGCCCTGACCGTGTCAAAGGAGAGGCTGATGGTGCCGGGGTGCTCCCGGGTGGAGCGGCACAGGCCGTAGTACACCGGCGGCGCCACCAGCACCCGGCCCTCCCGGCCCACCCGGGCGGCCAGTTCCAGGGCGTGGAAGGCGTCGGTGCCCAGGGGCAGGTGGGGGCCGTGTTCCTCCACCGCGCCGAAGGGGATGACCACCGTGCGGACGGTCTCCCGCAGGGCTTCCAATTCCGGCATGCGCAGGTCGGTCCACTGAGTCATGCTGCCGTTATATCTTGCCGTTCCCCATGAGGAAAGGAGATTTTTCTCACGGAAGGGAAAAAAACCTTGACTAACTTTTCTCTGGTGGGGTATATAAATCGAGGATTGTACCAAAAAGCACAAGGAGCAGGCTTTGGAGATTCCAGAAGCCCTACAGGATTTTTCCTACGTCCTGGTCTTTTTGGTGGTGGCGGGCCTCTTTGCCCTGGTCCCCCTAGTCATTGCCTACCTCATTGCCCCCCGCAGCTACGGCGCCGCCCGTGATGAGATTTATGAATGCGGCATGCCCATCAAAGGCAGCGCCTGGATTCAGGTGGCGGTGGTCTACTACCTCTTCGCCTTGCTGTTTCTGGCCTTCGACGTGGACGTGCTCTTCCTTTTCCCCGTCCTGCTGGCCTACAACAAGGGGTATGCGTGGCGTGACTTGGTGGAAATCACCATCTTTATCGGCATTCTCTCCCTGGTGATCGTTTATGCCTGGTGCAGGGGGGTTTTCACTTGGAAAAGAAGACCGGAGAACCACTAATCAGCTTCGGCCTCCTCACGGAGGCCTTGAACCTGGCCCGGGCCAACAGTCTCTGGCCCATGACCTTCGGCCTGGCCTGCTGCGCCATTGAGATGATGGCCGCGGGCATGGCCCGGTTCGATATGGACCGTTTCGGGGCCGGCGTCTTCCGGCCCTCGCCGCGGCAGTGCGACCTGATGATCGTGGCCGGCACCATCAGCAAGAAGATGGGCCCTCCGCTGGTGCGCCTCTACGAGCAGATGGCGGCGCCCAAGTGGGTCATCGCCCTGGGCAACTGCGCCATTTCCGGCGGACCGTTCTATTATCCCGACCAGTATGCCATCATACCCGGCGCCGACCTCATCATCCCCGTGGACGTCTATGTGCCGGGCTGCCCGCCCCGGCCCGAGGGGCTGCTGGAGAGCATTTTGGTCCTGGAAGAGAAGATCACCAAACGGGGCCGACTCAGGAAGTTCAGAAATGTTAAAGGATGAGATCTCCAAGGCCCTGGCCCCGCTGAAACTGGAGCGGGTGGAGCCGGGCGACTACGACAAGACGGGCTATCACCTGGAGGTGGACGCCGCTCCGGAGCAGATGCCCGAGGTGGCCCAGGCCCTGAAGAGCACCGGGTGCTTCCTGGATTCCCTCACCGCGCTGGACTTCCCGGAAGCCTTCCACGTGGTCTACCATTTCTCCAGCTTCCGGGAGTTGTGCCGCACCGCGGTGAAGGCCAAGGTTCCCAAGGGCAAGGCGGCCGTCACCATCTGCCGGGTCTACCCGGGGGCCAACTGGTACGAACGCGAGGTGTACGACCTGTTCGGCCTCAAGTTCACCGGGCACCCGGATCTCAGGCGCATCCTGCTGCCCTTTGACGCGGACTTCCACCCCTTACGCAAAGTTTTCGAAACGGAAAAGGCCGATGCTTGAACGCGGACTGGAAGAAAAGACCTACGTCCTCAACCTGGGCCCCCAGCACCCCTCCACCCACGGGGTGCTCCGGGTGGAGCTGGAGATGGAGGGCGAGTTCATCACCAAGGCGGACCCGGACATCGGCTACGGCCACCGGGGCCACGAGCACATGGCCGAGAACCGCAACTACCAGCAGTTCCTCCCCAACCTGGGGCGGGTGGATTACCTGCACGCCCTGGCCTACAACCAGTGCTACTGCATGGCGGTGGAGAAACTGCTGGGCCTCAAGGTGCCGGAGCGGGCCGAGTTCATCCGGGTCATCACCGGGGAGATGAACCGCATCTCCAGCCACCTGTTGTGGCTGGGGGCCTACCTCCTGGACCTGGGGGCCTTCACCCCCATCCTGTACTGCTTCGACGACCGGGAGCACATCCTGGACCTGCTGGACCGGGTCACCGGCTCCCGCCTGACCTATTGCTACTACCGGTTCGGCGGGGTGCCCCAGGACATCGACGAGGAGTTCGTGGCCGGCACCCGGGAGTTCATCAAGCGCCTGCGCACCCGCTTCCGGGACTACGACAACCTGGTGACCAAGAACGTCATCTTCATCCACCGCACCAGGGACGTGGGCATCATCACCCAGGAACAGTGCCTGGAGTACGGGCTCACCGGCCCCATGGTGCGGGGCAGCGGCATCCCCTACGACATCCGCAGGAGTGAGCCCTATTCCGCCTATCCGCTCTTCGACTTCGAGATTCCCATCGGCTCCAAGGGCGACATCCTGGACCGCTACCTGGTGCGGGTCAAGGAGATGGAGCAGAGCCTGCGCATCATCGAGCAGGCCCTGAACAAGCTCCCCGAGGGCCCCATCATGGCGGAGAAGGTGCCCAAGCGCATCAAGCCCGCGGAAGGCGAGGTCTACGCCGCGGTGGAGGCCGCCCGGGGCGAGTTCGGCTGCTATGTCGTCAGCCAGGGGGAGGTGAAACCCTACCGCATCAAGCTGCGGGTCCCCTCCTTCGCCAACCTCAGCATCCTGCCCGAGTTGTCCGTGGACACCCTGGTGGCCGACCTGGTGGCCATCCTGGGGTCCATCGACGTGGTGGTGCCGGAAATTGACCGGTAGGACTTAGAGAGCGACCGCTATGGAATTTCTCACGCAAATGCTCGGCGCTGACGTGGCCCGCATGGTGGTGGGCCTCATCGCGATAATCGCCCTGGTGTCCGTAAACGCCCTCTTCCTCATCTGGATGGAGCGCAAGGTGGCGGCCCACATGCAGCTCAGACCCGGCCCCATGGAAGTGGGCTGGCACGGGGCCGTCCAGACCGTGGCCGACGCGGTCAAGCTCATGGGCAAGGAGCTCATCACGCCGACGGACGTGGACCGGCCGGTGTACCACCTGGCCCCCATCGTCATCTTCCTGCCCGTCCTGCTCTCCTTCCTGGTGATCCCCTTCTCCCAGACGCTCATCATCCGGGACATGAACGTGGGGGTGCTGCTGATCCTGGCCTTCGCCTCCCTCACGGTGCTGGCCATCCTCATGGCGGGCTGGGCCTCCAACAACAAGTATTCCGTGCTGGGCGCCATCCGTTCGGTGGCCCAGACAGTGGCTTACGAGATTCCCCTCCTCATCACCCTGATGAGCCCCATCCTCATGGTGGGGTCCTTCAGCCTGGCGGACATCGTCGCGGCTCAGGAAAGATACTGGTTCGTGCTGACCCAGCCCCTGGCCTTCATCCTTTATATCGTCTGCGCCACCGCGGAGACCAACCGGGCGCCCTTCGACCTGCCCGAGGCCGAGAGTGAACTGGTGGCCGGGTTCCACACCGAGTACTCCGGCATGAAGTTCGGCCTTTTCTTCCTGGCGGAATACACCAACATGTTCATCGTCTCCGCCCTGGCCACCATCTTCTTTCTGGGGGGCTGGCGGGGGCCCTTCCTGCCGGGGATTTTCTGGTTCCTGATCAAGGTCTACGCCATCATCTTCCTGCTGATGTGGTTCCGCTGGACCTTCCCCCGGGTGCGTTTCGACCAGCTCATCACCTTTGCCTGGAAGATACTCATCCCGTTGGCCTTTGCCAATCTGCTCATCACCGCCCTGATCATGAAGCTCAGATAAGCGCGTCGGCCCCGACGCCTGCGAAGGTGACGATCAAATGATCAACTACTTCAAAGAGATTCTGGTGGGGTTCTGGAGCCTGCTGGCGGGCATGGCGGTGACCATCCGCTATTTCACCAAGCCCATCGTCACGGTCCAGTATCCCCGGCAAAAGCTCACCATGTCCCCCCGCTACCGGGGCCACACCGAATTCGTCATCGACGAGGAGACCCGGACCCACCGCTGCATCGCCTGCGAGATGTGCAACCGCATCTGTCCCTCCCAGCTCATCAGTCTGCAGGGGGTGAAGGTGGATGCCAAGAAGAAGCTGCCCAGCAGGTACATCATCGCCTACCAGTACTGCAGCCTTTGCGGCCTGTGCGTGGAGGTCTGCCCCACCAAGGCGCTGAAGTGGTCCGATGAGTACCTGCTGTGCGGCTTCACCCGGGAGGACTCGGAGATCGACCTGTTGCGCCGGTTGCAGGACCAGCAGTACGCCAAGGGCTGGCCCCTGACCCCCATTCCCCGGCCCAAGCCGGAAGAGCCGGCCCCCGCCAAGGGTGAGGAGGTGAAGGAATGAACTTGCTGAGCTGGCTCATCAGCCCCCCGGGGGTAGCCACGGTGGCCTTCATCCTGGTGGTGGTCGTCACCATCCTGGGGGCTCTGATCGCCGTGTCCGCCCGGAACATCTTCCACAATGTGCTGGGGCTGGTCCTGGCCCTCATCGGCGTTGCCGGACTGTTCCTCTTTCTCAACAGCCCCTTCGTGGCCATGATGCAGATTCTCATCTATGTGGGGGCCGTGTGCATTGCCATCTGCTTCGCCATCATGCTCTCCGAGCCCATGTACCTGCCCAAGCCGCCCCGCAGTTCCTTCAAGACCCTGGGGGCCGTCATCGGGGCGGGCACGGTCTTCGCCTTCCTGGTGCTCCTCACCAAGAAGACCACCTGGACGCCGGCCCCGGAGCGCAGCACCGATTGGTCCGTCACCACCATGGGACATTATCTGCTCACCGAGTACGTCCTCATCTTTGAGGTCATCTCGCTGTTGCTCCTGGTTGCCATGCTGGGCGCCATCGTCATCGCCCGGGGCGGCCGCGGCGCGTCCTGAGAACCGAGGTTGCCAATGCTCCTGTTCAACCAGCTGGAAACCTACCTTTACGTGGCCCTGGTGCTGTTTTTCATCGGTCTCTACGGCGTCCTGGCGCGGCGCAACCTCATTGCCATCCTCATTTCCGTGGAGCTGATCCTGAACGCCGCCAGCCTCAACTTTATGGCCTTTAACCGCTTCCTGGCGCCCCACCCCGCGGTGGGCCAGGTCATCGCCCTGTTCATCATGGCCGTGGCCGCCGCGGAAGCGGCCATTGCCTTGAGCATCATCATCGCCGTGTACCGCAAACTCAAGTCCGTCAACGTGGAACAAGCCACCGAGCTTAGGGGTTAACCATGGATCCCATTCTCCTGGGTTGTCTGTTGTGTGTGATCCTGCCGTTGGTGGCCTTCGGCCTGATCATGATCTTTACCTGGAGGCGGCCCAACCTCTCCCTGGCCATCTCCCTGGTCGCCTCCACCATCCCCTTGATCATCGCCTGGACGATGCTCTTCAAGCTGTGGGGTATCAAGGAGCCCCTCATCTTTACCTTCAACTGGCTGGTCTCCGATCTGGTGAAGGTGCCCTTCGGCTTCCTCATCGACCCGGTGAGCCTCATCATGCTGGTCATCGTGGCCACCATCAGCTGGCTCATCCAGATTTACTCCATCGGCTACATGGGCGGGGACCCGGGCTTCGGCCGCTACTACGCCGATCTCTCGCTGTTTGCCATGTCCATGCTGGGCCTGGTGATCTCCAGCGGCCTGTTGCAGCTTTATGTCTTCTGGGAGCTGGTGGGCCTGTCCTCATACCTGCTCATCGGCTTCTGGTACGAAAAGTTCTCGGCCTCGGAGGCCGGCAAGAAGGCCTTCGTGGTCACCCGCTTCGGGGACGTGGGCTTCTTCATGGGGCTGGTCTTCCTGACGATCTTCTTCGGCAGTCTGGACATCGCCGGCCTCAACGCCGCGGCGGCCTCGGACAAGATGCCCCCCTGGCTCATCACCACCTCGGCCCTGCTGATTTTCTGCGGCATCGCCGGCAAGAGCGCCCAGTTCCCCATCCACGTCTGGCTGCCCGACGCCATGGAAGGCCCCACCCCCGTTTCGGCCCTGCTGCACTCCGCCACCATGGTGGCCGCGGGCGTCTATCTGCTGACCCGCATCTTCCCCTTCATGGCGGCTTCGGCCACCGCCATGCTCATCATCCTGGCCATCGCCACCCTCACCATGATCCTGTCCTCCACCATCGGCATGGTGGCCACGGACATCAAGCAGGTCTGGGCCTACTCCACGGTGAGCCAGTTGGCCTTCATGGCCATGGGGCTGTCCGCCGCCGGCCTGGCCCACGGCACGCTGTTCGCCGGGTATTTCCACCTCACCACCCACGCCGCCTTCAAGGCCCTGCTCTTCCTGTGCGCCGGCGCTTTCATCCACCATTTCGGCACCAACAACTTCTTCGTGATGAGCAAGGAGGGGGGGCGCAAGCTCACCATCCCCATGGTGACGGTGACCATCGCCGCCCTGGCCCTGTGCGGCATCTTCCCCATGGCCGGCTTCTTCAGCAAGGAGCTCATCCTGGGCACGCTGGCCCACCTGGACAACAAGATCTGGGTGCTCCTGGGCCTTTTCGGCGCCTTCCTGACCTCTTATTACACCTTCCGGGTGATCTTCGTGATGCTCTTTCCCCGGGCCGACGACCACCCGGCCTGGGAGCAGTATTGGGAGGAGCCTGAGCCCCACGGCCACGGGCACGGCGACGACGCCCACGGCCACGGGCATGGGGACGCGCACGCCCACGATGACGCCCACGGCCATGGCCACGGCGGCCACGGCGACTCCCACGGCGTGCCCTGGGTCATGTCCTTCCCCCTGCTGGTCCTGGCCGGTTTCACCCTGGTCCTGGGCTTCCTGCAGACCCCCCTGGAGACCTTCCTCCTGGGCAAGTCCGAACCCCATGAGATGAGCTTCGTGCTGCTGGCCTCCGCGGTGGGCGTGGCCCTGGCCGGCATCGGCATGGCCTGGCTGGATTGGGGCCGCAAGACCGCGTCGTGGCAGGGCTTCATCAAGCAAATCCCGGCCCTGGAAACCTTTTTCATCCAGAAGTGGTACATTGACCACTTCTGGCGCTGGTTCCTGGACACTTTCATCTACGGCGTCTTTTCCAAGTGGTTCACTTACAACGACCGGCGGGTGGTGGACGGCGGCGTGGACGCCGTGGCCTTTTCCTGCATCGGCGGCGGCCGCTGGCTCTCCTTCATCCAGACCGCCTTCCTGCAGTTCAACCTGCTGTTCATGGTCGTGGTCCTGGCTGCAGTCGGGATCTATCTCCTGATGGGTCGCTGATATGACCGAGCATCTGGCATCCTTCCCCTATCTGTCGTGCATGTTGCTGTCCCCGGTGGCGGGACTCTTCATCCTCCTCTTCCTCAAGGAGGAGCAGCGGACCCTGATCCGGGGCGTCTCCCTGGTCTCAGCGGGCATGGCCTTCGCTCTTTCCATTTACACCTTCGTGGCTTACGACAAGCAACTGGGAGGGCTCCAGTTCGTCGAAAAGTACGAGTGGGTGAAAGGCTTCGGCATCACCTACTTCGTGGGTGTGGAAGGCATGAACGCCCCGCTGCTGCTCCTCACGGGCATCGTCATCTTCACCGGCGTGCTCACCATGTGGGAATTGCAGGACCGGGTGAAGGAGTACTTCATCTTCCAGCTCGCCCTGGTGACGGGGGTCTTCGGCGTCTTCATGTCGTATGACCTGTTCTTCTTTTTCCTCTTCTATGAGATCGCCGTGGTGCCCATGTATATCCTCATCCTCATCTGGGGCTCCACCCGCAAGGAATACGCCGCCATGAAGCTGACGCTCTACCTCATGGCGGGCAGCGGTCTCATCATCCCGGGCATGCTGCTGCTCTACTCCAGTTCCGGGATCGCCACCTTCAACATGGTGGCCCTGCACGCGGTGCAGTTCTCCCCCTGGATTCAGAAGGTGGTCTTCGTGTTGCTGCTGCTGGGCTTCGGGGTGCTGGCCGCGGTCTGGCCGTTCCACACCTGGTCTCCCGTGGGCCACGTGGCCGCGCCCACCGCGGTGAGCATGCTCCACGCCGGCGTGCTCATGAAGCTGGGCTCCTTCGCCATCCTGCGGGTGGCCATGTACCTGTGCCCCCAGGGCTTCCAGTACTGGGCCGAATTCATGGGGCTGCTGGCCGCAGTGGGCATCGTCTACGGCGTCTTTGTGGGCCTGGCCCAGACGGACTTGAAGTACGTCATCGGCTATTCGTCCGTCTCCCACATGGGCATCGTCGGCCTGGGGCTGGCCACCGGCACGGTGGACGGCTTAAACGGCGCGGTCTTCCAGATGTTCGCCCACGGCGTCATGACCGCCCTCTTCTTCTCCGCGGTGGGCTTCATCTACGACCGCACCCACACCCGGGAAATCCACGAACTGGGGGGCTTCAGTAAAATCATGCCCGTGGCCTCCGCCTTCTTCATCACCGCCGCCCTGTGCGGCGCCGGGGTGCCGGGCATGGCCAGTTTCTGGGCGGAGCTCTTGGTGCTCATCGCCGCGGTCCAGGTCTTCCCGGTGCGGGGTCTGGCCGCCATCGCCGCCCTGGTGGTGGGGGCCCTGTTCGCCCTCCGGGTGGTGCAGAACACCTTTTTCAACAAGCCCAACCCCAAGTTCGTCCACTTTGAAGACGTGAGCCCCTTCCTGGGACTGCCCCGGATGATCCTGATCGGCTTCCTGATCTTCTTCGGGATCTTCCCCCAGACCATGGTAAGTCTGATTAAAACTTCCATCGTACCCTTCATCAAGGGAATGTGACCATGAACGTGCTGCTCTTCGGACCGGAACTCTTTTATCTGGGCATGGCCCTGGTGCTCTTCTTCTTCAGCTTGCAGCGGCGGGTTCAGGTGGAACGGACCTATTGGGCCGCCCTGGGACTGGCCGCCGCAGGCTTCGTGGTGGCGCTTTACTGCCTGTTCCAGAACGGCGAGATCTTCTTCCGGGCTTACAAAGTGGACCTGTTCAGTCAGATCTTCAAAGCCGCCCTGGCCCTGGGACTCTTCCTGGTGATGATGATCTCCCGGAACCTGGCCCACATCGAGCCCCGCTACCACGCCGAGTTTTTCTTCTTTCTCACCACCTGCACCTTGGGCATGATGATGCTGGTCAGCTCCGTGGAGCTCCTCACCATTTACGTCGCCCTGGAACTTTCCTCCTATTCGCTTTACATCCTGGTCCCCCTGCGCAAAGGCGACGGCCTCGACGTGGAAGCGGGCATCAAGTACCTCTTCATCGGCGCCGTCTCCTCGGGGTTCATGCTCTTCGGGCTGGGGTACATCTTCGGGGCCACCCACAGCACCTACCTCTCGGAGATCATCCCCCGGATGCCCGAGCTGCTGGCCAGCCCCATCGGCCTGGTGGGCCTGCTCCTCACCCTGGCCGGTCTGTTCTTCAAGTTGAGCGTCTTCCCCTTCCACTTCTGGGCCCCGGACGTTTACCAGGGCGGCGCCAACCAGGTCGTCACCTTCATCGCCACCGCCTCCAAGGCCGCGGCCGTGGCCGTCATCCTGCGCCTGGCCATGCTGGGCGCCAAATACGGCTACAGCTTCACCCAGGCCCTGGTGGTCCTCTCCATCGTCTCCATGACCCTGGGCAATCTGGTGGCCATCATCCAGAAAGACTTCAAGAGAATGCTGGCCTACTCCTCCATCGCCCACGCCGGCTATGTGCTTATAGGCGTCATCACCTTCCAGGAGTTGGGCTACGCCAGCGCGGTGTACTACGCCCTGGCCTACCTGGTGATGAACTTCACCGTCTTCATGGTGCTCTCGGAGGTGGCCACCGACGGCCAAGACCTGAAAATCGAAGAACTGGCGGGGCTTTACTCCCGCAGCCCGCTGCTCACCATGAGCCTCATTCTGGGCATCTTCGCCCTGGCCGGGGTGCCGCCCTCCATCGGCTTCACCGGCAAGCTGCTGCTGTTCACTTCGGCCATGAACGAAGGCTACTTCTGGCTGGTGCTCATCGGCGCGGTGAACGGCACCGTGTCCCTCTACTACTATTTGAAAGTGGTGTACGCCGCCTACTTCCTGGAACCCAGGCAGGGGCCGCTGCAGCTCTCCTGGCCCACCAAGGCCTTGAACTGGACCCTGTGCAGCGCCATCCTGGTCTTCGGCGTGTTCCCGGACGGCCTCGTGGAACTGGCCCGGACCGCGGTCAGAATGGTCCTGTGACGGAACCCGAGTCCCGGGGAGGCCCGGCCTCCCCTGTTTGCACATATAAGCGCCCTGCCCCGGCAGGGCTTTTTTTATGACTTGGCATCCTTACCGGGGTAGGCCCCGGTGTTCCGCCACGGGACCTGCGGCAAGTGAGGGCGCCCTGTCGGCGCAAAAAAAATGGAGAGGCGCAGCCCCTCCATTTTGTCGTGGGTCAGTTCCGAACCGGCGGTTTATCGTCCCGCTTTCACCTTGTCGTTGGGCTTGAAGGGGCCGCCGCTGATGACCGTGGCCACCGCGCCGCTGTCGCCCAGAAGCTCCGTCACCCTGAGGTCGCCCTGGGGCACATCCGCGGTGAAACCCAGGGAGGCATGGGTGGTGGGGTTGACCACCTCTTTGCCGGGGCTCACCACCTTGAGGCGGTCGCCCACCTTGAGCCCCGCGTTCTGACCCAGGCTGAGGTAGACTTTCCCCTCCTTGACAAACTCCACCCGGCCGAACCAATCCAGGTTCACCAGCTCCGCGGCCACCCGTAGGGCGTTAGCCTGGGCGAACTTGGCGGCCGCGTCGGACTTGAGGCCGTCGGGGTCGGCCGGCTGCACGAAGGCCTGGACCTTGTTGCCCAGGAAGGTGTCATACACCTCCAGGGCCATGACCCCGGCGCCGCCCCTATCCGGCGGATAGACCCCGGTGAGGACCAGGGCCTGCACCCCCGTGGCGTCCCCCAGGGCCTGGAGGTTCTGGCGGTGCGTCAGCTTGCCGTATACCTTGGCCCGACCCAGGGCGCTCCGCACCTGTTCCGGGTCCATCACCTTGATGTCCTTCTGGCGGGCCAGGGCCTGGGCCAGACCCAGGGCCAGGGTGCGGTTCAGGCCGTCATACTGGCGGGGCGCGTCCGGGTTGGGGAAGACGGCCACGGCCCGCCCGGTGTAAGGCGCCCGCTCGGTCTTGCCCCGTGACACAAAGCCCCCCAGCCCCTGCTCCCGCAGGACCCGGTCCACCTCCTGGCGCACCAACTCCTGGAGCTTGTCCGGCGGCACCGCGCCCTTGGCGGCCTTGGCCTGTTCCCTTCCCAGGGCCTTGGCCAGGGCGTTGATCATATGCTGCTGTAACCCCACAAACTCCCTGCCCTTTTCCACGTAAAAATATTCGGGCTGGTTGGGATAGGTGAGATAGTAGGGGTTGCGGCTGCGGACGTAGGGCTTGCCGTCCACCATCACCTGCTCTTCCTGGGCCTCCGGCGGCGCCACTTCTTCATCATCCGTCGGCCTGCCGTAGCCCGCCCATTCCTTCAACCTGGCGCCCGGTTTGGTGCCGCAGCCGCTCAGCACCAGGGCGGCGGCCAGCCACAGCGCCAACAACAACCCCAAAGTTCGCCAGACGTTTCGCTGCATCGGTGGTTCCTTTATCTCGTTCCCAAGCTCCCGCTTGGGAACGCCATTGCCGCCCAAGCTTTGCTTGGGACCAGCCACCATATCCTGAATCCTCTCATTCCCCCGCTCATCTTCCGGCCAAGCGGGTTCCCAAGCAGGAGCTTGGGAACCAGGGATGGTGCGCGGTGCGCACCCTACACTAAACTTGGGAACCAGGGCGCGAGGCCCTTACAATCACAGGAGTCTCAGCACGGCAACAGCTCCACGAAGCTTTGGGCCTCGCCTCGTTCCCAAGCTCCCGCTTGGGAACGCCATTGCCCCCCAAGCTCTGCTTGGGGACTATTCCGGGGGTCTGCATCAAATGCCTGCCAAGCGGAGCTTGGCGTCCATGTGCGTTCCCAAGCAGGAGCTTGGGAACCAGGGATGGTGCGCAGAGCGCACCCTGCGGGATGCTTCCCAAAAACAAAAAGCCCACGAGGATGATATACCCCGTGGGCGGTGGGAAGTCAATGGTTTTAGGTATTAGAAGAAGTACAGGGCCGTAAACCGGACCGAATGGTTTTCACCGATGTCGGTGATATTGCCGGGGCCAAACGTGTTAATATTTTGATTGAACCCCATTCTCTTCTGGAACCAGTCGGTGCGGTTGTACTGGTACTGCAGGCCGAACTTCACCGAGGTGATGGGCGTATACCAGAGACCGATGAGGAACTGCTGCAGGGTCTTCATCTGGTCGCTGGCCGTCAGGTACTTGGAGCGGTCTAAGACGCCGGCGACCACGGGGGCCAGGAAATTGCGCTCCTGGGTGACCCCGAAGGCCTTGGTCATGCCGTAGGCCGCGGTGAGGAACCACTGGTTGGTGAAGTAGTACTGGGCCTGGACGTAGCCGCCGTAGCGGTTCGTCAGCTTCAGGTCATAGAAGCCCTGAGTGAACCGCAAGTTAACGGGGTCGAAGACTCCGCCGGGACCGACCCACACCCAGTAGCTGTTGTCCCCGTCATTACCCAGACCGAAGGCGCCGACACCCTGGCCGATGAACCACTGGGTGCTCAGAGAGGCGGTGCCCGCCAGGTTGGCCGTGCGGGTGGGGATGATGGGGATGAACAGGGTCCCCTGGACCACCCAGTTGTTCATGATCTGGTTGTTGTCCTGGAACGCGGCGGCGGCCAGGGTCGCATTGTGTCTGTCATGCCCCCAGGTGTTTCCGGTGAGGCCCACCACGTTGTTGCGGTAGCGGGTGCGCTGCCAGGCCGCGGCCACCTGGGCCACAAAGCCCCGGGGCCTGCCGTAGAAGGCGGCCTTGCCGTACAGGTCTCTTTCAAAGGCAAACAGACCCTGCAAATGCGGGGTCTCGGCGCTGGTGCCCGCCAGACCCAGGGAGCTGGACACGCCGAAGGGAACAGGGCGGTTTTGGCTGGCTTCCCAGATGGCGTCCCCGGTGTTGGTGGGCACGCCCACGAGGAAGGCCACCCTGAACATATCCGCGAATTTCTGGGTGAAGCGGATCTGGGCCAGCCGGTGGGTGGGCGAACCGGTTAGATAGAAGCCGCCATCCTGGACGGTTTCAGCGGGGAATTCACACAGGAGACTCCAGAACTGGCCGAAGAGCAGTTCGGTCTCGGGCCAGTTCAGACGGAACATGGCATGCCGCAGCCGCGGGGTGTAAGAATGGGACGGAGCCTGACGGGCATCCCCTTCTTTATCGAAATCCATTTCGATTAAGGCGCTGGTACTGGCGCCGAACAGTTTGGGACCCTTGATGGACAGATTGAAGCGGGTCCCCTGGGCCGTGAAACGCAATTGGCCGTGGTGGAAGTTGGGATCGTTGTTCCGTTGCGTGCGGGCATTCAGGGCCTTGTCCATCTGGGTGGAATCCCACCAGGTTTCCAGCTTGACAAAGCCGCCGAGGGTGAATTCCCACCCGCCGGTGGTGGCGGCGGGGGCGGGCGCGGCCAGAGCCGCGGCAGGGAAGGCTACCAAGGCCAAAAAGGCCACCAAAAGAATAGTTTTCTTTTTCATCGTTCCCCCCTTGATTAAAAGATGTGGTTCCCTTTTCTCCTTTCCTGCAAGTCCTTAAGGTGCAGGGATAATTTGGTTTTTAGACCACCTCCTTTGCCATCCTGGTCTAATCCGAGGCCATATTAAATTGGCCGTTCCTTTTTGTCAATAAAAATTTCAAAAAAATTTTCCCTTGCCAAGCTTCTTTAAACCTTTCTCTGCAGCCTTGTCGACCTCTGGCGGATTGAACTTTAAGGTATTTTCGGCGCGCCGGCAACCGCACCTCACTCCGGCCTCAGCCGGGGGATTTTAAACTCCCCGGCGCCGCATTCTTCTCAGCGACCTTCCGTCCAGGCAGTCGCGCCCAGGCCTGTGGCCCACTCAGACCCCATGAAAAGGCCGGTGGGGCGGGCGTCCCTGCCCGCCGCCAGTCCCCGGCAACGGTGCGCGGTGCGCACCCTGCGGAACTGCTCCCGGCGCCATTCCTGCTGTCACCCCGTTCCGAAGCAGGAGCTTCGGGTGCACTAGCGTTCCCAAGCGGGAGCTTGGGAACGAGGGTTATTTCCAAACCTCGTCCCTCTCCGACTTTTGAGGGTGATGATAAGCCCCGCACCAGGGGAAGTTAAGGAGCAACGGGCAAGACCGCCCGCGCACATTTCCCCTCGTCGGGGCGTAAACCCAAATCCCAAAACCCAGAACCCAAAACCCAAAACCCAGAACCCAAAACCCAAAACCCACCCCTGACCCCTGACACCTGACCCCTGAAACCTCCCTCACAGGGGCCCGTGGATGATGTCCCAGAGGAAGGCCACCAGGCCCGCCAGGAGCATGTTCCCCTCCACCAGGCTTTCCAACAGCAAGCCCGATTCCTTGAAAACGTATCGGTAAAGGCAGAGGTAGCCCAACGCGTAAAGCCCGCAGAGCCCCAGGGCGTAACCCAGGGAAGGGATGAGGTGCAGCCGGGCGGCGACCAGGAGCATGGCCACCAGGCCCACGGCCCCCGAGGAGAGCACTCTGAGGGCGCCGCGCCGCCCCCAGGCGATGGCCAGGGTCTCTTTGCCGACGATGCGGTCCCCTTCGATGGCCAGGATCTCAAAGAGGCCGGTGCGGATAAAGACCAGGCCGGCCACGAAGAAGAAAGCCACCGCGGTGGCCCCGGTGACCTCCTGTTCCGAGCAGACCACGGGAATGAGGGCGGCCAACACCCCCCAGGCCAAGGCGGTGAAGACGCTTTTGGAGCCGGGGATTTCCTTGAGCCGGGCGATACGGGTGACGGCGGCCAGTTTTTCCGGGATGATCTTGAGGTTGTAGACCAGCCCCAGGCCGCTCATGGCCAGAATAAAGGCGAAGGCCACCAGCCCCAGGTAAAGTCCCAACGCCAGCGCCGCCAAGGCCGACAGGGCGCCGCTCACCAGCAGAAAGAGCCGGTGGCGCCCGTAAAACATGGACTGCACCGGATCGTTGAGCCGGGAGGCCTCATCCGTGAAGTGGTTGAGCAGGTGCATGGCGTACACGTAGAAAAAGGCCACGAAAAAATAGGCCCAGTCGGGCTCCACCTTTTGCAGGAGCGAGGAGGTGTAGCTGAGGCAGCCGGCGCCCAGGGCCACGTAAAGGTTGGACTTCAGGATGAAGCGCCAGATGCGGTAGAGGTATTGCACCAGGGAGCCGGGCCGGAAGGCCCAGGCGTGCTTCAGGGTGGTGACCACGTTGCTGATGAGCCAATGGGGGGTGGAGGCCCCGGCGGTCACCCCCACCACCTGGTAGCGGCTCATCTCCTTGAGGTCCAGTTCCTGCTCCGTCTCCACATGGTAGGTGGGCACGCCCGTGGCCCGGGAGATCTCCACCAGGCGCTGGGTGTTGCCGCTGTTGCGGCCGCCCACCACCACCATGGCCTCCACCTGCCGGGCCATCTCCTGCACCTCGGCCTGGCGGCTGGCGGTGGCGTCGCAGATGGTGTTGTAGATCCTGGCGTTGGTAAACCGCTCTTTGACGGCGTCCACCACTTTGTTGAACTGGCTCTCGCTCTGGGTGGTCTGAGCCACCACGATGACGTCCTGAATGTCCGGAACCGCGGCCACGTCCCCAGGGGAAGAGACCACGTAGCCCCGGCCTTCGGTGTAGCCCAAAAGTCCCCTCACCTCGGGGTGGTCCTCGTCGCCCACGATGAGGGTGGCATGGTCCTGGCGGGCCCAACGCCGGATGATGGCCTGCACCCGGGCCACCTTGGGACAGGTGGCGTCGATGATGTCGCCCTGGGTGGTCTCCAGGACCGCCCGCTCCTGGGGCGGGATGCCGTGGGCCCGGATCAGCACCAGACCCGGGGGCGCCTCCTCCCCGGGCCCGAGCACCCGGATGCCGCGCTCCTCCAGGAGTTGGAGCACCTGGGGATTGTGAATCAGGGGGCCGTAGGTGTAGATGCGGGTCTTGTTCTGGTTCATGGCCTGGAGGACCATCTCCATGGCCCGCTTCACTCCCATGCAGAAGCCCGCGGTGCGGGCCAGCACCACCCGGATGGGGGCGTGGCCCCGGGCCCGACCGGCTTCGGGGGGACTTGCTCTCCCGGCCTCGGCAGGGGAGATGTCGGCCTTGTCTGCCATGATTTACCTGAAAATTTCTACGCAGGCTGAAGTCTGCGGCTACCAAAGATTGCCCTTTGACTGCAATGCGGCGTTACATCTCCAAAGAATACATACCAAACGTCAGGTTCATCACGGTGGCAAAGGCCTCAGGAACATCGCCGTATCGGCGCACCTCGTGATTCAAGGCCGCCGCTCCTGCCGCAGCCGCCGGGCCAGGTGGCGAGCCACCAGCTCCCGGCCCGCATCGGTGAGGTGGATGCCGTCCGACTGGTAGGTCGGCTCGGTCCGGGTGCACAAAATATTCTGAAAATCCACAAAATAGGGTTTGCGCCGCAACTCCCCGGAAAGGGCCCGGTACGTCACCCGGAAGTTGTGGATGAGGGAAAAATGCTTTCCTATTATCATATATTCCTTTTCCTGTTTTTTCACGCCCTCATCCACCCTGCCGTCCTCCACCCACCACATGGGCTGCCAGACCAGGAGAAACCGGGCCCCGAAACCCTCGGCCAGGCGGTGCAGGTAGTCGTAGCGGCGCACCGCGCTCTGCACAAATTCCGCCAGGACCCGGTCCCCCTCCTCGATGGGAATGACCCCCTGGCGCACCTTGTCGTAGAAATCCCGGGTGTAGGAGGCGTACAGGGCGGCGTTCAGGGGCTTGAGCAGGCCGAAAAAGCTGCCGTGGTAGCTCTCGATGAGGGCCCGCACCTGGCGGTAGCCGTGGTGGGCGTCGGGGGTGCGGTACTGGGCGAAGTAGGTGCAGTCGTTGGCCCCGTCATAAAAAATGATCGCCGCCGGAGACGGCTGCTTCTCAATGAGCAGCTTTTGCAGGTACTTGGCCTCCATGAGGGAGTTGAAGCCGTCCACCCCGAAGTTCCAGACCACCGCCGGCAAGCGGGGCTCTTCCTGGTTCAGCATCCGGGCCAGATAGCTGGGGATGGTGCGCTCGTCGAAATCGGTGACGCCCCGCACCGTGGAGCCGCCCATCATCCAGATATGGCGATGGGTGTTGGGGTCCGGCGAGGCGGGATTGTTCGCCGTGGGCCGCACCCCGGCGCCGGTCAGGTAGAGGGCGTAAGGGTCGTAGCGCACCGCCTCCCCCTCCCAGAACTGGCCGTAGAGGTAATAGGTGCTCAGGACGACGATGAGGAAGCACAGCACCTCCAGACACACCAGGGCGGCCACCCCCCACAGAACCACCTTGAGCAGCCGGCGCCACCAGCGTTTGATCATGCGTTCAACTCCGATGTCGTTGTGGTGGGGGTAGGGACGGGGGAGCGGCGGCCCCTGTGGCACGGGCATCCTGCCCGTGATTATCTCCTCCCACGCCCCCCTCCCAACCAGGCCTGTCCGGTAAGGATTTTGCACGAAGGCGGTTTTTATGCCCCCTCCCCACGGTGGGAGGGGGTTGGGGCATTGGCGCTAACTTAAGCAAGCAGTGGGTATGCCAAGGGTAACCTGTTGAACAGTCAAGATAAATCCCCCCTTACCCCCCTTTGCCAAAGGGGAGAATGAGCAGTCGGTGACCCGAAGTCCCCCTTTGGAAAAGGGGGATTTATGGGGATTTTAAGTAAAATCGGTATGTTATGATGTAAACTGGTTTTTTCTTAAGTTAGCGCCAATGGGGGGTTGGGGGGAGGGGGGCGAATGAGACAAGTCATCGTCATTACAGATAATTTCGCCACCCCCTCCCCAGCCCTCCCCCATCAAGGGGGACCGAGTCTGAGATGAAGGCTCTTCCCTGTCCGGAGGCCTTTTTGATATGCGCCTCCTTTTATCTTAAGGCCGAAACATCAAGGCTGGAAGGCAATATCCTGGTCAGAGATGCCTTGTAAGCAAAAATCGTGCCGGACAGCCCTGTCCTTGCCCCCCCTTTGGAAAAGGCGGGATACGTGCCGGACAACCCAAAGTCCTCCTTTGAAAAAAAGGGGGGTGAGGAGGATATCACCTAAGATAAAGATGCTATAATGGCAACCGATCTTCTGACAGGTCAGTTCCGTAGGGTGCGCACCGCGCACCATTGCCGGGGCTGGAGGCGGTCAGAGACGCCCGACCCACCGGCCTTTTCATGGGTTACGGGTAGGCCAAAGGTCTAGGCGCGACTATTATGGGGGCTAAGGGGTTGGGAGAGGGGTCGGGGTCCCTTCGCCCCGGCAAACTTGCAGAACAGCATTTGCTCATCCGCGGAGGAGCCGCCCGGGATGCGCCTCCTTTTTGTCACGGACCTGCACGGCAGCATCAGGAAATATGAGATCCTCCTGAAGGAGGCCCGGGCCGTCCGGGCCCAGGTGGTGGTGAACGGCGGCGACATGCTGCCCACCGAGGGAGACCTCTTCCGCCAGGGCGACTTCATCCGCACCTTCCTGGCCCGCCATTTCGAGGCTTACGACCACGCCGGCATCCACTACCTCTGCTTCCTGGGCAACGACGACCTGCGCATCTTTGACGGCCTGCTGGCGGAGACTGCGGCCCGCTGCGGCTACGTGCATGTCCTGGCGCAGCGCTGGCTGTCCCTGGGCGCCTTTGAGTTCATCGGCATGAATTGGGTGGCGGATTATCCCTTCCGCCTCAAGGACCGCTGCCGCCGGGACACGGAGAGCTTCCGCTTCCCGCCGCAGTACGGCTCGGCCCTGGTGTCCACGGCCCGGGGCTGGAAGGAAATCCCCGATTGGTTCGGGTACGCTGCCCAATTGCCCAGTCTGGCGGAGGAGTTGGAGAACCTGCCCCAGCCCCGCCGCTGGCAGGACACCGTCTGCATCATGCACATGCCGCCGGCCCATTTGGGGCTGGACGTCTGCCAGGACGGCCGCCGGGTGGGTTCCCAGGCCATCCACGACTACCTGAAAGCCCATCAACCCTTGCTCTCCCTGCACGGGCACATCCACGAATCGCCCCGGATGTCCGGACACTGGCAGGCCTGGCTGGGGAAGACCCTGTGCCTGCAGCCGGGCCAGGGCGCGGGGCTCACCTATGTGGCCGTGGACCTGGCCACCCGGGAGTGCCGGCGGTTCGTGCTCCCTAACGTGCGCTGACCGGATTTATTTCTTCACATAGGCGCCGTCCACCGCCGCGGCGGCGCCCATGTAGTAGCGGCAGGTCTCGTCGCCGCCGGAGAGCACCGCCTTCCTGAGGTCCGGGTAAAACTTGAGCACCAGGCGGCAGCCCTCCTCCCCCTCATATACACCCACGTCGTTCTCCAGCCGGACCTTGCCTTCGATTTCCGCGGTGTGCTGCGTGGCGCGGGCCACCGTGTGCACCTTGAAGGCAATCTCCCCGCCGGCCAGCTCCTGCACCGTGAGGGTCCCGGACAGCCCCTTTCTCTGGAGGTGATAAGTTCCCGCCACCTGCGCCTGCGCCAGCGCAGCCGTCCACAGGATGGCCAACAGCGTCACCAGCCACGCACGCATCATGGTCCGCATGGCCAGATCTCCTTCGGGATGGATCTTGGCCCGGCATCCTATACCGTTTTCACATTGACCTGCAACGAATCTCCTAATCGGATCCTAACGTAGGGGCGGGTTTCAAACCCGCCCCTACAAAAGGTTTTTCATGCCCGGGGGTGGCCCCGTTGGGGCCATGAGCATTTCAAGACAGTTACTCATGAGCCTGCGGCTCACCCGCAAAGCATGAAAAGTTCTCCCCCTCACCCTGCCCCTCTACCCCGGGGGGCTGAGCATTACCCACAAGTCCCAGGGAAGGGATGAGGAGCAGCGAAAACCTCGTTCCCAAGGTCCTGCTTGGGAACGCAATGCGCCCGAAGCTCCTGCTTCGGGCGGTTGTCCTAGGGCGCGCCGCGCACGCCGGGGCCGGCGGCCGCGGGCCGCCCTATCACCTGCCCTTCAGGCGTTTTTTATGTCCGGTGCGCCGGGCGCAGCCTAAAGGCTGCGGCTACCAAAAGAACCATGCGGCAGGGCGGGCTCTGCCCGGCGCCACCCCCTGACAAGGGGGCGCAGTGCGCACCCTGGGCGACTTGTGGATAATGATAAACCCATCGGGGGGAGAGGGGGGACCGGTGGCACAGGCTTTCCAGCCTGTGGCCCCCCCGGGCCCCCTCCCGACATTTCTTGTTACAGCGCCTTGGAGACCGCGACGCCGCCCTTCTTGTCCTTGATATTGGCGTGGGCTGCAGCCATGCGGGCGATGGGGATGCGCATGGGCGAGCAGGACACGTAGTTGAGCCCGATCTTGTGGCAGAACTCAATGGCCTGGGGTTGGCCGCCGTGTTCGCCGCAGATGCCGATCTTCAGGTCGGGGCGGACCTTCCGTCCTTCCGCCACGGCGTGCTTCATGAGCCAGCCCACCCCCATTTCGTCCAGAATCTCGAAGGGGTTGTGCCGCAGGATGCCTTCCGTGTTGTAGATGGGCAGGAACTTGTTCTCCGCGTCCTCCCGGGAGAAGGAGAAGGTGCCCTGGGTGAGGTCATTGGTGCCGAAGGAGAAAAATTCCGCCTCCGTAGCGATGCGCGCCGCCCGGACGCAGGCCCGGGCGATTTCCACCATGGTGCCGAATTTGTAATTGATTTTGACGTTGTAACGCTTCTCCACCTCTTTGTGGATTTTCTCCACCCGGGGTTTGACCCAGACCAGTTCCTGCACGGTGCAGACGTTGGGGATCATGATTTCCGGTCGGGCGTCGATCTTTTCCCGGAGGGCCAGGGCCGCGGCCTCAAAGATGGCCTGGATCTGCATGTCATAAATTTCCGGGAAGGAGATGCCACAGCGCACGCCCCGGTTGCCCAGCATGGGGTTGTATTCGTGCAGCACCCTGACCCGGCGCAACACCTTTTCCTTCTGTTTGAGGAGCTTCTGGTCCAGCCCCTTGGCCCGGAAGTCACTGAATTCCCGGGTGACCGATTCGATACTGGGCAGTTGTTTGTACAGCTCCGGGTCCAGCATGGCCACGGTGCCGGGGATCTGCTCCAGGGCGTACATGATCTGGCTGAATTCCCGCAGCCGGTTGACGTCGCTGATCAACTCCTCGATGGTGGGCAGGAACTCGTGCAGCGGGGGGTCCAGCAGCCGGATGGTGACCGGCAGCCCCTCCATGGCCCGGAAGATTTCCACGAAGTCGGCGCGCTGCATGGGCAGGAGCTTGCTGGCCCAATGTTTACGCTCCTCGGGGCTGTCGGCCAGGATCATGTTGCGTATCAGGGGCAGGCGGTCGGCCTCGTTGAACATGCGCTCGGTGCGGCACAGGCCGATGCCCTGGGCGCCGTGCTGGCGGGCCTTCTGGGCCATGTCCGGGGTGTCGGCGTTGGCCCAGACTTCGATCTTGGCGTACTTGTCGGCCCACTCCATCAGGGTCTTCAGGTCCTTGGGGAGCTCCGGATCCAGCATCGGCACCGAGCCCACATACACTGCGCCGGCGGTGCCGTCGATGGTGACGATGTCCCCTTCCTTGAGGACCACGCTGCCCACCCGGGCTTCCTTGAGGTCATAATTGATATCCAGGCCTTCCGCCCCGGAGACGCAGGGTTTGCCCATGCCCCGGGCGACCACCGCGGCGTGGGAGGTCTTGCCTCCCCGGCTGGTGAGGATGCCCTGGGCCGCAAAAAAGCCATGGATGTCCTCGGGTTTGGTCTCCACCCGGGTGAGGATGATCTTTTCCCCGGCGCTGCCCATGTGTTCGGCCCGGTCGGCGTCGAAGACCACTTTGCCCGTGGCCGCGCCGGGTGAGGCCGAGATGCCCACGGCCAGGGGCTCCTGCTTGAAATCCGGGTCGATGCGGCGGTGCAGGAACTGCTCCAGGAACTCCGCCGGGATGCGCAAGAGGGCCTCCTCCTCGTTGATCAGGCCCTCCTTCACCAGGTCCACCGAGGTCTTGCACAGGGCCCAGGCATTCATCTTGCCGTTGCGGGTCTGGAGCATGTACAGCTTGCCCTTCTCGATGGTGAACTCGAAGTCCTGGACCTCCCGATAATGCTTTTCCAGGATGCTGCGCATCTGCTCCAGTTGTTTGTAGATGGCAGTCATGTCCGTCTTGAGCTCTTTTAAGGGCCTGGGGGTGCGGATGCCGGCCACCACGTCCTCGCCCTGGGCGTTGATCAGGTAGTCGCCGTAGAGGACGTTTTTGCCCGTGCCCGGGTCCCGGGTGAAGCCCACGCCGGTGGCCGAATCGGTGCCCATGTTGCCGAAGACCATGGTGCAGATGTTCACTGCGGTGCCGTAGGCCATGTCCGGGGTGATGTTGAACTGGCGGCGGTAGTCCACCGCCCTCTTCCCGGTCCAGGACTTGAAGACGCCCTCGATGGACAGGAAGAGCTGGGCCCACACATCCTGGGGAAAGGGCCGGCCGGTGTGTTTCTTGATGATGGCTTTGAACTTGTCCACCACCTCGCTCAAGGCCTGGGCGTTGAGTTCGGTGTCCACCGTGGCGTGGTGCTGTTCCTTGACGGCTTCAAAAGCCTCGTCGAATTCGGCGTCGGGCACGCCCAGGCCGATCTTGCCGAAGAGCTGCAGGAAGCGCCGGTAAGCGTCCTGGGCGAAGCGCTCGTCGCCGGTGAGGGCGGCCAATCCCTTGGCCGTGTCGTCGTTCAGTCCCAGGTTGAGGATGGTGTCCATCATCCCCGGCATGGACAGGGCGGAGCCGGAGCGCACCGACACCAGCAGGGGGTTGTGGGCGTCGCCGAACCCCTTGCCGGTCTTTTTCTCCAGGGCCTCCATGTACTCATGCACCTCGTCCATGAGTCCGTCGGGGAAGTGGTTCCCCCCGTCCAGGTACTGCACGTTGGCTTCGGTGGTGATGACGAAACCGGGGGGCACCGGCAGACCGATCTGGGTCATGCTGCACAGACCGGCTCCCTTGCCGCCCAAAAGTTTTTTATTGGCGCCGTCACCCTCTTCGAAGGCGTAACAATAGCGCTTCTTCTCCATAACAACCGTCTCCTTCCCGGATTTTTCCGTCTTTTTGCGCGGCATAGGCATGCTCCTCTCCGTTTTTAGCGCTATTTGTGAAAAATATCAAAAAGAAAATGCCTGGCTCGGCGAGAGGTCTCCGTTTCATCCCTCCTCCCCCTGGGACAGGCGGGCGATTTCGGCCATGATGCGGTCCGTCAGGGCCCGGGCCTGGGAGGGGTGGGCGGCGCGCAGGGGAGGCCCCAGACGTACCGCCACGTCATACCCCCCGGGTCTTTTCCGGTAGCGGATGCCCACCGGCACAAAGGGCAGCGGCGCCATGCCCCGGTGTTCCTGGAGACCCAGCAGCATCTGGATGAGGCGGTGTTTGCCGGCCCCCACGCCGCCCAGGATGTAGGTGCCTTCGGGAAAAAGGACGATAACGGCCCGATCTCTCAACAGGGGAAGCAGGCGCTTGAATGAGGACAAGGTGGCCCGGGGGCGCTCCCGGGCCACCGGCAGCCCGCCCAGGGCGGAGAGAAATTCCCGCTGGCCGGCCCGCTGAAAGAGTTCCGCTTTGGCGATGTAATGCATGGGGCGGGGCAGAGCCGTCCCCAGCAGGGGGATGTCCTCCCAGCGCTGGTGTTTGGGGCAGACGATGACCGGACCGGAAGCGGGTAGGAACTCAAGCCCAGACACGTCCAGGGCGAAAAAACACCCCATGGTGCGGCCGACGAGCCACTGCATGAAGCGATAGAGGGTGGGACACAGAGAAATCACGGAATCGGGGGCAGACCTCCGCTGCGCGACCTTTCCTTCCCATGTATCAGAGGTTGCGGTAAAGTGTCAATGAGGAAGACACCAAAGGCGGGAGGGAGGCGATCATGATCTACCTGGATTACAACGCCACCACGCCCGTGGCCCCGGAGGTGGCCCGGGCCATCGACCTGCACCTGGGGGAGGAATTCGGCAACCCCGGCAGCGACTATGCCCTGGGCCGCCGGGCCCAGGCGGCGGTAGAGCAAGCCCGCAGGGAGGCGGCGGGTTTGCTGGGGTGCGCCCCCGATGAGGTGGTCTTCACCAGCGGCGCCACCGAAGCCAACAACCTGGCGCTCAAGGGGGTGGCCTGGCATTTCGGCCGGGGGCGCATCCTCAGCAGCGCGGTGGAGCACCCCGCGGTGCGCCAGCCCCTGGCCTTCCTGGCCGCAGAGGGCTTTGACGTCACCATGCTGCCTGTGGACGGGGACGGTCTGGTGGACCCGGAGGCGGTGCGCCGGGCTTTGACCCCGGACACCATCCTCATCAGCGTCATGCACGCCAACAACGAGACCGGGGCCATCCAGCCCATTGCCGAGATCGGCGCCGTCGCCCGGGAGGCCGGGGTGCTGCTGCACACCGACGCGGCCCAGAGCGTGGGGAAAATCCCGGTCAACGTGGACGATCTGAAAGTCGATTACCTCACCCTGGCCGGGCACAAGATGTATGCCCCCAAAGGGGTGGGGGCGCTCTACGTGCGCCGGGGCTCGCCCCTGGCGCCGCTGCTGCACGGAGCCTCCCAGGAGGGGGGCCGACGGGCCGGCACCGAGAACGTCCCCTACCTGGCCGGCCTGGGGGAAGCCTGCCGCCTGGGCCGGGAGGGTCTGAGCGATTTCATGACGCGGGTTGCGGCCCTGCGGGACCTGCTGCACCGGCGCCTCCGGGAGGGCTTTCCCCAACTCATCCTCAACGGGCCCCCGGACGCCCGCCTCCCCAACACCCTGAACGTGTCTTTTCCAGGCTTTTCGGGCCGGCGCATCCTGGCGGCGCTGCCCGAACTGGCTGCTTCTCTCGGGGCCGCCTGCCACGGCGACCTGGAGGAGCCCTCCCCCGTCCTCACCGCCATGGGCCTGCCCCGGGACCTGGCCCTGAGCGCCGTGCGCCTGAGTCTGGGCCGCCCCACCTCCCGGGAAGAGGTGGAACGGGCCGCGGAGCTGCTTCTGGGGGCGCTGCAACGCCTGACCGGTTGAGGGCCCGGGCCCATGCCCCGCCTCACCCGGCCCCCCAGAGGTGCCCACAGGGTGAAAGACAAACGTCGCTCCCTCCTTGTCTGGAGCAGCCAGGCAAGTATAATGGGATGGGGCCGGCAGGGGGCAGGGGCCGGCATGAAAGACGCCGGCAGGTTTTCTGCCGGGCCGAAACAACCTCCCGGATTTCCCGGGAAAGTTGGCGGCAAAGGGGATCGTCGCAATGAAGCGCAAGGTGCTCATCCTGCTGCTGGTGTTGGCGGCGGCGGGGGCCGTGGGTTATTATCTGCTGCTCCGGACCAAAGCGGCCCCTTCCGGGGAGTTGCGCCTTGCCGGGCACATCGAGGCCACGGAGACGAACCTGGGCTTCAAGGTGCCCGGCGCCATCGCCGCCATCCACTTCCAGGAAGGGCAGGAGGTGCAGGCCGGCCAGGTGGTGGCGGAATTGGAGTCCGGCGACCTGCGCCAGGAGGTGGCCGTGGCCGCCGGCCGCCTGGCCGCGGCCCGGGCCAACCTGACCCGGCTGGAGAACGGCTTCCGCCCCGAGGAGGTGCGCGAGGCCCAGGCCGCGGCGGCCCAGGCCCGGGCCGATTATGTGGACCGGGAGCGGGATTACCGGCGCATGGAAAACCTCTTCCGCCGCAAGGTGGTGTCCGCCTCCACCCGGGACAAGGCCGAAGCCGCCTATCTGATGTCCCGGGAGGCCCTGCGCCGGGCCCAGGAGACCTATGACCTGCGCCGCCGGGGCTACCGCCGGGAGGACATCGAGGCCGGGCGGGCGGACGTGCAGGCGGCCATGGCCCAACTGGAGCTGGCCAGGACCCGCCTGGGCTACGCCACCATCACCACGCCCGTCGCCGGGGTGGTGCTGGCCCGTCCCGCCGAGCCCGGCCAGGTGGTCCAGGTGGGCGCCACCGTCCTCACCCTGGGCGATCTGGACAATGTCTGGTTCGAGGGCTGGATCCCCGAAAC
>VGSQ01000005.1 GCA_016874975.1 Deltaproteobacteria bacterium
AACCACCAGGGGAGGGGGAATTATGGGACTTTTACCGTGAAAATCCCTATCATAGGGCGGCCCGCGGCCGCCGACCTCGTTCTGTAGGGGCGGATTTGAAACCCACCCCTACGGCAGGGTTTTCATCCTCGGGGGTGGACCTGTCGGGGCCATGAGCATTTCAAGACAGTTACTCATGAGCCTTGGGCTCACCCATAAATTATGAAAAGTTAAGCATCCTTACGGTGCGCAGTGCGCACCCTACAAAAAACTTTTCGGAGCAGTTACCTATGGGCCGACGGCCTCAGGAGCCGCCCAGGGCCCGGATGCGTTCCCGGGCTTTTTGAATCTGCTGCCTGCTCTGGGGCGAGGCATATTTGAGAAAGCTGCGATAGGCCGTCACGGCTTCCTGATTCCGCCCCAGTTTTTCCAGGGCGATGCCCTTGTTGTAGTAGGCGTGAGCGTAGGCGCGGTCCAGTGTCAGCGCCCGGTTGTAGTCCACCAGGGCTCGGGCATACTGCCCTTGACGGGCATAGACGATGCCGCGGTTGTTCAGGGCCTGGACGCCCCGGGGATCGATTTCCAGGCAGCGGTTCAGGTCCAGGAGCGCCTGGGGGTACTGACCCTTAAGGGCGTAGGCGGTGCCCCGGCTGTAGTAGAGCTGGGAATCCCCGGGGCTGTATTGCAGGGCCCGGCTGAACTCCGCGATGGCCCGGTCATAGTCGCCGGCCTTGAAGTAGTCGTGCCCGCGCTTCTTCAGGCCGGCCAGAGAGGCCCCGCCGGTGTAGGTTTCCGGCTCCGGCCCCGATTTCGCCTCCCCCAGCATCCGACTGGCGCCGGGCTTCAGGGCCAGCAGCCTGGACCCCGGGATGGCAAAATTGAGGTTCTGGCCGCCGGAGATCATGAAGGTGGCGATGCCCACCACTTCACCCTTCATATTCATCACCGGCCCGCCGCTGGACCCCCGGGAAATGGGGGCGGAAATCTGGAGGATGTGGGAGCCCCCCTTCAGGGGCCGCAAGCCCGACACCAGACCGTCGCTGATGGTCTGGTCCAAACCCAGAGGGCTGCCCACCACGATGATGCGGTCGCCGATTTCGGGCAAAACCGGGCTGATTTTCAACGGCCGGACGCGGCCGGGGGGAATCTGCACGGCCAGCAGGGCCACGTCCCAGGCCCGGTCCTCAGCCAGAATCGACTTGACCGGATGGCTTTGCCCGTCCATGGTCTTGACGATGATGCGCCGGGCCTCCCGGATGACGTGTTGATTGGTGATGACATGTCCTTCCTGGTTGATGAAGAAGCCGCTGCCGATGCCGTGCTGCTTCCCCTGGCTGTTATATGTGATGACCGTCACCACGGCCGGCTGCACCGCTTTGACCAGCCGGGAGAGGCTCTCCTGGGCCATGGCCCCCCGAGCCCACAGCAGCAGCGCCAGGCAGACCCACATGACCTTGAGATGGCGGGATGTCAACATTACTATCTCCCTCGAGGACAGCAGGGGCTCCGGCCCCTTAAAACTCTTGACTATAAGAATATCATATTCGTTAACAGATAAAATCGGATAACAAGGGGGGAAAACTTCAACGGCAGGCCCGGGGCGCCGGAAGCGGCCCCGGCCCTCCACAAGCTTTTCGGACCGGCCGCTCACCCCTCCGCCAGGCGCCGCTGCAGTTGCGCCTGGGCCTCCGGCGAGATGAAGGTGAAGCGCACGGTGGCCTTAAAATGCCGGTCCGCCGCAGTTTCCGCGGCCACCACTTTGCCGTAAATGACCCCGGCCAGGTCCTGGCGGTGGTCGTCCAGGAGGGTGAGGGAGACGTCCTCCCAGGGGTGGAGCTCCCCCTCCCCGGTGAGGTGAACCGCATTCTCCGACAGGGCCGTAACCATGGCCTGGGGGAGCGGCTCCCGCATGATTTTGCCCTTGAGAACCCGGAGCCGCACCGCCATCGGCGCCGCCAGGGGATGAAGGGACCCGCGCCGGGGGGGCAGCCGCACCGGCCAGGGCCCGGCGATGGCCCGCACCTCATACAGAGTGGCGGCCTGGGGCATGCCTTTCATCTGCACGGTGTAGACTTCGCCCACCTCCACCAGGTGGGCCACGGCCCGATAGGTTGCGTCGCTCACCAACACCTGGCCGCCCACGCAGAAGCCCTCCATGCGGCTGGCGACGTTCACCGGCGCGCCGATAATGCTGAATTTGGTGCGCTTTTCCGAGCCGATGTTGCCCACCACCACGGTGCCGGTGTTCACGGCCACGCCCATCTCCAGCAGGGGCAGGCCGTCCCTGGCGTTTTCGGCGTTGAGGTCCGCCATGGCCGCCTGCATGGCCAGGGCGCAGGCCACCGCCCGGGCGGGGTGGTCCTCCATGTCCTCGGGGGCCCCGAAGAAAGCCAGGATGCCGTCGCCCATGATCTCGTCGATGACCGCATGGTGTCCGACGAGGATGTCGATCATGCGCTCCAGATAGCGGTTCAGGAAGGTGATGACGTCTTCCGGGTCCATGGTGGCGATGATGGCGGTGAAGCCCCGCAGATCGCTCATGAGCATGGAGACCTCCCGCTTGTCGCCCCCCAACTCCAGGGCGTCCCGGTCCTCCAGGAGCTTTTTCACCACTTCCTGGGTGACATAGCGGCCGAAGGTGTCCCGGATGAAATCCCGCTTTTCCATGTAGTCGGTAAGCTGGCGGCCCAACTCGTTAAAGGATCGGGCCAGGTGCACCACCTCCCTGACACCCCGGGCGGGCACGGCCACGCTGAAGTCGCCCTCGCCGATCTGGCGCACCCCGTCCCGCAAACGGCGCAAGGGCCTTGACAGGGAGGCGGCGAAACCGAAGCCGAAGATGCAGGAGAGCCCGAAAAAGAGCCCCCCGCCCGCCAGGCCCCAGCCCTGCACCTGGCGGATTACGCTGTCCTTGTGCCGTTGGATGGCCACCCGGGCCCGGTCCAAACTTTCCTGGCTGGCTTTACGCATGCGGTGCTGGGTGGGCTGGAAAAACTCGTCGATGTTGACGATCGCCCCTACAATGAAGGGGGTGCCGGGGACGTGCACCCTGACCGAATAGCGCCGACGCTCCTTTTTGTGCACATCAAAAAAGGTAAAATACCCGGAAATATAGTCCTTCGTCAGGGACCGCTGGATGAGGGCCGTGGTCTCGGGGTAGCTCTCCTTCCAGTCCAACTGGTTCTTCCCTTCCACGGCAGGGTCCGGGTGGAACAGGATGAAGCCCTTGTTGTCATAGACATCGGTGTATCCCGCCGCCCGGCCCAGGGAATGGATGGTCTGAATGGCGATCTGCCGGAGCTTGCGGTCCAGGCGCATCCTGGCGTAATCATAGGATTTGCGGCCGCGCAGGAGATAGCTCAGCTCCCGGGCCACGTCTTCGGCCTTGTCCCGGACCACCGCCTCCCCGATCTGGGTCAACACCTCTTCCGCCAACAGATAATTGGTCCGGGTCAGGGACAGGACCCCTTCTTCCACGAAATGCTCGTTGGCTGCCGAAGTAGAGGTCAGAATCCGGTTGCCCATTACCCAAATGCCCAAAAATATCATGATGATCAGACTGAAATACGACAGGAGCAGATGCGTGCGGATACTCATGCTGACCTCCGGGCGGGGTGGAAAAGCGGAAGGTCGGTTCCTCCCCGGTGCGAAAGACCCTGTTCATCATGCCCAGCCGAGGCTATGCCATTTTTCTGTGAGAAAGCCACGGCTAACGGCCCTGGGACCGCAACCGTATGATAAATCAGGCTGATCCCGTCCGGCGCCGTCTTCCTGAAGGCCGGCAGGCACGCGCCGTTTCCCCTTCGGCGGCCCCCTGAAGGGCAGCAGCGCTGAAGTACACCCTGAATTATGTGCGATTGGCAACTGATTATAAAATAAAAACATTATGAGCTTCTTGCAAAACTTCCGCGGCGGCGTCAGGGTTTCCGAAATATCAGGGTGCGCGGTGCGCAACTTACAGATCCCCCGATGTTCCGGCCCCCGTGTATTGTGCCCACCGCGCACCATGAAAGAGATCGGATTCTTGCAAAGCGTTCCAAGACCGCCGGCCCTTTCCCAGGACAAAGGAATAATTAAACAATAGCCTAATTATATTAATAAGTTATAAAAGCCTTCGCCGGGAGCCCCGGCCCCGGAAGGGGAGGAAAAGTGGGAAAGATGGCCGCTGCCCGGGGCGCGACCTGCACTTCAGCCCCCCGGACCCGGAGACCGGCCCGGTGGGGCCCGCCTCCCGCCGGTGCCGCGTTCCCCCTTCCCCCAAATTTTTCCTGAGGGCTTGACAGTGCCAAAGGCTTCGGTTACAAAAAGAAATCGTCGGGGCTGTAGCTCAGATGGAAGAGCGCTTGAATGGCATTCAAGAGGTCAGGGGTTCAACTCCCCTCAGCTCCACCAAAGAAATCAAGGGGTTAGGTCATTGAGACTAACCCCTCTTTTTATTGGTGTGCACATAGTGTGCACAGCTTCAGGGTGAAGGGGGAAATTTGGGGAGGCTGTGCGCTTGTGGCTTTCGGGGACCCGTCTCTACCGTGGCCACGTCAATCACCGGCTGGTGCCCCGTCTGGCAGGCTCTTGCCCACCTCTGGTGCCAGGGTGATTTGTAAGGGCAACCCGAAACCAAAACCCCCATTGCCTCCCCCTCAATCGCCCCGCCACGGGCACCTCAGAGCGTCACAACGGCCTCCTGAATGCCCGGCCTCATGCCCTTTTCCATCTCCGCCGTGCTACCCCTGCCAGCGCAAGCACTGGACCCGATGACCTTCCGCCCACCCTCACCCTGCCCCTCCGCCAGGGCCAGGTGTTTCTCGAAAGAGGAAATCCGGAGGGTGGGACTCCTACCCCCCGGTAGCAAAATTTGCGCCCCCCACAGAAGCCACGCGTGAGCCCACCCTCCCTCCTGGACAAAAATTGACTTTCCGCCTAAATTTTTGTTATTTTGCCACCTAAAAGAAGAATGGGCTTTGGAGAAAATACAGGTTGGCAGATTTTACTTGGAGGGACGGGGCATTAAAACTAATTTATGACAGATGCAAGTAAAGGCGATCTCATAATCTCAGTTTGTATCCTTACGTGACTCTTGCTATTAATGATTATTTTTATACGAGTCTAATCTACCTTCGTCTCCAACTTCTTCTTTAAGTCCGCCGGGTTCATTGATAACACCAAACTCTACTTACACCCCCTCGCCTTGGGCTTTGACCCCGTGCATAATTTTCACATACGACTCATCTCGTCCCTTCGCCAGGTTCGAAAACCATGCCCCATACTGTGACGGAACCAGAAGGTCAAAAGTGTAAAGCTGTCTTTCAATAAAACCGTGGTCCCGGATGAACTCTGCGGGGATAGCCCCCTCCTGCAATTTCTGGTTCAGGACGGCGAAGTGCTCCTCGGCATAGCGCTTCTTAGCTGGCGTCGTTTCGTCGTCATCTTCATCGGACTTGATTTCCACCACTTTAATGATACTGTCGAAACCCTGGTCTTGCAGCGACCGTAACTGCTGCACATCCGTCCCCTCGTCCTGCAAGGTGCGGACATAGCGATTCAGGTCAATCTTGATGAAGAAGTCAGGATTAAAGCTCGACCGCACCCGGTCCTTCCCCTTGCGGAAATATTCATAGTCAATGGCGTAGAAACCCATGTCCCGAGATTTTATCCAGGCCTGCACGTAACGGGAATGCTTGATCAACTCGTAGATAAAGAGCTTTTCCGGGGTCGAGGTGACCCTCACGAGGTTTTGCGGAGTCTTAAAGAGGGAGGTGTTCACGACGTATGGCGCCTGGTAACCATAAAAAAACCGGATGTGGTCCTGATGTTTTTTCATAAAGTCATCCGACGGCTCCGTGAATAACTCCAACTGCTTCTCCTCATATTTTCCCCGCACAGCCTTCAAATATTCCAGGGCAAAGAGATTGTCTGCTCCCACCTCGGTTTCGTAATCCTCACTTAAAAAGACGCTCACGTCTTTCCCTACCTCGCTGACCCGGAGGCTGGTGCGATCCATCTCCGCCGTCTTCACCGGCGTCAGGTTGCCGGGAATGCTCTCCCGCTTGGGTTTTTGCTTCCCCGGGCCGATGAACTGCCCGAAGTAGAGGTCGATAGCCTGGGCATTTTCCAGGGATAAGCGGTCGCCCATGATACCGGCGGCCTCCATGGCTCCCCGAATGACCAAACGGATGTCCTCTGCCTGCAGCACGCGGCTGTTAACCTGTATGTCATCAGAGAAAGCGTACTGTCTGCTCTCAAAGGCCCGCAGGGAAAACCGTCTGGCCTGATTATAGGCCACTTCCTCCACGGTGACGAAAGTCCGGGTCAGCTCAAATTTCTTGTCGCCGGTGACCATGTAGGTGATGGTGGCCTTCAGATTATCGGTTTGGGGCTTGAGCAGCAGCAGGTCTCGCTGGGCTCTATCCTCTGCCAAAGGCTTGTCCACCAGTGTGGACCGTGGAGTATAGAGGATATTGAACAAGGTGAAGTTGTGCCGCGCCCGTTTGAGCCCGCTCTCCGGCTTCAGCGTCGCCGAGCTGAGATAAACTTCGCATTGGGTGACATAGTGCACCAATTCCCGGATATGGTCGGCGAATTTCTCGTGGTTGGTCACCGTGACCACCGGATATTCACTCAAGATGGCCGGGTGGGGGACCTGGCGGGGGATGCGTAGGCCCCGCCCCAGGACCTGGGAGATGAGCCGCTTGGAGTTGAAGACCCGCTCCTGCATGGGCACAATCTGGAAGACGTTGTCCACGTCCCACCCTTCCGAGAGCTTCTCCACCGCAAAGATAAACTCCGCCGGCTCCGCCAGGCTTTCGATATCGTCAAGTTTCTGCTTGTATTCCGACTCGGCAAGGCGGCTCACCACGCAAATGACCTTATCTCTGGCCAGCCCTTCATAGTAGGAATCCGGGTGTCCGCCGCCATCCGCTTTTTTCAGTTGCGCCCCCAGGAAAATGATGAACTCCTCCGACTTTTTAATGGCCACGCTCTGGGTGGGGGCGATGAAAATGGTGATGGGCTTCACCGCCGGTTGGCCGGCCTGCGGGTAGGAGTAGGTCTCCCGGTTGTCCAGGTGGGTCCGATAAATGATTTCAAAAGCCTGTTCCTGGGTGAACTCCCGGCCCGGGTCTTCCGATTCGGTGTGGAGGATGGGGTTGATTTTTTTGATTTGCTTGTCCCCCAGGGCGTCGGGGATGGCATAATTGTAAATGATGTCCGTGAAGTACTCGTCCTGGTTGTAGGGGGTGCCGGTGAAGCCGATATGCCGCTTAATCTTGCGCTCTTCCCGCAGAAACTTCATCCACAACCGTTCGTGGCGCTCTTCGGCTTTTCCCTTGGTTTCCAGCACCAGGTCGGTGTCCGTAAAGGTCAGATGGGTATAGGCGTGGTGCACCTCGTCGGAGAGGACCAGCACCTCGTCCGTTTGGGAAAAGAGGGTGTCGCCGATGGCGTTTTT
The DNA here is from genome assembly GCA_016874975.1 of Deltaproteobacteria bacterium. Classification (GTDB taxonomy): domain Bacteria; phylum Desulfobacterota; class Desulfobaccia; order Desulfobaccales; family 0-14-0-80-60-11; genus VGSQ01. The sequence continues at coordinate 7,424 of VGSQ01000005.1, forward strand.
GTCCTTGTTATAGATGGCGTTGATGTTCTCGATAAAAATCCCATAGTCTTCCGCCGGCCTGGTCTCGTCCAGGAGGACCACCGGCGCGTGGCGGTATTTGGGCGGCAGCTTGCTGTGGAGCTTCGGGTCCTCCATGAGCCTCTTGAACTTGTCCCTGAGCCCCGCCTCAATCACCGTGGAAGGCGGCCCCAGGACCAGCACCCGCTTAATTTTTTTCATCACCACGGAAAGATAGGCGATGGCGAAGATGAGGTAGGATTTGCCGGTGCCGGTGGCCAGGTGGATGACTCCCGAGAGCTTATCCGGCAGGGGCAGGTGGCGCTGGAAATTGTCCTCGGAGAGAAACCGCCGCTGTATGGAATCCTTTTTTTTGAAGTTCTCCCGGGCCAGTTCATTCACATTTTTATAGACGTCGCCCCAGAGATAAATCATGGTGCGCTTGAGGGCTTCATACTGGTAGGTGCGGCTGCCGGTGAGCTGCCTGACCCAATCCTCTATTTCCCGGAAGTCGAAAAGTTCCAGGTCGCAGCGCTTTTCGTTGACTTCCAGGGTGTGCTCCGAAAGATTCAGCTTGACGGCTTTTTTATGGCGTGCCTGGCGTGCCATGGCCGGCTACTCCGTGACCAGGGTGGGGGGCGATTCGTTGCCGTGGCGGTCGATGGCAATGATGGCGGTCTTGCCGGTCACCCCCGCCAGGGTCACCTCCCCGCCCTCCTTGAGTTCTTTGGCATAAACGGCCTGGTCCAGGTTGAAAACCCGGCCGTTATAATTCAGGTCCACCAGAAGGAGGGATAATCCCCCCAGGCCCTGGTAGGGGGTCCCCTCCCGGCTGAGGATGGGGGTGCTGAAGCTGACCAGCTTGAGGCCCTGGGGGGTCCGGGCGGCCTTGACCGTCACCTCGTCGTTGAAGTAGAAGCCCACCGAGGACACCAGGTTGTTGATGTTGGCCGGGGTGTCGGGCTGGTCCTCGATGGCGAAGTTCCGGGCCGCCTGCTCCAGGATGCTGTAAGGGAATTTCAACAGACGGAAATGCACTTCCCCGCCGCTGCCGTTGGGGAGCCGGAGGTCAGATACCCGGCTGCAGGTCTCCGGCACAATGATATAGTAATTGCCTTTGAGGCGGCCCCGGGATTGGGTGATGAGGTCCTGGAGATAATCCGGGTCGATGCGCACGTTATACAGGTAGTCGTCCTCCCACACCGGGAAGATTTCCACCGGGTCGCCGTCCTTTTCGGCGTAGATGTGGTCCAGCTTGTATTTCTTTGGGTATTTGTCGATGTCATCCTCTTCCTTGGGGATGCCGAACAGCGACAGGACAAAGGAGATGTAGGCGCACTTGTTCTCCCGGAGGTTCATCACCCGGCTGAAGTCATAGGCCCCCACCGCGGCCACCGCAAAGGGCTTGGGGGGCTGGCCGTACGTGGCGTTTTTCTTGTCCGCGTCGAAGGCCTTGGAGGCGGCGATGTTCCAGATACGCTTCTGCATCAGGTAAATGGCGTGCTTGCCGAAGTCGCATACAATCCAGCGCCGGCCCAGCTTCTCCGCCACCGCCGCGGTGGTGCCGGACCCGGCGAAAACATCCAGGACTAAGTTGCTTGGGTTGGTTGAAGCTTTTATTATTCTTTCAAGCATCACCTCAGGTTTTTGAGTAGGAAAATCAACCCGTTCTGCTGCCTGTGAATTAACTGGAAATATGTCCTGCCAAATATCCATAACTGGTTGCCCTTGAACCTCTTCCAGATAGCGTTTTATTCTGGCAACTCCTTTCTTTGTATAGTAAAGACGGTTTTCATTTTCATATTTTTGCATGGTCTCAATAGGGCAACGCCATTTTTTTGTTATACCCTTCCATTCATAAAGATATCCTCCACCTTTCAAACCAGCTCCAACTAAATCACCATCAGAAAATCGACGACCATCAAAATCAATATGTTTATACCGTTTTTCAATATGTTCTGTTGAATAATCACTATATAACTGATTGAAGATTCTATTTTCTGATTTCGTATAATAAAGTAGACAATCGTGGACATTGGCATAGGTTTTTGAATCACTATGCGCTGATGTTCTTTTCCAAATTATTTCATTTTGAAAATTAAAGTCTCCAAAAATATCATCCATTATAACTTTCAAGTAATGTACTTTTTTTGTATCTAAATGTAGATAAATGCATCCATCTTCTGAAAGAAGTTCTCTTAGATAAATTATTCTTTCCCTAAGATTCTCTATAAATTCCGCGCTATCAATCTTATCGCTGTAACTTCGCGAACCCTCACCCCCTTGAAAGTCTGACTTCGTCGCAAACGGCGGGTCGATGTAAATCAGCTTAACCTTGCCCTTCACCTTGTCCTTGATGAGCGGGTCCTGATTGAGATACACGGTCTTGAGGAACTGTAGGTTGTCCCCCTGGACGATAAGGTTCTGCCAGCCGTCTTCGCCCGGTTCCCCGAAGCGCCGCACCACCTGCAAGGGCGCGGACTGCCCCAGGGCCACGGCGGAGGCCAGAATCACCCCCTCGGGGCGCTTGCCGGCGTATTCGATGGTGGGGATGCGGATGCGGTTTAAGGTCTCGAAATCAAACTTCCCGGCCTGGCCCAGCTTTTCCAGAAGGGAGGGGAAGAGCTTGCCGACCAGCTCCGGGGCCGGCTCCACCCCGCTGTTCACCGCGTCCAGCAGCCTGGCCAAATCTTCTGCGCTGAGGTCTATCTTAGCCATGGGCATTGCTTCCCATCTTGCCAACGGGTGGCATCAGGATTCCCCCGCCAGTTTTATCATGGCGGCTCGGGTAACAGCGGCCAGGCGGAAACGTAAGGTCTCCAGTTGATCCAGAATGGGGGTCACCCGGGGGATCAACCCGGTCCGCTTGGCGGCCGGAAGAACTCCCAGGGTCCCGGTGAGGCGCAACCCCAACATTTCGGCCACGCGCCGGGCCAAAGCGTCATCGACGATCACCGTGGAACCGGGAGATTCCAGGGCCAGGGCCAACACCTGGGTTTCCCCCGGGCCCAGGTCGGTGACCAGGGGCAAGGCGGCAATACTTTGAGGCGCCCGGACGGTGACCCAAGCCAAAGATTTCAGGTCCGGCAGATCAATCCCGGCCTGTTTGCCCTGGTCGATTTCCTCCACCACCGCCGGGGGCGCCAGAACCCCGCCCGTCAAGGTCGGCAGCAGGTGCAACAGCCCCAATTGATGCAGATATTGGAAGGGTGAAGTGTTGCAGATAACCTCAGGCAAGAGCAGCCTCCCGGGCAAGTTCCTCTTCGGTGAGCCTGAAGGTGTCCACACCGTAGTCCGCCAGGCGGCTGAGAAAGACCGTCCGGGGAACTCCGGCGAGGCCGGCGGCGGCGCCGGAAGAAAGCCGTCCCAGCTCATAGAGCTTAACCGCGGCGGCCATGCGGAGTTCCGCGGCCAGGGCCTCGGGCGTCAGCTTGAGGGCCAGGACGCTCTCTTCAGGGATTTCAAAGGCGATGCGACTCATAAGACACCCCTTGGCATTGCCTGTCCCGCTCTGAGACTTAAGCAGCAGAGGGAACATTTCTCAGGTCAGGCCAATCCTTAACATTTCTAATGTAGCACAACCAGGAACCGCTTGTCAGTATAAGGAGATGATCCTGGCCGGCGGCGCCGGTCGCCTTGCTTCAGGTCTCATAAAATGATACCTTATCAAGCAAGGCCGCCCCACTTAGTGGCCATTTGGAGAGTTACCGGAGAACTTTGCCTGGAGGCGACCTATGTCGGAACCCATGAAGGAGCAAATTACCAAAGATTTTGCTGAAATTTGCCTGCGCCATCGGCTCCCCGAGGAAAAAATCCTCAAGATTCAGGATGCCGTAACCGCTATCTTAGGGGAGGAGGACGAGTCCCTGCCCCTGGAAGAGGTGTTTCCCGACCTGCACCCGGGCAGCGCCATCCGGGGCCTGCGCCTGAGGGAAGGCCTGACCCAGGAGCAGTTGGCCCGCCTCCTGGGGGTCAAGCGCACCAACCTCTCGGAAATGGAAAACGGCAAGCGCCCCATCGGCAAGAATATGGCCCGGCGTCTGGCCCAGGTCCTGAAAACGGACTACAAGGTCTTCTTGTAGGCCCTTACAGGGCGAAGGCTCTGGCCAGCAAGTCGCTCAGCACGTCCACCCGGGTCTCTCCTGCCTGCCGGGGCCGCAAGCTGAACTTGTTTATTCGCAGGAAGTGGTAACCGTAGCTTTCCAGTTCCAATTGCCGCGCAAGGTCGTATTGCAGGTACTCTTCTCTAAAGTCCTCCAGGGACGTGACCACCGTGGGGTCCTTGGTGTGGTACTCCAGGCCGTCGTACTCCAATATCAAGCTTTTCTCTTTCCCCCCATCGGCCAAGCTCACCAAAAAGTCAACCCGGTAGCGGGGCAGATACCGCTGAAATTCCCGCTGAAGGTACTTGCCGATGTGGAACTGGGGGATGATAAGGAGGCGGTCCCGGTGCCGGCGGTAGAAGGCGGTTTGGGTGATGAGGGTATAGAGTTCTTTTTCCTTGGGGGACTCGAACACCGCTTCATCGGCGATGAAATGGTCTTTGGGGCGGGTTTCCTCCAGGATGGTGCGGTAGTGCTGCAAGGCGTCGCCCAGCCGGGTGTCGGCATAGTCGCCCAGGTCCATGCTGTGGACAAAGACCATGGTGTCCTTGGCCCGGCTGAAACCCACATTGAGGCGCTGCATCTTCAGGCTCTTGATGGTGTCGGCGGTCCCCCCGGGCGTGGGGTAGATGGTGCGCAGAGAGGTGTCCCCATGCTTCTTATCCTGGACGAAGGAGTAATAGACAATATCCCGTTCTTCCCCCTGCACATCCCCCACAAACCAGATGGTGAGCCGGTTATCCTCTTTGAGCCGGTGGTAGTTGGCAAGCTTCTCCCGCAGGTACCTCTCCGCCCGGTCACGCTGCTCCCGAAAGGAAGTGATGATGCCGATGGTGCCCTGGTAGCCGTCGGCGCCAAGCTTTTCCAGGTCCTGCCGGATGGCCTCGATTTCATCTAAGTTGACATTGCGGCCGGAATGGCCCTGGGGCTCCACCCTGATAAAGCGAAGGACCGCGTCGATGGGCTTGGTGCGGATGCGGTTCACCACCAGGGGTATCTGGGCCGGGCGGTAAAAGACCTCATTGGAATAGTCGATAATTTCGGGAAAGCTGCGAAAGTGCTCGGTGAGGGCGCTGTAGTAGTTGTAGAGAGCATAGCAGAAATCCAGAGTGGACTTGCGAATGCTTAAGGTCTTGAGCCATTCCTGGGCGGCCTCCAGATGGTCCGCTCTCTGAATGTCGGCCACGAACAGGTCCTCGTCGGCCACCTCGGCGGTCTCCTCCTCCAGCAATCGCCTCTCCTGTTCGGGCGAAATCGTCCGCCGGTATTCCACCCGGTAATCGTCAATGATTTTTTTGAAATAAGCGCCGCTGTACTTGCGGCTGACATGGACGGCGCTCACCGCGCCGTACTGGTACTTATCCCCGAAGACCAACACCTGCTTGGCCCGAAGAATAAGGGAAAGGGAGTGGGCAATGGAGACCTGGGAGGCTTCATCGAAGACCAGGATATCGAAGAGGCCTTCTTCCATGGGGAAGAATCTGAAGATGGCTTCCGGCTCGGCGATGATGCAAGCATAGGTGGAGCACAGGAGTTTGGCCTGCTCGGGGGTCAAGCGCTTGCCGGCGGTGATGCTCCGCTTGATTCTCTGCATATCTCCCTGAAAATGTTGGAAGCCTTTCAGGCGCAGATCGTTATCATATTCCGTCAGGCGCTGGTTATAGGCATTAAGCTCCTCCAGTTGGCCCCGGATTTCCGGCAGAAAGGCTTCTTCCCGACACAGTTCGGCATGGAGGGCGATGAACTCCATGATTCTGGCCTCATCTTGAGTCAATCCGGTAAGCTTGCCCAGGGAGGCCAGGTCGGAAAAATCTATGCCCACCCGCTGCAGAATGGGGCCATAGAGGTCCCTGACCGCTTGGAGGGCGTCGATGGTCTGTGGTTGCAGATTCTCCAGACTCTCTTGCAGCCGGTCCAGCAAGAGATACAGGTCTTGGGGAGACATACTTCCCAGCCCCACGGCCTCCTGAAATTCGGTTATGACCTGGGATGCATGGGAGTAGCGGGTGAAGTCCTGGAGCTGGGTCAACCCATGGCTCAACTCCTTGAGGGTCAGCTCCTGCTTTTCCTTTTTGGATAATGAGGCTGCGGCGCTCAGGAGGTGGCGGAACTTGAGGCTGTTCAGGTCTGCCAGGTCCGCGGCCAGGGAAGCGAAATCAGCCGGCTGTCGGGCCAGGGAATAGATAAATTCCATGGCATAGGGGGTATCCCTTTGCAGATTGTGAAGCATGTCCAGCAGGGAGTCCACCTGCGTCAGCAGCTTTTTAGGCTTGAGGCCGGCCTGTTGGGCGTAAGCCCATACTGCGGGAAAATCCTGCACGAACTTTTCTTTGGCGGCGGCGAATTTCCTGTCCATGCCGATTTTGGCCAAGATGGAACTCTGATTTGCCAATTCATGTAAACGCTGCTGGACCTCTTGCAGCTCCCGGAAGGAGGAGATGGCAAATTGCAACTCCTGCCAGGAGTGCGGCGGTGATGTCAGCCCCCTGGTTTCCAGTCGGCGGATGGGCACGTCATCTTTGAACACCACGGTCAGCCGGTCCACCAGAGGTTTGCAGGCATCCAGATATACCAGGGAACTAGGGTCGATCGTGGGAAGGGAGTCCGCCTCAATCCCATTGGAGTTCAGGGCGTCGCAAATCTTTAGGATACGGGGGATATCATGACGGCGCTCGTAAAGGGCGGTGAGGGATTCAAGCTTAATACCGCGCAAATCCGTCAAGGGAATATGGCCGGGGAGCTCTTGAAAGCGTCGCAAAGCCTCCGGAATCTTCATGGAGGTGAGCCCGGCAATTCCGCCTGAATCTATGGCCAGTTCTTCCTCCAATTGGAAAAGCCGGAATAGTTTCCGGCTTGTCTGCGGGAAAAGCTCGCTATGGGCAATGGCGTTGGAGATTGTCTGTTCTAGGTTTTGTCGGACCTTGGCCTTATCGCGCCCCACAGCGTCAACGTTGAAACTTTCGGCGCGGCGTGCGGCGGCGTCTATCACCGGCAATGCCAGAGAGTTCTCAATGGTATTCAGCGTGACGAGTTCCTGATCCCGGGAAATTCTGATAACGGATGGTTTGCTATGGGGATGCAGCTTTCGGAATTTATCTGTCAGCATGCGCTCCACCACGTCCAGAGCCTCTTTTTTATGGGAGGTGATGATAACGGACTTGCGGTTTTGGTTGGCCCAATAGGTAACGGCCGCGATGGTATGCGACTTGCCGGTCCCTGGGGGCCCGTCAACTACCACAACCCGGTTCTTAGAATTGCCCAGGGCTGTCAATATCTTTTTCTGGGAGCGGTTCAGCGGCATAGGGTTGTCGGAATAGAAATATCGGGGCGAGTTTAAGGGGTAATCCTCCCGGAACTTGGCAACGGTCTCATCATTGGTATTGACGACGTTTTTTGTGAGGTAGCCGTCAATAAAATCAATAATGGTAGAACCTTCCCCCCGCTCAACCTTGGCCATCAGCTCTGAGTAATCCAGAATCCGCTTGTCCTCACTCTTGATGATCTGGAACCCCAAACGGTATTGCAGGTGGGGTAGACCCTCATTGGGTGGGGGTATGGAGCAATTTTCATTGGTGGTGATGAGCTGAGGGGGTAGGTTGCATTCACCGCAGAGGAAGCTGTCCATTTGTCGGAGATGGGGAATGCTACCGGAGAAAGACGCGGCTCGGGGGATAATCAGGACATTCTGAAACTCGAAGCTATTGATGGCCGGCGTGTTCAGCAGCACCAGGTCCCGCGGGATGGTAAGGCGAACGCAATTCGTTACACTCGTGTCGAAGTTGACTTCTATGAAGAAAAACGGACAGGCAAAGTTCGCGATGTTGCCGTTTCCCCCACTGATAGAGCCAAAGAATAGGTAGGGGGTGCCATAGGTTTCCACTACGGCGAACTTTCTGAGGAGTAAGTATAGATCGTAAAGGACTAGGTGATAGTCCCATTTTTTCAGGATGTCTGTAAGGCTTTGGAAATAGCTTCTTTCATCCTCGGACTTAACGGCGGCCTGCTGCAGGGTATCGTATATGTCTTGAGAAAACTTTGGGACGTTGAAGGTTGGGGCCGGGAGCTGGGTTGTTCGATGTTGGGTTTCGATGATGGCGATTTCTTCCTTTTGTAATGTGTAAACAATCTGTTCCAGGGCCTTACGTAGGGCGAGATTGTAAGCTCGCACCCCTTCTAAAAAGGCCTCCCGCAACTCATCGTGTGTAGAAAGGTCTCTCCCTTCCCTATTCTCGGCCAGGAAATGTTGCAGGCTTTCCTGGTTGAATGGTATCGCCAAGAGTTCCTCCAGTTTCTGGTGAAAGCGATGAACAGGGATTTCACGTTTGAACTGGTTTATCCTGACATCGACCGGCCCATGGTCATGCTTTTCCAGCTTCGTTACCCAAAGCTGGAAGAAATCGGGGAAGAACGAAATATCAAGAGTCAGATTAGGGTCGTTGAGCCATTTGTAATTCAGCGTACTCCTATTAGAGAAGCGGGTCTCAGTGAAGGCTGCGTAATAATTCAGCAAACTTTTAACAAATTGATTCACGGGAATCCTTTTCCTTAGTAGAAAAATCTATATCATACAAGGATTGTGGCGTGCTGACCACCCGGACCGGCTCATTGAATTTGGGGGTTTTGAGGATATCGCCCCGTTTGATGGATAGCATGGCCATCTCTGAAGACCTTGTTTAAATTGGGAAGATTCAGAAAAGAAAGGTCGCCTAAGGGGCACGGTAGCAGAGATAGAAGCCTGTGTAAAGAAGAGGTTTATTAGCCTGTGGCTTCTCACATCACCGGGCATTTCTACGCCTCACTGGCCCTTGAAAGGGGCGCGCCAACCCACTTGGTGCAAGCCACCTTGGCCATGCGTCGGTGGCCACCACGGGCCGTTACCTGCACGCCAGGCCAGAGGACCGCTGCGCACGGTATCTGGGAGTGTAAAAAAATTGTCAATCTTCGTTTACAGTTTTTGGAAACCGAGGCTCGCGAGGGCCTTGAACCAAGCCTGAATGAGGAGTGTGGAATAATTGGTCTTGGGCAGGAGGGAGTGGAAAATGTTTGGGGACGGTGATAGCAGGTTTTTCTGATACCCCTCGAAAAACACGTACGTGCCTCACCCATTTCCTTGCGCGTTTTCCTCGACTACCCGGACAAAACTCCTTACGAGTTGGCGTAGGGCCTCGCCAGGCGTCAGGGCTGTCTGCCTGCATGCCCGGTAGAACCGCTCCATCTCCTGGTTTGGTAGAAAGGGTAATTTCAGGATCGCCGCCAGCGTCACCGGGTCAAGGTTGAGGACCCGGCACATTCCTTGAAAAGTTGCCAAAGACGGCGCAATATAGCCGCGCTCATAGGCAGAGAAAGTTTCCCTGGAGGCAAGCCCGAGGGCTTTAGCCATCTCTCGTTGCGTTAGCCCCTGCTGCCGGCGAATTTGAGCCAGCATGGACCCCCGAAAAACCTCCCAGGGAGGTGGGCCTGGTCTGCGCATCATTTTGTCTCCTTGCTCAGGGCCGGTTGCCCCAATGTTCTACCCCAGCCCGTAGGTCATGAAGCCATGCACTTTCTTACGTATGGCCGTTAACCTGGCCTCTTCCTGTTCTTCCCGTTTCCGTTCGGCCACGAAGGGAAGTCTCAAGGTCATGGGCAAGAAGTCCGTCAACAAGCCTGACGGCGCGAAGATGGACGGCGAGTTTAAATTTGTTCGTCATCCCAGCCATCTTTTCCCCGGGTTCGGTGAATATGTCTTCCTATCAAATCGGAAATCTCTGCTTCGCGCTTGCTTAATTGTTCACGGTAATCCTGCTGGAGGGCCTTTCTCCAGGAAATAGCGGGGTCCTTTTCAAAAGTCTGTTCAATGCAGCTTCTGGTAAGTGCAAAGTCTGGTTCCAGACTGGCACGAACCTTCCGCTTCATGGCCTCCAGCGGGAGCAGCCTGGTAATAAGGCGATCCACGATATCGTCCACCTGGTCTCGGAAAATATCCTCGGCCTGGGGAACAAGATGGTCTTCCGGGGGGACCACTTTTCCCAAGGCCCCTGCTGCTTTGAGTTTCCTTTCGATGTAGGTCACCAGCGCCGGCGCGGAGAAGGCATTGAGTTCAACGCGCTGGCAAACCCATGACTTTCTCCCCTGGAATTGACCTCGAAAATATTCTTCCTCGATTTTAGAGAGACGCAAACCCGTGGGCAAATCGTTCTTCCGGGTAAACCTCTCTGTCTGGAGACCGAGGTCCAGCGCCTCTTCCAGCTGCAAGCCCAGATCAATCACCTCCACCTGATAGCCAGGCATCCTCCGTGTTTCCTCTTGCAGAGTTCTGGCAATGTTGTACCCGTGAGGATCAGCATCATGAAGGACAAAAAGCTGGCATCCTTGGAGTCTGGAAGCGTTGTCTAAGAGGAGTCGCACTGCCTCGGAGGCGTATCCCTCGGTAGCAATGACCGCCAAGTCGTAGCGTTCCGCAAGCCTGGCCGCCTCCAGGATGGGCCACAGACCCTTCTTCTCCATATAGAGGACTTTGTTGTACAGCCACTCCGGAAATTGATAGCCTTCGACCTCCCGTGTCCCGAGGGGAATAGCCTTCCCCGAATGGGGCTCGTAGAGCACCCCACGGGGATCATAGTAGAGTCCCTGGATTGCTCCGTGCTGCTTCTGGTATTCGATAAGGAGGTTCTGGGAGAAATAGTTGTAGTCCAACTCCTTGCTGGTGTAGTCCTGAAGCAAAGGCCGCACCTGGTAATAGAGGTTCCGGGCCGACACCGGGTACTGGCCATTTCCTGTGGCAGTAGCAATGGCCTCGGACAACACCTCGAAAACCGCATCTTTCTGTGTCCATTCGCTATGCCGGTGCTGGGCGAGCCGATTGTAACTTGCCCTCTGCGCCTTGGCAGCATCCCTACGACGGGCTTCTCCTTCCTTGTAAAAGTTCTTGACCGCAGCCCACAAAGCCTTGGAAATCGCTTCAGCCATTGAGCCGGGGATTTTAAGCCGGGTTTTTCCCCGATCCAAAAATTCCAGGGCCGGACAGACCAGGTGGATAGCCGCCGCGATTCTGGGGGCACCATGTTCGTCAGAATCTATAGGTGACGCGTGACCGTTGTTCAGAAAATTTCGGAAACCATGGGCATTGAATTCAGGGCTATGGAGAGGATTGCCCTCCAAGGGGTCATCGTAAGTGGGCGAGAAGTTGACGCCATGGTAGAGATCACCTGGCCTTCCGGTTTCGGCCAGCAAAACCTCGAAGACGAAAGGGATGTCACCAACAAGCCCAGCAATTTTTCGGTACCAGTGGCGCTTGACGCCAAACCAATCTGAAAAGCATTGAAGGAGATGGTTCTCGCCCACTACTCCCAGCATATGGGGAGATGGTGGAGTGCTTTGCCGTCGCATTGCCTCCAGAAGATCCTCCACCAGAGATTCATTGCTGGCAAAATCACTGAGACGGGAGATTTTCGGGAGTTCATCGCACGCGGCTTTTGCCTTAGCGGTACCGGACAGTCCCCGGAACTGACGTACGAAATCCCGCAGTGTCAAATCCCTGCCCCCATTTCGGCTGGCCCCGATATGGGAAAAGACTAACCGTTTGATGGAGTCTGTGTCGTACCAATAAACAGAGGTGAGGTCGGTGGGCAGCCATTTGCGCCACCTTCCGGGGAAGTCGACGCTGGGGTGGTAAATTTTCCGGTTTTCGCCCTCATTGCGGTTAGCGTGCTCACTCCCATTTTGGAAATTGCAAAAATTTACCAAGGCGTGAGGGTTGAAGAGAGCGAAAGACTTTACCCAACTGTCCGGGGAAAAAATCAGCTCTCTTCCGGGGAGGGTAACAGCGACCCGAGTCCCTTGGCAGGTACAATTGCGCTGCTGGTGGTCTATCTGAGGGTTCCCCGCCGGATCAATCCAGGTACGGAGGGTGTGCCGAATTCCCTGGGATTCGATGATGACTGGCTCAAGGCTACCCAGGGCTGTGGGGATACCGAAGATGGTTTTGAGGGCATTTCCCTGAGCCCCCCGGCTGGGAGAGCGGTATGCGGCTTTGTCCGAGGTTCTGGTGGCGAAATTCAAAACACGCTGCACCGTTTCCGGGGGGAGGCCGGGGCCGTTGTCGCCCACAGCGATTTTGAGGGTGTCCAGTGATGAAATCTCGATGGTGATTTCCGGTTTGACCCTGGCGGTCTCGCAGGCATCCAAAGCATTATCGACTAATTCCTTGAGCACCACATGGGCAAAGTTCTTTTCCAACTGGCCGGTCTGCGCCTGCAATTCCCGGACGGTGAAGTACTCCGCAGCACGGGAAATTTCAAAAACTTGTCTTTGGAGCTGATGAACCGGCATCGTTGCTTAATGTTCCTTACGTGATTCTAAATTTCTGAACAAATGGGCTGGCCGTCCGCCATCGCCTTTAATTAAGAGCTCCAGGAGTGAATAGTCTCACTAAAGTTTCATACTAATTTCAGTTTCACAGTTTCTCAAATGAGAAATCTAATTTTTAAGTGAGTAATTGCTGAAACTGGTGAAACTTTGAAACCTCTTCCTCTGAAAGCCGCATAATTGCTATACATTATAAGTCTCACTCGACTAAAATTAAATGAAACTCGGTGAAACTTTTCTATCCAGTTTCATTAGTTTCAGGGGTTTCGATGGTTTCATTAGTTTCAGCATTTTCACTAGAACCACCATTTCCCATTTTCATATTTGATTTGATTATCTTTCTTCATTCTATAAAGTCTAGACTTGATTGTGTCTTCATTTATACCAAGGATATTAGCTATTTCCTTTGTAGTCATGGGACCATTTTCCCTGATAATTAGCTCAATGTCCTTCCTGGCCTGACTCTTCCCCACTTCTTCTGCTGATCCGATGAGTTCCCAATGTCCTTCAGCTTGATGAAACTTCAGGGCCAGGGTTTGCTCTTCAATATCCCGTCCTGTGACGAATAGTTCAGCGTCTGCCTGGCCTCTCCCGCGCTTCAATACCATCACGAAGTCAGCAGCCGCGGTGAGTCCGGTGCTTCCATGAACATCGTCCAGAGGGTCCTCTGATTCAGCCTTGCGGTTATGGAAGATTCCCAGGATACAGACGTTGTGCTTGTGGGCCAGGTCACCCAGGGCTCCCCCCGTTGCTAAATCGAGTTGATAGGCATCATCTCTGGCCTTTTTTCTGGGCTTAAATCTCCCTAAAGTGTCAATCACCACCATCTTTGTGTTTAGATTTTCAGTTAGATAAGCGTCTAATCTGTCGAGGCCGCTATCAGAGAACTGCGGCCAGGATTCCGCAAGGTAGAGGTTTTTTGGAAATGCTTCGCCCTGCATGATGGTCTTCAGGCGTTTCTGCACCCGCCGGTTTTTGTCCTCATAAGCGATATAGAGGACGCTTCCCGGTTCGAGCAGTAAATCTTTTTTCCCCAAAGCACAGCCTCCAATTGCCTTTGCCACAGATACGTTTAAGGCAAAAAATGTCTTGCCCTTCTTAGGCCTTGCCGATAACAGGCCGAATCCCTCCGGAATAATTTCAGGCACAATATATTCAGGCTCAGTAAAAATAACGTGTTCCAAGTCGGCTGCTGAAATGATTTCGGGAAACTTCTTGCCTCCATTGTGCGGGGAGTCCTGTGATTCAGCAGATGTCTGGCCTTTCTCCTTGCCAGCGCTATTGGCCTTCCCAGTCCCATTGCCCTTGTCAGGGTCAGGGGGCCTATGACCGCATGTGTAGACCTCTATGGTGTCGGAAATGGCCTTGCTAATGGTGCGCTCCCGGTAGTCGGGCCGCTCCCACTTTTCCCGCATAAGCCTGCTTTTCCGGAAAAGCCGATCCATCCTTTCCGCGTTTTTTTGTGTATAGAAGGCCAGGAGACAACAAAGGGCGAGATCGGCGCGGTTATCATCATCGCCATATTCGGCAATGTCCCCGCGCCACAGCCTAGTAAATTTCTCACCGTTCGCCGCCTGTTTTGCTTTCTCTATCAACTCCTGGTCAGACAAGTCTAAGGTGGGGGAGGTGCCAGGGGCCTTGGCGGAGTCTTTGGCTTTGGCGAATATCTGTCGATGCAAGGATGTAAGCTTCGTTTGCCGTGGTTCAATTGTGTTGGGGGTTCCCTCCAGGCTGGCTCCGGTCATGGTGAAGTATCTATCAACGCCATAAAATTCCCACTTCATGCCGCATGGGGTTTTCTTGCTGTTGCCGTCCTTTAGAGGCCACTCAGCTTTGACAAGAATGTGTACCCCCGTTTCGCTTGGACTGACCTCCGAGTACGAGGATAAATAATCAAGGATAACCTGAGCGCAGTAGCGTAGCTCCCCCGTTTCGGAGTCTCGACATTTGTCCAAATCCACGCCGACATATGGGTCATAATAGCTGAATTCGTACCCTATGCCGGCAATGCCGTTTCCCTGGTGGAGCTGGTAGAATGTAACCGCCTCATTGAATGTGGCCCAGGTGTCCGGGTCGTCGGCCTTAGCATTGCCGCCGGTCCTGGGGTCAACGGGAACCTTGGTAGGCTTCCCATCTCGTACTTCAACCTTCCAGCATACCCATTGTGGCCGGTTTTTCAGTTCCTGCGGAATCCTCGATAAATCCGGGGAAAGGCTATTTCTCACCACTATTGCCCCCCTTACCCCTCCCCGCCTCAAAGATTTTCTCTAGGCGGTCGAGGTCCACAAATAGAGACCCCCCGACCTTAATGAAAATCTCAGCGTATTTTTTCGTGTGGTGCCACTTATAAAATGTCGCTGGGGCAAACGGAAGTCCTTTTGCACGTCTAACTCTCACCAAATTCATCATTAAACCTCCACAGGAAATAAAAAAGCGCCATACTTGGCGCTCATTAAATCAATAAAGCACAATAAAATCAAAAAATTTAAGGGGACTCCTTAAATATCAAAGAACGTATAATACTTCCATTTTTTATCATCTCTTCTGCATCTTTAAGGCAGCGTTCTACTTGAGGAATACCCCAATCTCTGAGATAATCATCTAGTCCATCACTCATGACCTCTTCCTTTTTATAATGATTCAAATCAATATCATCTGCAATATGCTCTGCAGAATATCCTTCTTGATGCATATCGTAAATTTTAAGACATTTCATAATATATTTTTCCTCAATCTTCTTTTCTTTAATTCTAAGGTCTGCTTTACACACAAATATTATGAATTCCAGGGCATATTGGATAAGGTAAGAGGGGGCCTGCAAGTTGACAGTTATTGTCAGTTGTGGGGGGTCTTCAACTTCCCATCCGCGGGGATAGATATCTTTTAGAGCTTGTTTCAGGTCATGAGCACTCTTGATTCCCCACCCGTCTTTAATTGCCTCGCCATATTCTTGCCATTTCTGTTCATCCGCCTCCGTAAGTAAACATTCCGGCCACCTATTTACCGCTAAAATGCCAGGTAATTTTTGCAGGTCAAATTTTTCAATCATTAAAGGTTCCCAGATTACGGGACCAGATTTTTTTCGCTCATTAAGCCAAGATTTAGAAATACAAGCGGAATGCCAATTTCGACCGTATGGGACCGGTTCATCAGGGTCGCATGCAAAACCCCACCTCTCAACCATGTAAGCCAAATTACACCGCTCCGAGTCAGGCGCTTCATCTTCTTCCTCCCACACCGAACGGCCCTTTTCAAAATCAAACGTACTCATTCTTTGTCTGGCTATGTGTCGGAGGATGGTAGAATCGGCCTCTTCCCCCTTTTTGCGCTTAACGTCTTCGGGGGTGAGTCCATAATTTTGTAGTAACCTATTGTAGTTTTCCCGATAAACTGGGTTTCGGCGCACCACTTCCCAGGTGAGTCTAATAAACTTTTTAAGGTCGTTGGCTTTATCGGTGAGTGGTTTGTGTTTAGGCATACTCAGCCTCCTCTTGCAGTTCTGGGGGTGAATGAGGGAAAGCCGGCCAGGATATCCGCCGTGTCGGGTCGCGCTCCCTATCCCCGGAAGCCGGTCTATTCTTTCTCTTGCAGGTTCACCACCTTTGAAGCCGGGTCCTTGGGCCTGAGCAAATCGGCGCTCTTCATCGCCGCGTCTTTGATGGCCCCCGGCTTCAGATGGCTGTACCGCTGGGTAGTCCGGCTATCCTTGTGAGTCAAAAGGGCCTGCACCACACAGAGGTCAATGCCATTGCTCACCAGGGTTGAGGCGAAGTGGTGCCTGAGGCCATGGAACCGGAAGTTATCGGGCAACCCTGCGGCCTTCCGGATACGCTGCCATGGGCCTTTGAAGTCGGTACGTTGCTCACCACCTTTGCCAGGGAAGACATAGGTGGAGGTGAAAGTCAGGCTCCTCAGTACGTTTAGGGCCGGCTCACTTATAGGAAGCGTCTGAGTTTTGCCGCCTTTAGGTTCCCGCAGCGTAATCATGCCCCGCTCGAAATCCACATCATTCCAGGTCAATTTAAACAGCTCCCCCCGGCGCATCCCGGTGAATAAGGTAAATTTTACGAAAGCGGCACTATCCCGGCAGGGCCAGGAGTCGAGAGTTTGCATTAGTCGCCGGGTTTCATCCTCGCTGAGATATTCTGTCCTGAGGTTATCAAGCTTAGGCACCTCAACCCTGTCCATGGGGTTGATCCCCTCATACAGGCCCCACCTCTTCGCCAGGTTGTACAACCTCTTGAGGAGAACCAGTTGATGTTTAATGGTGGCTTGGGAGAAGGGCCGCCCCTGCTTATTGATGCCCTTCTTCATTTCCAGTTTCAGGCGTTCGATATCCAGGCTGGATATCCTGTCCAAGGGCTTCTTGGCGAAGCGGGGTTCAAGGTGGGTCTGGTAATTATAGCTGTCGCATTTCCAGGTCTTTTTATGCTCCTTAGCCCAGGGGAGATATTTCGCCCATAGTTCGCCCAGGGTGGGGGCTTCCTTCACTCCGCGGTTGATTTCATATTCACCCCGCACCAGGTCGCCTTTAACAGCCGCCTGCACTTCACGGGCCAGGGTCAGGTTGTCCACCACACGGGTGATGCGGTGGCCTTTGACGGAGACGCACACCCGATATTTCTTGTCCCGCCCGAAAACCGCACCACACTTGGAACATTCCTTAGCGTCTAGGCCGCTGCTTGATTTACAGTTGGGGCAAAAAATCTGAATCGCCACGGCTCCCCTCCCCCTCATTCTGGTGTGCATATAGTGTGCACGTGTGCATGACAAGCCGTCTGTAAGTAAAAAAAGCATCAAAAACTTAGGTAGGATAATACGCTGAAATTAATGGGTTTGTCAAGAAATTTCTCAAGGCAGGAAAAACAAGAAAAAGATTGTGAAATGGAATGGCATTCAAGAGGTCAGGGGTTCAACTCCCCTCAGCTCCACCAAAGAAATCAAGGGGTTAGATTATAATGGCTAACCCCTCATTTTTTTCCGGGCATATTCTTTGTACGAATATTCAAAGTTCCTTATCTATCAGCCTTTGGATATGCCTCCTTTGCCCCGAATTCACAGGGGCCTGTCCGCTCGTCACGGTCATGAAATTGTCGGAGTCAGATTTTTATGTGAACAGTATTGGACCAGTCTGTCCGCTAAGGATTTTGCATGAACGCGGTTTTTAATGCTACTGCGTTCAGTAGTCCAAAAGTCCTTTCATTTTCCCCCCTTTGCTAAAGGGGGGTCAGGGGGGATTTGTCAGCATTTGTTAAGGGTTAATCAATAATTCCACGTAGTAGGATTAAGCCCCCTCCCCACGGTGGGAGGGGGTTGGGGCATTGGCGCTAACTTAAGAAAAAACCAGTTTACATCATAACATACCGATTTTACTTAAAATCCCCCTAAATCCAATGCTGTTCACTTAAGGCTTTTCATCTTGATAGGCAACATCCCTTAAGCAGGAGAGGATGTAGAACAGCCGCCCCCGGCTGTTCATTTTAACAGAGCAGGCGGGGGCGCCTGCTCCACATGAAACATGGGGTTGTCGCCAAAGTGAACAGTATTGCCCCTAAATCCCCCTTTTCCAAAGGGGGACTTCGGGTCACCGACTGCTCATTCCCCCCTTTGGCAAAGGGGGGTAAGGGGGGATTTATCTTGACTGTTCAACATGTTACCCTTGGCATACCCACTGCTTGCTTAAGTTAGCGCCCATGGGGGGTTGGGGGGAGGGGGGCGAATGAGGCAAGTCCTCGTCATTACGAATAATTGCTCCACCCCCACCCCAGCCCTCCCCCATCAAGGGGGAGGGAGCCTGAGACGGAGGCTGTACGTATGTCCGGAGGCCTTTTTGATATGCGCCTCCTTTTCTCTCAGGGCCGAAACATCAAAGCTGGAAGGCAATATCCTGGTCAGAGAAGCCTTGGGAGCAACAATCGTGCCGGACAGCACTGGTGTTGGACTAAAGACCGCCGCGCCTGAGCCTGTGGCTCACCCGCAAGGCATGAAAAATTCCCCCTCCCCTAGCCCTTCCCACGAGGGGAGGGGGAATAAAGGAACTTTGATGGCCTCGTAAAAAGTCCATTCACCCCCTCACCCCAGCCCTCTCCCCCAAGGGGGAGAGGGGGTTAATTAGGCAAATCAATCAGTTATCAATGGCAGCGAGAGCCACCTTTTGGAGATAGTACGGCCTTTTTTACTTTTTACGATTCCATCAACTTTTACCGTGAAAATCCCGCTTCTGTAGGGGCGGGTTTGAAACCCGCCCCTACAAAAGGTTTTTCATACTCGGGGGTGGCCCCTTTGGGACCATGAGCATTTCATGACATTTGCGCATGGGCCTTTAACCCATCCGTAACACATGAAAAGGCCGGTGGGTGGGGCCGCCTTGCCCGCCTCCAGCGCCTGGCAATGGTCCGCAAGACGCACCCTACGGAACTGCGGGGGGAATTTGGGGCGCGTTGGCGGTGGATACGGAACGAAGCATGATATGATGGCGGAGAAGGAGTGAAGATGATGGCTGATTCCGCACGACCCTTGCTGGTCCTCACCATGGGGGACCCCGTGGGGGTGGGACCGGACCTGGTGGCCACGGTCCTCAACGACCCCGCGGTCTATCAACGCTGCCGCCCCCTGGTGGCGGGGGACCTGCCGGCCCTGGAACGGGCCTGTCGCCGATTCGCCCCGGGTCTGACTCTGCGGGTGGTGTCGGAGGCCGGCGAGGGCCGTTACCAGGCGGGCGCCGTCGATCTGCTGGCCCTGTCCCGTCTGGACGCGTCGGACCTGCACTACGGCAAACCCACCGCCGCCGGCGGGGCCGCCATGGTGTCCTATATCCTCACCGCGGTGGACCTGGCCATGAGGGGAGAGGCGGCGGGCGTGGTCACCGGCCCCATCAGCAAGCTGGCCATGCACCTGGCCGGTTATCCGCACCCCGGGCACACGGAACTGCTGGCCGAACGCACCGGCGCCCCGGAGGTGGCCATGATGCTGGCCGGCGGGGAGTTCCGGGTGGTGCTGGCCACCATCCATTGCGCCCTGGCGGAGGCGCCCGGGCGGCTCAGCCGGGCCGGGCTGCTCAGTCTCATGCGCCTCACCTGCCGCTCCCTCAGCACCCAATTCGGTCTGGCCCATCCCCGTCTGGGGGTGGCGGCCCTGAACCCCCACGCCGGCGAGGGCGGCCTCTTCGGCCGGGAAGAGGAGGAGATCATCGCGCCCGCAGTGCGACAGGCACAGGCCGAGGGCCTCCCTGTGGAAGGCCCCTTCCCCGCGGACACCCTGTTCTGGCGTCACCGCCGGGGGGAGTTCGCCGCCATCCTCTGCATGTACCACGACCAAGGGCTCATTCCCCTGAAATTGCTGCATTTCATGGACGGGGTGAACGTCACCCTGGGGCTCCCCATCATCCGCACCTCGGTGGACCACGGCACCGCCTACGACCTGGCCGGCACCGGCCGGGCCCACCCGGGCAGCCTGGCCGCGGCGATTTTTCTGGCTGCCGAAATGGCGGGGAGAAAAGAAAATCTCAAGAGGAATCTGAGGGGAGGAGAGTCGCAGACATGAAGCGGCGGTGCAGCGCCTACCGCGCCGAGGGGGGCCTGGGTTGCCGACGCCAAGCCCCCTCTCTCTCGTTGGGGGGGAGATTTTCGCCCGGCCTGAGGGAATCCTCCGCCTGTGCGCCCACCTTTCCGGCGGCGGCGCCCTTCCGCCCCTCTTCATGGACGGCGCCCTGACTACTTGGGGCGCTTGGGTTCAATTTCCGTAGCCACGAATTGTGAGCCGTAGTATCTCCCCTCCACCTGGACATAGGCGCCCGGCCCGATGGGGCCTTTCTTGTATTTCATCTTCGTCTCCGCCGTTACCAGCACGGAGCGGCCGCCGATAATCCAGATGCCGTAGACGCCGTATTGCGGCACCATCTCCACATAGCCGTAAAACTTCACCTTGGCGACCGCCACCCCGCTGAAGACCAGAGAAATCAGGCACAAGGCGATGAGAATCCGTTTGCTGCGCATAGAAGCCTCCTTTTGCGGATTGAACCCCTGTCCACCCTTATCATAATGCCGGAAAGGGGGCAAGAAAAGGCCTGACCTGCCTTTAGCCCTGAAAAACGGCGGAGCGCCCCCTCGCCACCCCTCCCGACTGCGTAACCTCCGGCTTTGAGGGGTTGCCCGGGGAGCGGCGGATTACCCGGAACGCAGCACCCCCAGGGGCGCAGGGGAGGGCCGGGGGAGCGGCGGCCCGGACCTGCCCGGGCGGCCTCTTTCCCCTCCTGGTCAGCCCGGCAGGAAAAGTATTGCAAAAATTTCTGCGAGGTGCTACTTCCCGGTATAAGCTGCCGGACCCGGCCAGGGTAAGGCAAGCGCGGGCGGGGCTGAAAAGCTCAGGCGGGGGAGGGCTTATGCGCACCGGAGGATGGTGGGCGAAGGTGGTGGTTACGGCGTTGGCGGTAGCCGGATGGTTGTCGGGACCCCTGGGGGGGCCGGCCCGGAGCGAAGTGTACGTGGAGATTTACAGCGGCCTGGTGCACGGCATGGCCAACAGCGAATACAGCTCCTTTCCGCGGCTGGAAACGGGCTATCACGTGCAGATCGCCATCAAGGGGTATTACGAACCCCATGTCCAGGGAGGACTGAAACTGGGCACCTGGTTTGTGAGGGAGGGCGCCCTGGGTTTCAACTATCCGGGCTTCCTGAAACATTTCGGCTTCTTCCTGGACTTCAGCTATCACCGCCTCAACTATATGCGCTCCCAGCGGGACGTTTACATCGCCGACGCCAGCAACAGCTTCCCGGTGGGCACTGCCCGTCTCTATTTCCACAGCGAGGGCGCGGCGGCCTGCCTGGCCTTCATGTTCGCCGGCCGCCTGGGATACGCCAAGAGTCCGGACTTTCCCTACGGGCGGCTCCAGCCCTACCTGGCGCTGGGCCCCGCCCTGCTGTTCACCAGCCAGCACCCCAAGCTGGACTTTGTCTGGGGCCTGCTGGGGAAGGTGGGCTATCACCCCAACAGCGACTCCACCGTGGCTCCGGCCCTGGCGGTGGAGACGGGCCTCCGGTATCTGGCCCTGAAAAACGTCTCCCTGGATTTCTCCTTCAAGTATCGGTTCGCCCGGCCCAGTTACCACTTCAACTTTCGGGATCCGGCCACCGGCTTCCGACACAGCTTCACCCTTCGTCCTTCCTATCACCTGCTGTCCGGACAGATCGGGGTGGCCTATCATTTCTGAACCGGCCCGTCTGCACCGCGAACGCGGCGTCAGGCAGACTGTCTGGATCTAGTGCGGAGACGGCGTTGATCCCTCCTATCGCCCGGGGAAAGAGGCCTTAAAGCTGCACTCCCTCTTCGGCCAGGGTCTGGAAGTAAATCCGCCTGAGTCGCTTCAGGCGCTTGTTGAAGCAGAGGCCCAACTGCATGCAGGCGTTATAAAAGGTGTCCCGGCTGAATTCCAGGGCCATGAGGCGGGGCAGGGTTTCCCCGGAGATTTCCTGATGCAGTTCCCGCATCTTGTTCCTGGCATCTTCCAGCCCCTGCCAGAAGGGCAGCAGCACGAGGTCGGCTTTTTCCTGGAGCCGGGCGATCTCGCTCTTCAGCGCCGGCACCAGCCCGTTCTCCTCGACTGCGGTCTCCCCTTCCTGGATAACTTCGACTCCCAGCCGGTGTAAGAATTTCAGGAGGAAATCCCGCAGGTTGGCTTCCCAGGGACCCAAGGTCCAGATATCGGCGGGGATGCCCACCCGGGGGACCGCCTTGCCGCCGGGGAGAAACCGCCGCCAGGTGCGCATCTGGGCGAAGAGCTGGTCTTTCAACTGTATGACATAGCTGTCCTTCAGCCAGCGGGACTTCCACAGGTGGATGCGGGCGTAGGCCTTGAGCTTGACGAAGAACCAGTCCCGGGCCAGCAGCCGTTTCAGCACGGACGGCCAGCTGTAAAATTTCCTGGTGGCCCGGATAGTCTCATACTGTAGTTCGTAGGGGGTGAAATGTTTGGGCTGGAAGACCGCAAAATGGCCGTCGTACTGACGCCAGTCCCGGCAGATGATGCGGTTCTGGGCTTCCAGCTCCTGAAACACCTGGGTTCCCGGCACCGGCGTGAGGATGAGGTACTGCAGGGAGTCCAGATCCAGTTGCCGGGAAAAGGTCACCGTGTCCCGAATCACCTGGTAGTGGTCCTCTTCCGAGCCGAAGACGAACATGCCGTGCACCTTGATGCCGTGATGGTGGAAATTCACCACGCATTCCCGGATGTTGTCCACGGACTGGGACTTGTTATAGGCCTTGAGGGTGGCGGGATTGATGGATTCCAGCCCCACGAAGACCATCAAACAGCCGCTCCGGGCCATGAGTTTCAGGAGTTCCGGGTCCCGGGCCGCCTCCACCCGCACCTGGGCGCTCCACTCGATCTTCAGGTTCTCCTGGAGGATGCGCTCGCACAGCTCCTTGATGCGCTCCCGGTTGGCGGTGAAGTTGTCGTCGCAGAAAAAGATGTGCCGGGCTATGAGCCCGTTGACGCGGATCTCCTCCATGACCCGGTCCACGGAGTTGCAGCGGTACTTGCGGCCGAACATGAGGATGACGGAGCAGAAACGGCAGTTGAAGGGGCAGCCCCGGGAGGTGGCAATGGAGATGCAATGCGTCCTGCCGCCCTTCCAGCCGTGGATCAGGTCGTATCTGGGCAGGGGCAGGTGGTCCAGGTCCTCCAGGAAAGGCCGCCAAGGGTTTTTGTACACCGCCTCCCCGTCACGATAGCACAGATTGGGGATGGCCGCCGGGTCGCCGCCGTCGCGCAGGAGGGACACCAACTCCGGCAGGGCCTCGTCCCCTTCGCCGCAGACCACGAAGTCGGCATGCTCCAGGCCTTCTTCGGGCAAAAAGCTGGCATGGGCGCCGCCCATCACCACGGGCAGACCCTGCTGCCGGTAAAAGTCGGCGAGCTCATAGGCACGGGGAATGGTGGAGGAAATGCTGGAGATGCACACCAAATCGGGACGGAAGTCCATGGTGTGGTAGTCGGGCTGGGCCACTTCCTCCACCACCACCCTGACCTCCATCCCTTGCTGCTCCAGGATGGTGCCCAACAACACCGAGCCCAGCCGGGGTATCACCACGCGGCTGAAGATATGCGGCCGGGGTGACCGGGGCTCGATGAACAACACTTTGTTAAGTCGGCGCGCCATGACCCGCTCCTCGATCGCCCTCGCCGGCAGAAGCCGGAAAAAGCTGCTGAATGGAACAATTATGGGTTGTCCGCCCTGGAACTCCCCGTTGCCGGCCCATCCGCTCCCATTGGGGCAATGTAAAGGGAATTCTGGGGCTTGTCAATGGTTTGAGCAGGCAAACCCGGACCTGGACCCTCCCGCCACGTTTGCCACGACAACAGCCGGCGATTATGGATGCCGGCGGCAGGATACAGAGGCCGGGAGGCTCCTCTCGGGTGGGGGTCCACAGGGGAAGGCGACCTTGCCGCGCCTGACACGCTGGGAATTGCTTCCCTGCCGGGAAGACCTTGATTCTTTGAGGCCTGATGACAGGCCTGCCGGAAACCCCCGTCGGCTGTAGGGCAGAAAGGTGCGTCAGCAGGAACGGTAGAAGATAGGGGGGCAGATTCCCTCTCAGCCGGAAAGAGAATCTGCCTCCCCGTGCATACCGGGAGTCACGGCCGCGCGCGCCACGGTCTCGCTAAACGCAACCGGTGGGCTTGGGCAGCCCTGCCATTTTACAAGCTCCCTTGCCGGGGCCGGAAGGGAACAGCTCATAGATATACTTCAGTTTGAAACCGGTCACCTTGGAGAGGATGCGGACCATGGGGGCAATGCCGTTCTTCTTGAAGTAATCCTGGAGCATGTTGATCACCTTCCAGTGATCTTCGACCAGCGTGGTGATGCCTTCCAGTTCCTTCACATAATCAACCCACTCCGGGCCCCACTCATCCAGGTTGGCCAGGAAGCCGTCCTCATCCACCTCAAAGGTTTTCCCCTGATGCTCAACTACGGCCATATTAAGAAATCCTCCTTTGCAATGTTTACCGCCAGCATTCTTGAAGCTATGCCATTGTGAAATTTTTGTCAAGTACTAATTACCGCCGGGATACTCCCGTTTTAGCCTTTTTCGGGTTCAGGGGCCGCCAACTCCAGGAGGTGAACCACTTTGAGGCCCCGGCTGTGGGCCTGCAATTGGAGCAGACAGCCGCTGCAGGAAGAGGCCAGGAGGTCCACTCCCTGGTCTGTGAAAGCAGCCAGCCCTCTGGCGGCCAGTTCCCGGGAGAGCTCCGGAAAGCCCAGGCCGAAGGCCCCCCCCAGGCCGCAGCAAACCTGGGCTGCGGGCTCCACGGGCAGCTCCCCGAGGGCGGCCTGGAGCAGCAGCCGGGGCTCCTCCCGGATGCCCAGGGTGCGGTGCAGATGGCAGGGGGCATGAAATCCCACGGTCTGGGCCAGGGGCCGACCATCCGGCCGGTAGGCGGCCTCCCCGACCAGGAACTGGCCGGCTTCCCGCACCTTCCCGGCCAGACCCCGGGCCGCGGCCTCTTCCGGCGCACCGGCCAGGGTCCGGGCCAGGGCCTGGAGCTGCACCGCGCAGGAGGCGCAGGCCGTCACCACGAAATCCACCTTCAGGTCGGCGAATTCCGCCACCAGACGCCGGGCCAGGTCGGCGGCCAGGTCCGTCTCCCCCAGGGAAGCGGCCAGCAGTCCGCAGCAGCCTTGCCCCGGCGGCATCATGACCTCAATCCCCGCCTGCCGGCAGATGCGGAGAAAGGCCAGACCCGCCTGGGGGAACAGGGCAGCCACCCCGCATCCCACAAAAAAAGCCGCTTTGGGAGCCCCCCGCCGGCCGGGCAGCAGCCGGGGGGCCTGAGCTCGGAAGGGGACCGGGGCCAAGTCGGGGAGCCCGGCCAGCGCCCCGGACAGATGCGGCCAGAGGCGCCAGATCAGACCGCTGTCGCGACCCACCGCGGCCTTCAGGCGGTTGAGCAGCGGGGCCAGGGGAGCGGCCGCGGCGGTGAGCCGCGGGGCGTGCCAGGTGAGCCGGGCCAGCAGCCAGGCCTGGTTCAGGGGCCGGCCCTGCCGCTGCCGCAGTTCGGCCCGGGCCCGCTTCACCAGCTCCGGCACCGGCAGCCCCACGGCGCAGTTTTCGGCGCAGGCGCCGCACAGCAGGCAGGCCTCCAGCGCCTCCTGCAGCGGCGCCCCGGGGGCCCCATCGGGCCGGCCGTAACGCTCCCAGAGGTTGAGCTTCCCCCGGGCCACCACCGCCTCCCGCCCCAGGAGCCCATAGAGCGGACAGACCGCCATGCAGGCCCCGCAGCGCACGCAGGCGGGGGTTTCGGTAGGTAAGCGGGATGCCTGATTATGCTTCATCGTGTTCTTGAGAAGTGCGCCGATCGGGGGGTCCGGCGGGCGGGGACCATTGCCCTGCCCTCTTCTGCTCCGAAAAGTTTTGGGTAGGGTGCGCACTGCGCACCGTAAGAATGCTTAACTTTTCATAATTTATGGGTGGGCCGAAGGCCCATGAGGAACTGCTCTGAAAATGCCTCTCGTAGGGAGCGTCTTACGCGCCGCAGACGGTGCGTGAGACGCACCCTACATTTTCATGGTTTCGGGTGTTCCCCCGGTACATGAGTGGCTCGTTCCCAAGCTCCTGCTTGGGAACGCAATTTTCCCCCCAAGCTCTGCTTGGGGACCTTATGGCTGCTCAGTCCCGCCCCGTCTTATGCTACGGGCCACCTGCCAAGCGGGAGCTTGGCGGGCAAGCCGGTCCCCAAGCAGAGCTTGGGCGCCAGCAAGAAGTGATTCAGCACCACACCCGGTCAACCCCCACCGGGAAACATCTTCCCCGGGTTCATGATGTTGTTGGGGTCGAAGGTCCGCTTCAGGCGCCTCTGCAAGTCGATGGCCGCCTCCGACAGTTCCATCCCCACATACGGGGCCTTGAGCACCCCCACGCCGTGCTCCCCGGAGAGGGTGCCGGCCAGGTCCCGCACCAGGCGGAAGAGCTCCTCCACCGCCCGGGGAGCGGCCTCCCGTTCCGCCGGCAGGCGCCGGTCGTACATGATGTTCACATGGATGTTGCCGTCGCCGGCGTGGCCGAAACAGAGGATGGGCAGCCCCAGCCGCCGGGAGATTTCCTCCACCCCGGACACCAGGCGGGGGATGGCCCCCAGGGGCACGGCCACGTCTTCGCCGATCTTGTCCGGCCGCACCTTGAAGGTGGCCGGAGAAATGGACCGCCGGGCCTGCCAGAGGCGCGCCGCGTCCCCGGGGTCGGCGGCGTGCAGGACCGCGTTGGCGCCGTAGTCACGGCACAGCTCCATCATTTTGAGAGCACGCTGGCGCACATCCGCGGGATGGCCGTGCACGGCCATGAGCAGCACCGCCGCGGTGTCGGCGGGCGCAGCCACCGGGAGGGCCTCCCGCATGCAGTCCAGGGTGGCCCGGTCCATGAATTCCAGGGCCGCGGGCGACAGACCGGCCCTAAGGATGGCCCCCACCGCCCGGGCCGCGGGCGACAGACCGGCAAACCCGGCGGCCAGGGTCTCCTTGGCCGCGGGCAGGGGGACCAGCCGGAGGACAATGCGGGTGATGACCCCCAGCGTGCCTTCGGAGCCCAGTAAGAGGTGCGTCAGGTCGTAGCCCACCACCCCCTTCATGGTGCGGGTGCCGGTGTCGATGACCTGGCCGGTGGGGAGCACCACCTGGAGGCCCAGCACATAGTCCCGGGTGACGCCGTACTGCACCGCCATGGCGCCGCCGGCCCCCGCGGCCACGTTGCCGCCGATGGTGCAGTAATCGGCGCTGCCGGGGTCGGGGGGGTAAAAGAGCCCCGCCGCCTCGGCCGCCTTCTTGAGATGCCCGGTGACCACCCCCGGCTCCACTACCGCCACAAAATCCTGGACGTCGATCTCCAGGATGCGGTTCAAGCGGGTCAGGACCAGGACCACCCCGCCGGCCACCGCCACTGCGCCCCCGGCCCGGCCGGTCCCCGCCCCCCGGGGAACCACGGGGAAGCCGTACAGGTTGGCCCAGGCCACGATCTGGGCGATCTCCTCGGCCGAGCCGGGGAAGACCACCAGGTCGGGCAGGCGGGCCAGGTCCGTGGCGTCATAGGCGTAGCACCAGCGGTCCTCCTCACGGGTGAGGACGTGCTCCGGGCCCACCATGGTCTTGATAGCCGCGACCACCTGATCGGTCAACATGTTTAAAGCATAACCCAAATCGGGACGATGCGAAAGCCGCGCCGCGTTGGTGCAGACGTTGGGGAAATCCCCCAGAGGCTGCGACGAAGGGCCGGGGTGAGGGGGGAGAACTTTTCATGGCTTACAGATGAGTCCCAGGCTCATCAGCAACTGTCTAAACGCTCATGGCCCGCAGCAGGGCCGCCATCGAAGATTCAAGACCCTTGCCAGCAGCGAGCCTTTACTGCAGGCTGAAACCTGCGGCTACAACTTCAAGGTTTTTGGTCACCGTGGGACTTTCTCGGTAAAATATGGTCTGAGGGCGACGGCGCCTTAGTACACCGTTTCATAAATTCGGTAACGTATTCATTGAGAGGAGCGCAAAGAGTTAATTCCCCCTCACCCTAACCCTCTCCCCCATCGGGGGAGAGGGAAGAAAGCAAAAACCGTCTCATTACCCCCTCTCCCCCCCCCGACGGGGCATTGGCGCTAACTTAAGCAAGCAGTGGGTATGCCAAGGGTAACCTGTTGAACAGTCAAGATAAATCCCCCCTTACCACCCTTTGCCAAAGGGGGGAATGAGCAGTCGGTGACCCGAAGTCCCCCTTTGGAAAAGGGGGATTTAGGGGATTTTAAGTAAAATCGGTATGTTATGATGTAAACTGGTTTTTTCTTAAGTTAGCGCCAATGCCACCGTGGGGAGGGGGCTTAAAAAACACGCAACTGCAAAATCACTACCGGACAGCATTGATTCAGGGGATATGATTCAGCCTTCGGGAGGTTCTTCCTCGCCCAGGATGGCGGCCACGAAGGCCTGGGCGTCGAAGGGCCGCAGGTCCTCCAGGGTTTCCCCCACCCCCAGGTAGCGCAGGGGCAGGCCCGTTTCGTGGGCCACGGCCAGGGCCATGCCGCCCTTGGCGGTGCCGTCCAGTTTGGTGAGGATGATGCCGGTGACGCCCACCGCCTCCTGGAAGAGGCGGGCCTGGCTCAGGGCGTTCTGTCCGGTGGTGGCGTCCAGGATGAGCAGGACTTCGTGGGGGGCGCCGGGCAGCTTCTTGGCCGCGGTGCGGTGGATTTTTTTCAGCTCCTCCATGAGGTTGACCTTGGTGTGCAGGCGGCCCGCGGTGTCGATGAAAACGGTGTCCGCCTGCCGGGCCAGGGCGGCGCTCAAGCCGTCGAAGACCACCGCGGCGGGGTCGGCGCCGTGCTGCTGGCGCACCACCTGGGCCCCCACCCGGCCGCCCCAGATTTCCAGTTGCTCCGCGGCCGCGGCCCGGAAGGTGTCCGCCGCCACCAGCAGCGGCTCCCGGCCGGCCCGGCGCTCCCGGTGGGCCAGCTTGGCGATGGTGGTGGTCTTGCCCACGCCGTTGACGCCCACCAGCAGCACCACCCAGGGGGAGGCGTCCCGCGCCGGAGGGGGCGGGGCGCTGAGGAGGCGCACCATCTCTTCATGGAGCACGGCCTTGAGGCGGTCCATGTCGCCCAACTCCCGACGCCGGACGCGCTCCCGGAGAGTGGCCATCAGGCCCATGGTGGTGTCCACCCCCAGGTCCGCAGTGATGAGCAACTCTTCTAACTCGTCCAGGAGCTCGTCGTCCACCGCCCGGCGGCCGCTGAACAGGCGGCTCAAGCCCCCGGCCAGGGCCTGGCGGGTGCGGCCCAGGCGCTCCCGCAGGCGGCGGAACAGGCCTTTCCGGAGTTCCTCGGGTTCGGCCAGGTCCTCCAGGAGGATTTCGTCTTCCTCCGGCGCGGCCTGGGTCTCCTCCGCCGTCACCGGCTCAGGCGGCGCGGCCGCATCCGCCGGGGCCTCGGGCTCTGCCGGGGCCTGCCCTTCGGCGACAGGGGCCGCGTCCTGCGGCGGCCCCTCATGATCTTTGGGTTTGCGGCGAAACCAGCCCATGGGTCAGGTGGTGATGCGGGAAAAGTCGGCCATCTTCAGGAAGTTGTCGCTGATGCGGCGCAAGAGAGCCAGGCGGTTGCGGCGCAGGGCCGGGTCTTCGGCCATGACCAGCACCCTGTCGAAGAAGGCGTCCACGGGGCCCTTGAGTCTGGTGAGACTGCGGCAGGCGCCGGCGTAGTCCCGGCCGGCCAGAGCCTGGTCCACCTCCGTCTCCATGAGGGCGGCCATCTCCGCCAGGAGGCGCTCCTCGGGGTGCTCGAAGAGCATCTCGTTCACCTCGCCCCCTTCGGCCCCTAAAGAGATGTTGATGACCCGCTTGAAGGCCACCGCCAGGGCCGGGAATTCAGGGCTCTGGCGGACCTCGTGCAGGGCCTTCACCTTGTCCGCGGCCTCCACCACGTCCCGGCAGCCGGCGCTCAAGACCGCAGCCACGGTCTCGTGATCGAAACCCTCGCCCAACAGGAGGTGCTGCAGCCGCGTCTGAAAGAAGTCCAGAAGTTCCAGGGCCGTTTCCTCGGGAGCGCGGGTGATTTTCCCTTCCAGGAGCCCGAGGGCCGCGGCCAGCGCTTCGGGAAGGTCCAGGTGCAGCCGCCGGGCCAGCAGGATGTTGATGACGGCCAGGGCGTGGCGTCGCAAACCATAGGGGTCGGCGGCCCCGGTGGGGGTGAGGCCCACCCCGAACAGGCCGCAGATGGTGTCCAGCCGGTCGGCCAGGCCCACCAGACATCCCAGCGCGTCTTCCGGCAGGTCGTCCCCGGCATGGCGGGGCAGATAGTGGGTGAAAACCGCCTCGGCCACCGCCGGTTCCTCCCCCGCCTGAAGGGCGTAAACCTTACCCATCACCCCCTGCAGGCTGGGAAATTCGCCCACCATCTCCGAGACGATGTCGGCCTTGCAGAGGAAGGCGGCCCGCTGCACCGCCTCGGGGCCGGGCATCGGTCGCCGGCCGGCGTCCTCGCTTTCGAGATGGCGCTGCAGATAATCCGCCAACGCCCGGAAGCGACCCATCTTTTCATACGAAGTGCCCAGCGCCGAGTGGAAGACCACGCCTTTCAGCTCCTCCACCCAGGTCTCCAGTTTCACCTTGGAGTCCGTCTGGAAGAAGTACATGGCGTCCGCCAGGCGGGCCCGGAGCACCCGCTCGTGCCCCCGGGCCACCACCTCCGGGTCCCGGGTCAGGGTGTTGTTCACCGCAATGAAATGGGGCAGGAGCTTGCCGTCTTTGCCCCGCAGGGAAAAATAACGCTGGTGCTCCCGCATGGAGGTGATGAGCACCTCGTCGGGCAGGGCCAGGAAGAGCTCCTCAAAATTGCCCACCACCACGGAGGGGAGTTCCACCAGGAAGGTGTTCTCCTCCACCAGGCCGGGGTTGGGGACCACTTCCCCGCCCACCGAGGCCGCGGCTTTGGCCAGCTCCGCCTCCAGGTAGGCCCGGCGCCGCGAGGGATCGACGATGACGTGGGCCCCCTGGAGAGCGGCCAGATACGCCTCGGCGTCCTTGACCTCCACGGGTTGGGGGGCCAGGAAGCGATGCCCGCAGGTGACCCCGCCGCTGACCACGTCGCCCAGAGGGAAGGACACCTCCTCGCCGCCGAAACGGGCCAGGATCCAATGGATGGGTCGGGCGAAGGTGACGTCCAGGTCGCCCCAGCGCATGGACTTGGGGAAACTTAGCCCCAGGATGAACTCGGGCAGAAACCGGGACAGGCGCTCCCGGGTGGGCAGCCCCACGGACCGCTTCAGCACCGCCAGGTAAACCCCCCGGGGGGTCTCCACTTCCATCAGGTCCACCAGCGCCACCCCCTGGGCCTTGGCAAAGCCCAGCAGCGCCGCGGTGGGCTTACCCGCGGCGTCATAGGCCACGGCCTTGGGCGGCCCCACCACCTCCTGGGTGACGTCGGCCTGGGACCCGGCCATGCCTTTGGCCACCAACGTGAGCCGCCGGGGGGTGCCCCAGGTGAGGACCTCTCCCACGGCGATGCGTTCCTGCTCCAGCCGCTTCTTGAACGACGCGGCCATCTCTTCCAAAACCGGCGGGATGAAACGAGCCGGGATCTCCTCGGTGCCAATCTCCAACAGGAATTCTGGTGCCATCGGTTCCTCGCTTACTTCTTCAACAACGGAAAACCCATCTCTTCCCGCTGTTTGAGGTAGCCTTCGGAGCACATGCGGGCCAGGTGGCGCACCCGGCCGATGATGCTGGCCCGTTCCGCCACGCTGATGGCCCCCCGGGCGTTGAGCAGGTTGAAGGTGTGGGAGCATTTCAGGCAATAGTCGTACGCGGGCAGCACCAGCCCCTGCCCGATGATGCGCAGGCTCTCCTTCTCGTACATGTCGAACAGCCGGAAGAGCATGTCCACGTCGGCCTGCTCGAAATTATAAATGGAATGCTCCACTTCCCCCCGGTGGTGGACTTCGCCGTAGGTGATGCCCGTGGTCCACTCCAGGTCATAGACGCTCTCCACGCCCTGCAGATACATGGCGATGCGTTCGGGGCCGTAGGTGAGTTCGGCGCTCACCGGC
Source organism: Deltaproteobacteria bacterium (assembly GCA_016874975.1). GTDB lineage: Bacteria > Desulfobacterota > Desulfobaccia > Desulfobaccales > 0-14-0-80-60-11 > VGSQ01. The sequence continues at coordinate 39,438 of VGSQ01000005.1, forward strand.
TTCAGGTCGATGCCGCCGGCCTGCTGGAAATAGGTGAACTGGGTGATCTCCATGCCGTCCAGCCAGACCTCCCAGCCCAGGCCCCAGGCGCCCAGGGTGGGGGACTCCCAGTCGTCTTCCACGAAGCGGATGTCGTGGTCCAGGGGGTCCAGGCCCAGGGCCCGCAGGCTGTCCAGGTAGATTTCCTGGATATTCTTGGGAGAGGGCTTCATGATAACCTGGTACTGGTAATAGTGTTGCAGACGGTTGGGGTTTTCGCCGTAGCGGCCGTCGGTGGGGCGCCGGGAGGGCTCCACGTAGGCCACGTTCCAGGGCTCCGGCCCCAGGGCCCGCAGCAACGTGTGGGGGCTGAAGGTGCCGGCCCCCACTTCGACGTCATAGGGTTGGACGATGATGCACCCCCGGTCCGCAAAAAAGCGCTCCAGGGTCATCAAGAGTTCCTGAAAGGTCATCCCGGCCCTCCTTGCGAAGTGTAAAAATATCCGGTGAATTTACCATCAGGGGTTAATTTTGTCAAGAATTTGCGGGATGAAGGGAATTCACTGGAGCTGTCGGGGGAGCGCTCGGACCAGAAAAGCTGGAGCGGGGCAGGGGTCTGCGACCTCCGGCCCTCTATTTCCGAAAAATTTTCTCAGAGCCCTCCTATAGGGTGGCGCAAAGAAGTGGTATTACGCCGTGCGGCATATCCATCCTAGAAATTACCCGGAACAAGCTCATGGCCCGCGGCAGGGCCAACCCCGAGGATGAAAAGCCCACCAGGGGGCTCTCAAACCCGCCCCTGCAGAAAAGGGATCTGCGCGGGAAACAGAAGGAATTTCAGGAAAGCATAGCTGAAGGAGAGCCATTCCCAGTCGTCGGCCTGGAGCGGGGGAGGCGTCGGGCCGTCTTTAAGACCGAGGCCGTGGAAGTCCGGTGGCGCCGCCAGGGCGCGCCATCGGTCCAGATCGTACATGGCTGCGGCAAAGAGTTTCTGGAGGTGGGCATCCACCTCTCCGGGCCCCTTGAGCGTCGCCCTGAGCAGGATTTCCAACCATTCCCGCCGGCCCCGGTCGTATTCGTCAAAACCCTGGTGCGTGCGCCAGGAGGCCACGGTCCACTCTTGCCCGTCGTCAAAGCCCCGGCAATACTCCAACGGAGAGCAGAAGTACAGGTCCTCCACGCCCCCGGCGGTGAGGCGGCTGCCCATGGTGACGGGAAAGAGCCGGCAGGCGGCGGGCCGGTGGGCATAGACCGTGCACCCCTGCTCGCCCACGAAGGGACAGCGGGGCTCGGGGGTGCGGTGCACGTCCAGGAAGACCAGGGGCAGGTTGGAGGATTGTTCCACGACCTGCACTGTGCAGCGCCGCAGCAGTTCCCCGGAGCCGATCTTGAGGCACTGTTTCAGGCGCACCAGGTCATAGGGGCTCAGGATGACGGTGGGGGTGCGGCAGCACCGGTTGAAGCAGGGCAGCCCCGCATGACAGTGAAACCGCAGGGCGCTGTCCAGGCTGAGGGGCGCCTGCTCCGCCCCCGAGGCCAGAGAGACCATTTTCCGAGAACCTTGAGGCATCCGTCGGTCTTTCCCTGAAAAAGACTGTAGAAGTTGCTCCACAGGGTGCGCGCCGCGCACCATATATATTGGTAATGTTATATGATTTTCTGTGGTGGGGCCGCAGGTGAGCCCCCTGCGCCACCGGAGCCGCCCCTCCCCGGGCCCTCTTCCCACTTCATCATTCGCCTTCCCGCGGCTGCTGGTCGGCGGCGATGGGCAGGAAGACGGTCACTCGGGTCCATTGGTGGGGTTCGCTGTCGAGGGTGATTTCTCCCTGGTGGGCCTCGATGATCTTCTGGGAGATGGCCAGCCCCAGGCCGCTCCCTTTGGGTTTGGAGGAAAAGAAGGGCTGAAAGATTTTGTCCCGGATCTCCGGCGGTATGCCCTCCCCCGTATCGCTCACCCGAAAGAAGACCCAGTCCCCCTCCCGGCCGGTGGCAATGGTCAGGGTTCCCCCGGCGGTCATGGCTTCGATGCCGTTCTTGGCGATATTGAGGATCACCTGGCGCAGATGCAGCGGGTCGAACTGCAGTTCCGGCAGCCGGGGCTCCAGGTCCAGCACCAGGTCCAGGTCTCTTTCCCTTAGACTGGGTTCCAGCCGCTGGGAAGTCTCCTGAATCAGGGTGTTGAGATCGCCCGGTTCCTTCCGGGGCTCGGAGAATTTGGCATAACTCCCCACTTCCACAAGAAAATCTTCCAGACGGCGCACTTCATCCACAATAATCTGCAGTTTCTCCTGGTTCTTCTGAGGATCTCCGGTCACATCCTTGAGCACCTGCCGGGCGAAGCCGCCGATGAGCATCAGGGGGTTTTTAATTTCATGGCTGATATGGGCCGCCATCTTGCCCAGGGCGGCCAGGCGCTCGCTGCGGAGGAGTTCGGTCTCCATGCGCTTCCGCTCCCGCAGGTCCTTGATGTGGCCGATCATGCCGATTTCTTTGTCGTTTTCGTAGAGCACCCGGGCCGAAATCCACACCGGGATGGGGGTGCCGTCCTTGTGCAGCAGTTCGGTGTCGTGGTTCTCCAGGATGCCCACGCCCATGTAGGAGGGGTCATGAATCTTTTCCTGAATCTCCTCCAGACGGCCGGGGGCGTAGAGTCCCGCCACGTTCATCTTGCCGATGACCTCTTCCGGTGCATACCCCGCGATTTTGGCGGCGGTTTCATTAAAGGTGCGGACTATGCCGCTCAGATCATGGGCGATGATGCCGTCCATGCAGGTGTGGAGCAGCAGTTTCTGAAAGTAAATGCCGCGCTCCACCTCGGCGGCCAGGGCCTCTTCGGCCCGCTGCCGTTTGATCTGCCACCACATGCCGTTCATCAGCAGGGTCAACTGGCGGACATCCGATTCGTCGTATTCCTCGTCCTTGTTGCCCACCCCGGCCACCGCGACGATGCGGTCGCCGTCGACCACCGGAATATTGAGGTGACGCCGGATGGGCACGTGGCCCTCCGGGTACCCCTTTTTGTAGGGATTGGGCGCATCGTAATCATTGGTGATGACGGGCCGCCGCTGGCGCACGGCCTCGCCCCAGAGGCCGGTGGTCTCCAAAGGATAGACGATGGGTTTATCGATGATGGCGCACTGCTGCATGGCCGTCTTGGACCAGGAATGAATGGTCAGGACCGTTTCCTCTTCGTTCATGAAGGCCAGGTAACCGATCCGGCTCCTGGTGAGCCGGACCCCTTCCTCCAGGGCAAAATCCACAATTTCCTTCAGGGAGGCCCCGGTCATCTGACTCAGTTGCCACACCGCCTCGAGGCGGGACTCATCCAGGCGCAGCGCCTCTTCCACGTTGGCGGTGCGCACGGCCAGTCCCAGATGCCCGGCCAGAGATTGGAAGAACTCCACGTGCTCCTTGGCAAAATATCCTTTCTGGCTGCTGGCCGCACTCAACACCCCCAGGGTCTGGGTTTCGGTGGTGATGGGCGCCAGCACCAGGGAGCCCTCCGTTTCCTCCGGCAACAGTCCGTCGAGCCGGTTCGCCACCACCTCCGCATCCGGCACGGAAATCACCTGGTGGGAGGACAGGCATTGCTCCAGCAGCGACTGGGGCAGGGGCCTCACCGTCTGCTCCCGGGCCTCGGGCGGCAGGCCCCGAGACCCTTTCAGGTGGAGTGCGCCATGTTCGTCCAGAAGCCGCACGGCGCACCTCTCCACCCCCAGTTGGGACACCAAAACTCCCAGCACCCCGTGCAGGACATCGGGAATGTGCAGAGAGGTGGCCAGCCGGCGGGCCGCCTCGTAGAGCACCGTGAGTTCCGCCACCCGGCGCTTCAACTGTTGTTCACTTTCTTCCAGGGAGCTGGAGATGCGGCTGAAGAGGTCCAGGACTTCTTCCATCCGGGAGCCCGAGGAGGAGAGATACCCCTCCACCAACACCCGGGCCGCGGCCGGACCGATGGAGCCGGCGATGGTGCGTTCCACGAAATCCACCAGGCGCAGCTTTTCCCGGTCCCCCCAGTCGGCTTCGGGCGCGGCCACCTCCCGCAGAAAGGCCTGGCAGGCTTCCTCGGCCTTCCGGGGGCCGATAAGCCTGGCCATGAAGCGGGTCATGTGCTCCAACTCGGGCAGATAGGTGTACCGCTTCTCCAAAGGCCGCTCCCTCTCCCCGGCAAAGACCTCCACAAACCGCCGGGCCTGTTCCGACTCCACCGGGGTGGGCTCCGTCAACAGCGAGACGCAGACAAAGGCCGCGGCATTCACCAGCAAGGACCAGAAAAAGGCGTGGGAGAGGCGGTCCAGACCGGTGAGACCCAGCAGGGCGGTGGGCTTGAGAAAGGCCAGCCCCAAGGGGCCTTCCGACAGGACCGTCAGGGGGAACCAGCCCGCTTCCACCAGGTAGGGCAGGACCAGGGTATAGGCCCACAGGGCGAAGCCGGCCAGCAAACCGGCCAAGGCCCCCCAGCGGGTGGCGTCCCGCCAGTACAGGGCCCCCAGCATGGCCGGCACCAACTGCATCACCCCGCAAAAGGCGATGAGCCCGATGTCCACCAGCATCACGGAGGGCCAGACCAGGAGATAGCCCACATAACCCATGAGAATCAATAGCAGAATGAATATCCGTTTGATGGTCAACAGGTGGGGGGACAGGCGGTCTCCCAGCTTCAGCCGGATGGCCAGGGGCATCACCAGGCTGTTGAGGAGCATGGTGCTCACGGTGATGGAGGCCACGGCCACCATGGCGGTGGAGGCCGACAACCCCCCCAGGAAGACCAGCAGGGCCAGATAGGGGTGACCGGTGACCAGGGGCAGGCGCAGCACGAACGTGTCGGCCTGGTTCTGGGGCAGACCCATCAGCAGGCCTCCCAGGGCAATGGGTATGACAAACAGGTTAATCAACAACAGATACAAGGGGAACAGCCACATGGCCGTGAGAATGTGCCGCTCATCGGTATTCTCCACCACCGCCATGTGGAACATCCGGGGCAGGAAGTGAATGGCCCCCATGGCCAGGATGGTGAGCGTCGCCAGCAGGGTGTAGCTGTTCTGGGGGCCGGTGTTCACCAGGAGCAGGTGCCGGAAGTCGGGCGTCTCGCTGATGCGCTGGAAGATGTCCTGCCAGCCGGAGAAAATCCAGAAAGTCACCAGCAGCCCCAGGCTCCAGAAAGCCACCAACTCGATGAGCGATTCAAACACCACCACCGTCACCAAACCCTCGTGGCGTTCCGTGGGGTCCAGGTGACGGGCTCCGAACAGGATGCCGAACAGGGCCAGGACCAGGGCCACGTACAGGGCGGTGTCCAGATAGAAAGGCGTGACCTGGGGCGGGAGAATGTGTTTTTGCACCAGGATGTTGAAGGTGTCGGAAATGGACTTGAGCTGCAGGCCGATATACGGGATGATGGCGAAGAGCACCCCCACGGTGGCCACCGCCCCCACCAGGGCCCCTTTGCCGTAGCGCAAAGTCAGAAAATCGGACATGGTGGTGAGGTGGTTTTCCTTGCAGATGCGCAGCAGCTTCCGCAAACCGAACCACCAGGAAAAGGCGATGATGGTGGGGCCCAGGTAAATGGTAAGAAAGGTCACGCCCTGGGTGGCGGCCTTGCCCACGCTGCCGAAAAACGTCCAGGCGGTGCAATAGATGGCCAGGGACAAGGCGTAAATATAGGGATTGGCAATGACGCTCCGCCCCCGGCCCCGTTGCCTGTCCCCGTAATAGGCAATGGCAAAGAGGAGCAAGAGATAGCCGAAGGCGGCTGCGGCGACCAGTCCCGTGTTCAGCATAGGTTTCGAGATGTGCGTCGGCTCACTCCCGGGAGATGAGCCGGGCGCCCAGGATATACAGGCCGACGATGGCCAGGAGCCAAACCCCGTGCAAGTACCAAATCAGGACCGGCACCCCTGCCCAGAAGGCTTCGCGGTTGCCGATGCCCAGCAAGGGGTAATTCACCAGGAGAAACGCCAGGAACCCCAGCAGAGCTGCAAATTTGTTTCTTTTTTCCATAACCGCCGCCTGGCCGCCGCTGCCGACGGACCGCCCTGCCAATAATTATCTTCGCATCCCGATTCCTTACAAAAAACGCCGCCACGCCGGCGGGTCCGGGAAGATGCTCTCCGGACCCCCCATCCACAGCACGACCTGCCAAGCTAGCTGCCCGTTTATTAAAAGTAATAACCATTGTCGGACCGGGAAACAAGAAACCGGCCGGCTGCCCCTGACGATTGAAGCGTCGGGGATAATTAACAAAACCCCCCCTCCCCCACTCCCATATCGCTTGTTTATGGGCCCCCCATAAAGGGGGCTGGGAGGGGGGTGTGGGGGGAGGGCGGGGGAACTGTGTTCCCCCGGTTCTCCCCCCACAGAATCTTTTCATGTGTTACGGGTGGGCCAGCGGCCCAGGCGCGACTGCTTGGGAACCAGGCAAAGGCTGACACCCTGCGCTGCCTGACTTTTCATCCTTTTGGAGAGAGGCCAAGGCTCACGAGACACCGTCCTGATTGACTTTTGCCCCGGTGCGTGCCATGGTGGCCCTGTGGCCCTGTCCGTCTGCGGCCGGGCCGGTTCTCCCTGATTGGCCGGATGCGAAGATCCGGTTGATCGCTCGGCGCCGCCCACCCGCGCCTTTTCGCGGCCCGGCCCACTCTCTGAGGGCGGTATGATAGGACAGGCCGGACATTGTCTTTCGCCGCCGCCGCGTCTCCAAAACGGCCATTCCAGGAACAGCCCCGGCAGGAAAGAGACGCCGGGGCGGGAAGGCGCAGCCGGACCCGACAAGGGTGTCGGCGGTGCGCCACAGGCGCCGGGCGACCATGAGCCACCAGCAATTCTCCCCGGGGCGCGCCACTTATGGTTGCCTGGGAGAACCTCATTGTCAATACTGAACTTGCCCTGCGATCACAAGAGAAGCGCCGGGCAACGGCCGGGGTGCGGCTCCTGCACCCCGCCGGACCTCTGCCCGGTGACCGGAATCCGAATGAAGATGATCTTTCCCCCCTTGATGTCTTTTTTCATGCTGGTGCTGCTGGGCCTGGCATTGATCCTGCTGCCCTTTCTCTTGGTGGGGGCCATCGGCAGCGCCTTTGCCAAGCTGGGGTTGTCTCCCGGGGCCGTCTTTGTCCTCCTCATCGCCACCCTGGCCGGCAGCCTGGTGAACATCCCCCTCACCACCCTGAAGAGCATGGAGGTGGAAGGTGACCGGGTGATCCGCTATTACGGCCTGCGGGTGCGCATCCCCCAGGCGCAGCGGCGCCATACGGTGCTGGCGGTGAATCTGGGCGGAGCCGTCATCCCCACGCTGCTGTCCCTCTATCTGCTGGGCCGCATGGAATTCTGCCTGGGCACGCTGGTCCTGCTGGGGCTGGTGACCCTGGTGATGTTCTTCCTGGCCCGGCCGGTGCGGGGGCTGGGGATTGCCGTGCCGGGGCTGGCGCCCCCTGTTTTGGCGGTGCTGGGAGCCTTTCTCCTCTGCCCCGTGGAGCTGCGGGCCCCCAGCGCTTATGTTGCCAGCACCATGGGGACGCTTATCGGCGCCGACCTGCTCAAGTTAAGGGAGATCACCCGGCTGGGGGCGCCGGTGGCCTCCATCGGCGGCGCCGGGACCTTTGACGCGGTCTTTCTGAGCGGCATCATTGCGGTGTTGTTGAGCTGACGTCCCTGGGACCAGCACCCCCTGGATCAGCGGTTTTTGGGGGAAAGGCCGGAGAAGCATGGTTTGCCCCCTCCTCCGCCCCAAACTTTCCCATGCAGATGCAGCCGGCCGGCCGGGGGTCCGGGCGCACCCGCCCTTTACTTTTCCGGTCCGCCGGTTTATGCTCTGACAGGATTATGAGCGTACATCTCCTGGTTGTGAAGCTGGGGTTGGTCCGTTTCGCCACCTCGCTGTTGGTGGTGTTGCTGGCCAACGTCCTCAACCGGGTGCTTATCGTGGATCTGTCGGTGCCCGCCGCCCAGGTCACTTTTTGTTTCGCCTTCCAGCACGTGATGACCCCGGTGGGTCTGGTCACCGGCTATTTCTCCGACGCCCGCGCGCTCTGGGGGCGTCACCGCACACCTTATCTGTGGGGCGGGATGCTGCTGGCCATCGCGGTCATGCCCTTTTTCCCCGGCTGGGCTCAGGCCCTGGGGGCCGCTCCCGGCCAGCGGAATTTAATCTGGCAGGGGGTGATCCTCTTTTCCCTGTTCGGCATCGGCACCACCGTCTCGGCCACCGCCATCAACGCCCTGCTGGTGGACCGCCTCCCGGAACAGGAGCGGGGGCCGGCGCTGACCCAGGTGTGGATTCTCACCCTGGGCGGGTTCATTGTGGGCTCCTTTTTCATCAGCGTGCTCTTTCCCAACTATGACCCCCAGGAGCTGGACCGCCTCTTCGCCCTCATCACCCTGGCGGTGCTGGCGGTGACCCTCTGGGGGGCCTGGGGGGTGGAGCCGCCGTCGCCACCAGAGCCTTCCCGGGGAGAGGCAGAGGTGGGGTTGGGTCCCAGCCTGCGGTTTCTGATGGGCAACGGCCAGACCCGCATTTTTTTCGGCTTTCTCTTCGCCAGCATATTCTTTCTGTCTCTCCAGACTTTCCTCCTCACCGCCTACGGGGGGGAAGTGCTCTCCCTGCCGGTGGCTGAGACCAGCCGGTTCGGCATTTACGTTTCCTATGGGATCATCCTGGGCATGTCCGGCCTCCACCTGCTCTTGAGCGCCCGCCAACGCGCCGGGGGGCGGCTGGTATTGGCCCTGAGTCTGGTCCTGGGCGGAGCCGCCTTCGGGTTGCTCAGCCTCTCGTCCTTTTTCCCTATGGCTAAGGGCGCTCTGGGGGCCCTCTGGCTGCTGGGCTTTTCCCGGGGCATCTACAACGTGGGCCTCTCCCACCTCACCATGAACATGGCTCACCCCGCCTTCAGCGGCATTTTCATGGGCCTCTGGAATCTGGTCAGCGGTCTGGCCCTGGCGGCCGGGGAAATGACCGGGGGCTTTCTCAAGGACTTCCTGCACCACTCCCTGGGCGATCTCCGGGGAGCCTACGGCTGGGTCTTTCTGCTGGAGGGCCTCGGTCTGCTGTGTTGCCTCATTTTCCTGTGGCCCCTGAACCTGGACCGCCACCGGCGCTCCCTCTCCCTCTTTCTGGCCGGAAGACGGCCGGAGGCCGAAGCCGGCGGCGGCGCCAGGTCCGAGTCTCTCTCCCATGATGACAGATAGCCGCCTCTTCCTGGTTGTTATCCTGGTCGGCGCACTCCTCTTGCCGTTGGGGTGCGGCCGACCTCCGGAGGAAGTGTCCCGGCGGGTGCTCACCTTCACCGACGACGGCCCCACCCGGGAGATCATCCGGTTTCTGGGCAAGGAGTCGCAGCTCAGCGGCTATCGGGACTTCGACCGCTCCTTTAAGGGGTTGTTGGTGCCTGAATCCCTGCTGCCCTTCGAGCCCTTCGTGCTGGGCCTGTCCACCGAGAGCAAGGTCCCGGCGGTGCTGCTGTTGGACGCCCCCTGGGTGCAGCGTTACGGCGCCGCGGGTTGGCTCTATGAACTGGAGCGCACCAACATTTTCCTGCGCAACCATCTGGCTCCGGCGGTGGCGGAGGCCTTTTCCGTGGCCGTGCCCCGGCCCGGGGGCCCGCCCATCCAGGAACTGGTGGCCGTGCCCACCCAGATCAAGGGCAACATCCTGTTTTTCCGGCAGGACCTGCTGCAACGTTACCAAGTCCCCCCTCCCCGCACCTGGGAGGAACTCAGGGCCGCCTGCCGGAAGATTCTTCCCCTGGAAAAATCTCTGAAGCACGGACTCCTGTTCCATTACACCAATTTCGTCAACGACTTCTACCCCATCCTGTGGGGGTTCGGCGGCCGGGTCATCGATGACCGGGGCCGGTTGGTCCTCCATCGCAAGGGGAATCTGTCAGCCGCGGTGGCGGCTCTCTCCGAAATCCGGTCCCTCCAGGGCGGCATCGCCCCCGGGCCCAAAGAGCTGGCCCAGTTTGAAGCCCCGGGCTCTCTGCGTCAGGCCTTCTACCGGGGCGAGGCCCTCTTCATGATCAACTGGAACACCCGCCTCAATGATCTAAAGGAACTGATCCGCAAAGGAGAAGGCCGCAGCCCCGGCGCCCTGGTCAACCTGAACCAGGTGGGAGTGGCCCCCATCCCCTGCCAGACCGGACAGCCGCACCGTTATGCCAACGTGGGCTCCTTCGGCTGGGGCGTCAACCGCTTCGCCGTCACCAGCCCGGAAGTCATCGCCGACGCCAAGAGATTCATCAACCTGGTGGCGGATGTGGAATTCCAGCTCCTGGCCGCCCGGATACAGGGTCAGGTGCCCTCCCTGGAGAGCGCGCTGAAGCGGCTGGAACATCCGGAGGTGCAGCAGCTCTACCGGGACGCCTTCGCCGTCACGGACATGCGCCTGCGGGCCCGACCCCAGAGCCGGCGCGTCAACAACACCCTGGAAAAGCACCTCCTGGAGGCGATCAACGGACAGCGCTCGCCGGAGGGCGCCTTCGAGGAGATCATTAAAGAGTTGCGGGGACTCAAGGCCGACGACTGAGATGAAGGTCAGGTTCTCTTTCCCCAAATACACCCTGCGATCCCGCCTCTTCACCCTGGTGGCGGCCACCTTCCTGCTGTGCGCCTGCGTCATCCTGCTGTTCTTCCCCCTGCTCAACCTCACCCTCGAAGGACTTCTGGACCGCACCATCCAAACCATGCGGAAGTCCCAGGAGGCTGAAGCCACCACCATCTCCCGTCTGCTGGTGTTGGAGTTCTCCCAGCTCAACGAGTTGCTGCTGGTGGCCCCGGGGGAAGAGAACGACGTGGACCGGCGCATCAAAAATCTGATCTGGCAGAAGGTGACTTTCAACGAGATCATCGAAGGCATCGAGCTCATCGCCGGCAAGGCCGACCCCCAGGGCCGGCATCTCACCTATATGTTTTACCGACGGGAGGCGCCGGAGTTGCCGCCCATGCCCGGCCCCCAGAAGGTGATGAAGCAATTTGAGGGGCTGGAAAAGGAGCTGTTGGACTTCCTGAACGAAAAGCACCGGGTGGACCGCCTGCTGCTGGAATCCGTCAACCGCGGCTCCAAGAAGGAGGGGGAAATGCTCCTCCGCTATCTGCCGGTGCATGTGCTGATGCCGGAGGAAGGGGCGATTTACTGGGGGGTGGCCAAGATCGGCATCGACACCGCCACCATCTCGTCTTTGCTCCTGCTGCAATCCCAGGAGCAGCAGCGCATCCGCTGGGCCATCTGGCTGGAAATCATCCTCAGCCTGACGGTGGCCGGCTTGCTGGCCCTGGGGCTCCTCTCCCTCTGGGCCCGGCGCCTCACCGAGCCGCTGCGGGAGCTGGGCGCGGTCAGTCGATCCCTGGGAGCGGTGCGGCCCCGGGAATTCGACCTGTGGCTGGAAAATCTCAAGCGGGTGGAAACCCAGGATCAGGCTGAAGCCGCGGATATCAAGAACAGCCTGATCCGCCTGGGGGAGGCGCTGCCCCGGCTGGGCCAGCGGCTGTTGGCGACGGAGCGTCAGGCCTCCCTGGGCAAGGTGGCCCAGCGCATCATCCCACCCAGCCACGCCTGGATCACCCGGCTCCTCTCCCTGGAAACGGAGGCGCAGCAGGCCCGCCAGGGAAACGGCGTCTTCCGGGAGCGCCGGCGCCTGCTCACCTCCCTGGATACGGGATGGCAGGACCTGGCCCGTTTCGGCGGCGCGCCCTCTCCTACCTGGAAAATGGTGGATCTCAACCCCGGCCTGCTGAGCGCCTGGCGCCTGGCGACCCTGGGGGCGCCGGCGGGCACCCGCTTCATCCAGCATATCGAGCCCCTGCCCCAGGTCTGGGGCAGCCCCCACGACCTGGAGCACGCCCTGCTGTACCTGGTGGAATTCATCGGCGACCTGGCGCCCCCCGAAGGGGAGCTGGCGCTGCGGGCCGAATCACCCGCAGAGGGCATGGTCCGCATCACTTTCGAGGTTTCCGGTCCACCCTTCTCTTTGGAGAGCTGCCAGCAGCTCCTCAACCCTCTCCAGGCCACCTCGGACTTCCGGGAGCGTCTGGGGCCGGCTTTGGCCGCGGCCGTGGCCGAACAGCACGGCGGCACCCTGGAAATCACCCCCCGCCCCCAGGGCGGCCTGGTCCTGATCCTGGCACTCCCCCAGGCGCCGATCCGCCATGAATCTTTTGACCCCTATATCTAATCTGTTTGCCGGCCTGCCCGGCGCCCTGTCCCAGGTCTGGTTTGCCCTGTCCCGGGCCGTGCTGGACTATTCCTCCAGGCTGCTGAGCATCTGCGCCCTCTACTATCGCCTCCTGGTCAGCACCTTCAGCGAACGCACCGGCTGGCGCCTCATGTTCCAGGAGTTTCTCAAGCAGATCTACTTCACCTCCGTCCAGGGGGCTCACGTCCTCATCTTTTCCGCCCTGATGCTGGGCCTGGTGGTCAACCTGCACGCCACCCAGGAGCTCACCAGGGTCCAGGGCGAAGAGTATGTCGGCTGGCTGCTGGTCACCATTATCATCCGGGAGGTGGGCCCGGTGTGGGCCGCCTTTTTCGTGCTCCTCCATTCGGGTTCGGCCATCACCGTGGAATTGGGCACCATGGCCGTCACCCGGGAGGTGGAGGCCCTGGAATTGATGGGCATCGACCCCTACCGCTACCTGGGGGTGCCCCGTTTCTGGGGGCTCATTGTCAGTCTGGCGGTGCTGTATGTGCTGATGGCCCTGGCCGCAGTGCTGGGGGGATTTCTCATTTCCCAACTGTTCGGCGAAACCTTTTGGGAGAAGTATTGGGGCTCCTTCCTCCATAATCTCACTTCCATGGACGTGGCTCTGGGTTTCAGCAAGATCACCTCTTTCGGCGGCATCATCGCCACCGTGAGCATCTATTTCGGTCTGAAGGCGGAGCGCCATTTGGGTGAGGTGGCGGCCTACACTTCCAAGGGTTCCCTGGTGGGGCTGGTGCTGGTCGTCTCCCTCGACATCATCCTGAGCACCGCTTATTATCTGTAGGAAACCGTTATGCTGCACCACAGTCTCATCCTCAGGGAGCTGGTGCTGGCGGAGCACCCCCCCCATTGGCCCCGGCCCTTCCGCCTGGAGCTGGGCCTCAAAGAATGTCTGCTGCTGGAGGGCGTCGCCCTGGAACAGGCCCAGGAGCTGGTCCAGGTGGCGGCTACGCTCAAGTTACCCCAGGAAGGGGAGGTCCGGCTCTGGGGGCGGCAGACGGCTGCCCTGTCCCGTCCGGAACTCTTCGCCCTGCGGCGCCGTCTGGCCTGCATCAGCCCCCGCCTGGCCCTCCTGCACCGCCTCACCGTCGCCGAAAACCTGGTTCTGGGTCCGTGCTTCTTCCAGGCCCGCACGGCCCCGGCGGTCCTGGAGGAGCACTCTCCCCTCCTGGAGCGCCTGGAACTGACGGACCTGCTGCGCGCCTTCCCCCCGGAGCTGCCCGACAACGTGGCCTACCGGGTCCTGTTCGCCCGGGAGCTCATGAAAGAGCCGGAACTCATTCTGGCGGTTATGGGCCCCCCCCTGACGCCCGTGGACCAGCAGCGCCTCATCCTGCCCCTCCTCCAGGACTGGCAGGCGAAGAAAGGCGTGGCCATGCTGTTGGCGGGCCGCAGCCTCCGCCTCTTCACTCCCCTGGCGCATCGGCTGCTGCGCTTTCATCACGGACGCTTCCTGGAGCACTACTTTCTGGAACATGAAAGCCGCCCCCTGGAAACCTTCCTGCCCCTGTTCTGATTCCCCTTTGTTCCGAATATCTTTCCCCCCCTCGCTCCCAAGCTCCTGCCCGGCAACCCTCTTGCCTGCTCATGAGCAGTTATCGTGAAAATCCCTATCATAGGGCGGCCCGCGGCCGCCGACCCCGGGCAGCAGAGGCGGGTTTGAAACCCGCCCCTAACGGCGGGGTTTTCATCATCGGGGGTGGCCCCGTCGGGGCTATGAGCATTTCAAGACAGTCCCCCATGGGCCGCTGGCCCACCCGTAACACATGAAAATCCTTGCCGATCTTGCCGGCTTTGCGTGAATCTAGTTTCTCGCAAAGGCGCAAAGGGCGCAAAGAGAAGCTGACTGACTTTTCAGAGCAGTTACCCATGAGCCTTGGGCTCACCCATAAATTATGAAAAGTTAAGCATCCTTACGGTGCGCAGTGCGACCCCTACAAAAAACTTTTCGAAGCAGTTACCCATGAGTCTGCGGCTCTCTCTAAAAGGATGGAAAGCCCTGGCGGTGCAGGCTTCCAGCCGGCGCCGGCACACCCGGGGCGGGTGTCCCACCTCTGCAACGTGCGCCAAACGTCGGGCGGGAAAGAGGAACGCATCCCACCGTCGCCATAAAACGCTCCGGGGGTGGGGGCAGGGTTCCATGTTCCCCGGCCCCCTCCTCCATAAAAGACTTTTCCAGGCGCCGGGGGTCCCGGCTGGGGGGGGGTGGCCCGATCCCGACTCCCTTGACAAACTGTAAAAAATGCTGACAGCAGCTTCGGCGCGTCTTCCCGCGGGATGGTGGTCTGCACTCTGGTTAATCAATAAATCCAGCAAGATAAATTATCTGCAACCCGACTCCCAACCTGGCACGGGCATTGCCACAGAGAGTCAGGGAAAACTGACAGGTACTCCGCCGGGGGCGGAGAACGTTCGTTGGAAAGGAGGTTGGTTATGAAAGTGTTGGTGGCGACCGACGGCTCCGAACAGGGCATGCAGGCCGTGGCCCGAGGTCTGGAGTTGGCCGAAAAGCAGGGCGCCCAGGTGACCCTGATGACGGTGGCTTACTTCGCCAAAGATTATTTTGACGAAATGCCGGTCAACATCCAGGACAAACTGGAGGCCGAGGCGGCCGCCGTGCTGGCCAAGGCCAAAGCGGTCTTCGACGCCAAGAACATCCCCGTCAAAACGGTGATGGAGGCGGGCCTGGTCCCGGCCAATAACATCATCCGTCGGGCCGAAGAGGACAAGTTCGATCGCATCATCATGGGCAGCACCGGCAGAACCGGCTTCAAAAAGATTCTCATGGGCTCCACTGCGGCCAAGGTGGTGGCCAACGCCCCGTGCGAAGTCACCGTGGTGCGGTAGCCCGAAAAAGTGTCTAGGAGGCTTAAAAACATGCGGAAACTGATAAAACGCGGCGTCACCTGGGGGATGGGCTTGCTGCTCTTTTTCCCCGAATTGGTTCTGGCCGCCGGCGAAAAGGTGGCCCCCATGGTCATCGTGGCCGACACCCGGAAGCTCTCCGGCTGGCAGGCCTGGTGGGCCAATCTTTACAACGAGAGCCACCTTTACTTCACCCTGGCCACCGTGGTGGCCATTCCCGTCGTCGGCCTCATCTTCGGGGTGGTGGCCGACCTCATCATGAAACGTATCGGCATTGACTTGAAATCCCGGGAACTGGCGGAGCACTAAGCCGCCGGAGACTGCGCTGAGGAGGTTCATCCATGGATTTCTTTTATGTACTCATGCCCATCTCGGGGGTGACGATATTCTGGCCCGGACTCATCATCCTGGGCGTCGGCGTGGGCATCATCGGCGGCTTCTTCGGCATGGGCGGCGCCTGGATGGTGACCCCCGGGCTCAACATCCTGGGCTTCCCCATGGCCTTCGCCATCGGCACCGACATCGCCCATATGGCGGGCAAATCCCTCATCTCCACCATGCGCCACGGCAAGTTCGGCAACGTGGACTATAAACTGGGCGTCATTATGATCGTCGGCACCGTGGGCGGCTTCGAGCTGGGGGCCCAGATGGTCATGTGGCTGGAGCGCATCGGCAAGGTGGAACTCTATGTGCGCTATATGTACCTGGTGCTGCTGGCCCTGATCGCCTGGATGGTCTTTGCCGACGTGGTCAAGAAGCGGCGCAAGGAGCGGGAGGCCCTGGCCAGAGGCGGCGAGGTGGACAAGCTGGCCACCGGGCTGGAATGGCACAAGACCATGCACAAGCTCAAGATCCCGCCCATGATGCACTTCAAGGAGGCCCAGATCTACTGCTCCGCCTGGCTGCCCATCATCGTCAGCTTCCTCACCGGCTGGCTGGCGGGCATCCTGGGCATCGGCGGTGGCCTCATCCGCATGCCGGCCCTGATCTACTTCATCGGCTGTCCCACCCACGTGGCCGTGGGCACCGACCTCTTCGAGGTCATGATCTCCGGGCTGTACGGCACCGCCACCTACACCTATAAAGGCCGCACCGAACTGGTGGCCGCCATCATCATGCTCGTCGGCGCCTCCATCGGCGCCCAGGTCGGCACCGTGGCCACCAAGTACATCAAGGGCTACGGCATCCGCATCGCCTTCGGTCTGGCCGTCATCGGCTGCGCAATCTCCATCCTGCTCAAGATGATGGCCAAATGGTTCCCCACCTACGGCGACCTCTTGGACGGCTCCTCCACGGTCCTCATCCTGGGCCTGGTGGCCACCATGTCCATGTATATCTTCGTGCGCATGGTGCAAGGGGCCAAGCAGGAAGTGGCCATGAAAAAGGCCGGGAAATAAGCGGACCGCCGGTGCATCGGCAAGAGGAGATAAACGTTATGGCTAAGCGCTATACTTGGTTAAGTTTCCTGATAATCCTGCCGGCGGCCCTGATCCTGGGCTGCGCCGAGCTGGGGAAAGTGGACCAGGGGCGGGTCGTTGAATTCGACAGCGCCAAGGGCATCGTCACCCTCATCCAGGACAAACGGGCGGAGCCCGGCAACCCGGACTACAACACGCTGCCGCCCCACGTTTACCGCATTCCCGAGGACCCCTATGAAATGGGGCCCGAGCCCAAGGCCGGGCGGCGCATGAAGTTGGACACCAAGGCCAAGGTGATCACCATCTTTGACCCCAAAACCCAGGCCTTCCAAGAGATCCTCTACACGTTGATCGATCAGAGGGAGGGGGTCCCCATGACCAGCCCCCTGGTGGCCAGGAAGGAATTCCCCCTCATCGACAAGGAAAAAAAGACCATTACCATCTATTCCAGCCGGCAGCGGGTGCTGGTGACCTTCACCGTGCCGGAGGAATTTATGGCCCTGCCCCGGGAAGCCTGGGAGGCGGGGGACGAGGTGCGGGTTTACTACAAAGAGGAGGGCAAGGCCCTGCGCCTGATGAACATCACCCAGACGGACATCTTCAAGAAGTAGCGCGGATTGACGACACGGCAACGCCCCGGGAGATCTTCTCAAAAACCGGGGCGTTTTTCTTTACGGTGTGATACCATGAATCCAACTGCGGCCCGGGGGGCTGATTCTGGGGCCCTCCCGGCCGCCAAAGGAAGTCATGAACGTAAGGCAGGCCAGAACATGGGGGCGCCTGGTGGGCCGGATCGGCATGGTCTTTTTCCTCATCGCCGCCCTGGCCGTGCTCGACGTGCTGTCCCGGCGTTTCCGGGAGCCCTTGAACCGGGCCCACGGTTTGCCGGGGCAGACCATTGCCGTGGACGGCCCCCTGGAGGATGACGTCAAGAGCGTCGCCGATTTGGGCGTCGCCGTGGGCTCCCCCCGGATCACCGTGACCCTGACGGAGGTCCACCGGGGCTACTTCCTGGGCGTCCCCCGCTGGCGGGGCGCGGTGGCCGTGAGCGGCGACGCCCCCCCGGGCACCTACGACTTCGCGGTGCACCTGAAAGGCAGGCCCGCCAACCCGGAGTCGGCCTTCCAGGTGGTGGTGCATGCCGATGCCGCCGGTCTGCGGGCCAATTCCCCCTCGGTGCTGGAGCGCCATCTGGGCGTTTCCCCCTGGCTGGTGGTCCTGACCGCCCTGCCCCTGATCCTTCTCACCTGCGGGGCGATGTTCCTCCTCTCCCGGCGTTATGAAAAGCTCCTGCAACGACAGGGACAGGCCGAAATCTATCGCATCAACCGCGCCGAGGGCGGCTTCGTGGTGGCCTTCGGGCTGGGAACCAAAGACGGCCTCCGGACGGGCGACCTCCTGGAAGTCTCCGACGAGGAGGGCCGCACCCTGGGTCTGGTGGAGGTGGTGGAGGTCGGCGAGGCGGACGCCTGGGGCCGCACCCGGGTGGACCGGCCCCTGACGCCGGGCTGCCTGGTCTCCCGTGACCGGCGGGGCTAGCCATGTTCAGCAGCTTCCTGAACCGTCTTAAGCGCGCCTTTCGAAAGGAGGAGCCCGCCACCCCGGAGATGGTGGAGGAGCTGCGACGGGGCTTCAAGGACAAGTACCACGCCTTCAAGATGCTGTTGGCCGCCAACAACGCCGCGCTCCAGATCATGACGGAAATGGAGGTGGCGGCGCACGGCCAGCAGAGCTTCGGCATGACCTTCGTCCGGGGCCACGCCACCGCGGTGTGCGTCAACGTCTTCGCCATCATCCGCGCCTTAAACGAGCTCTCCGGCAACCGCTACCAGGAGCTCTTCCCCATCTTCGAGGGCATCCAGGCCAGGATCGAAACCGTCCTCAGCACCCGCCACACCCCGCCATTGACTGAACTGGTGCTGCCTTTCTCCCGCATCACCAAGGAAATGGCCGACGGCGTGGGCAGCAAAATGGCCAACCTGGGAGAGATCGTCAACCGCCTGCCGGGCCTGGCCGTGCCCGAGGGCTTCGCCATCACCAGCGCCGCGTACGAACTCTTTCTGACCCACAACCAACTCCAGGAGGAGATCAACCGCCGCCTCCAGGCCCTGGAGATGCGCGATATCAGCGATCTCTACCGGGTGAGTTCGGAAATCCAGATGGCCCTCATCGGCGCCCAGGTGCCCCCGGAGCTGGCCCGGGCCATCACCGAGGCCTACCGGGACCTGGCCGCCCGGGTCGGCGGCCGGGTGCGGGTGGCCCTGCGCTCCAGCGCGGTGGGCGAGGACGCCCTGCAGACCTCCTTCGCAGGCCAGTACCGCTCCGAGCTCAACGTGGCCGAAGAGCACCTGCTCACCGTCTACAAGGAGGTCCTGGCCGGCAAGTACGCCCTGACCGCAGTGAACTACCGCCTCCACAAGGGCCTCCGGGACGAAGACGTGCCCATGTGCGTGGGCTGCATGCGCATGGTGGAAGCCGCGGCGGGCGGCGTCATGTATTCCCGGGACCCCAACAACATCAGGAGCGACACCATCGTCATCAACGCGGTGCACGGCCTGGCCAAGGCCGTGGTGGACGGCGCCGTCACCCCGGACCTGTTCGTGGTTTCCCGGGACCCCCTGGCCATCACCCGCCGGGAGGTGCGCCACAAGCAGCAGAAGGTGGTGTGCCTGCCGGAGGAAGGGGTGTACACCGAGGCGGACCCGGACAGTGACCGCCCGGCCCTCACCGATGAACAGATCCTGGAACTGGCCCGGGTGGCCCTTCTGCTGGAGGAGCATTTCGCCGGCCCACAGGATATCGAGTGGTCCTACGACCAGGACGGCCGTCTGCTCCTGCTGCAGAGCCGCCCTTTGCAGCAGATGACCGCGCCGGCGGCGGACGCGCCCCCCCTCCCCGACGTGGACGCGCCGGTGCTGCTGCGCGGCGGCGAGCGGGCCAGCCCCGGGGTGGCCGCCGGCCCCCTCTACCTGGTCCGGAACAACCTGGACCTCCTCCAGTTCCCCGAGGGCGCGGTGCTGCTGGCCGCCACCCCCCAGCCCGCCTGGGCCACCCTGCTGCCCCGGGCCGTAGCCGTGATCACCGACCGGGGGGGCATCACCGGCCACCTGGCCAACGTGGCCCGGGAATACGGCGTGCCCGCCATCTTCAACACCGGCGACGCCACCCGGAAGCTCACGCCCGGCACCCTGGTCACCGTGGATGCGGACGGCCTCTCCATTTACGAAGGGCGGGTGGAGCCCCTCCTGGCCGCCGCGGTGAAAAAGGGCGGCCTCATGGTGGGCACCCCGGTGCACGACACCCTGAAGGAAGTAATGGCCTTTATCACCCCCTTGAACCTCACCAACCCCGAGGCCCCGGAGTTCAAGCCCAAAGGCTGCCGCACCCTGCACGACATCACCCGCTACGCCCACGAGGTCTCGGTCAAGGAGATGTTCGCCTTCGACCGTCACCGCCACGTCTATAAATATTTCATCAAGCGGCTGGTGACCGACGTGCCCATGGAGTGGTGGGTGCTGAACCTGGAGGACGGCTTTATCGAAGAGGTGCCCGGCAAGGAGGTGACGCTGGACGACATCGCCTCCGCGCCCATGCTGGCCTTGTGGGAAGGCATCACCGCGGTGCCCTGGGAAGGCCCGCCGCCCGTGGACGCCCGGGGCTTCATGTCCATCGTCATGGGCGCGGCCACGGACCCCAACCTGGCCAGCGCCGGCGGCACCATTTACGGCAACCAGAATTATTTCATGATCTCCCGCAATTTCTGCAACCTTACCTCCCGCCTGGGCTTTCACTTTTCCACCGTGGAGGCCCTCATCGGCGACCAGCCCTATGAGAATTACCTGCGCTTCACCTTCAAGGGCGGGGCCGCGGACCAGACCCGGAGGAGCCTCAGGGCCCAGCTGGTGGGCCTGATGCTGGAGCACCTCCACTTCACCGTGGACGTCAGGGAAGACGCCCTGTTCGCCCGCCTGGAGGGGGAGCCCCGGGACTTCATGCTGGACCGCCTCAAGGCCCTGGGCTACCTCACCATCCACACCCGGCAGATCGACATGGTGATGCTCAATGATAGCGAAGTGGAGCATTACCGGGAAAAGATGCTGCGGGACTTGAAAAACCTGGTGCACACCTGAAGGCAGGGCATAGGCGAACGGCGGGAGGCGCTTCGCTTTCCCGCCCTACGCACCTGCCAGACCCTTTTCCGGAACCTGGAGGACATCACCTCGGAGGAGCCGGTGACGGCAGGCCATGGCCAGGAAGGTTTCGTGGTCATCTCGGCGCACAAAGAACCGTAACCACGCCTGGCCGCCGAGGGGCGGTTAACGGCGGGGCGACCATTCCCGCCGCCGGGATTGGCGGGCGCGGAGGCCCGCCCCACCGGGCTTGTTGCCTGGTGCGGACCGTAGGTGTGGCGGGCTCCCCCCGCCATGATTCCTCCCCGGCCCACTGAAATGCAGCAATGTAGGGCGGCAAAGCGAAGCGCATCCCGCCGTTGCCTCACGAGACCTTGAGCCTTTTCCAGACTTTCAACCGGTTGATGATTTTAGGGATGAACAGGGAAAAGACGAAGAGCGCCAGCGCCACAAAAATCTTCCAGGAGAGCAGCCCCTCCCAGTCGCCGCTGACCCAGACCTCTTTCAAGGCGCCCACGAAAAAGGTGAAAATGAAGGTGCCGGCCAGGATGCCCAGGGCGGTGCCCCAGAGGTAATCCC